>NZ_JBDKWG010000147.1:0-195483 GCF_040151475.1 Reichenbachiella sp. MALMAid0571 | reverse complement strand
TTAGGTACTTGTTCACATGCTTTTTCAATGATTGTTTTACTTTTTTTTCATAACTTCAATTCTTATTTTGTGAACTCCGAAGTTAGAAGTTCTTTGGCATTCCCCGAAGGGCTTCCGACGAAGGAGGTTCGTTCAACAATGGCTAAATGTAATGTGGGTTTTAGTAGTTAATTAAAGCTTATACTTCTCTCCCCGGCAAATCTCCGGTTAGGCAGTTTTGTTTTAATTTGACTGGACAGTAAGTGAAATTTACTGTAATATGAGTAGTATAAAGCAGGTAGTTTTTAGGTTATGACGATTCTAATCACTTCAGTGGTGAAAGAATATGAAATACAATAAACCCTGGAAAATAATTTTCCTCTGGACAAAACAAAATCAATTACTCCTGACCGAAAGTGTTTTTGAGGAGGGGCTTATTTAGAGTCTGTCTATAATGTGCTTTGAGAAGCCTTTCAGGATTCTTAAAGCTTACTGTTTTAACAGCTTTACCAATCTTTAAAAGCTTAGTAAAGCATGGATGGTACTTTATAGACAGGCTCTATTCAGTATTAACCTTTACTGGCAAGCTTTGCTAATTAACCTAATTCAATATTTCTTAATTAACGATTCTATTAATTAAGTTTTTTCATTATTTCTTAATTAATAACTACCTTTGATTAAACTTTAATCAACAGGAACAGCAAAATGATAACATTCACATCAGGTAAGCTAATCAACCAAGGAACATATAAGAGCTTTCAGCCAGAGAAAATCCATAGGCAATGGAAAATTGAGAATATGGAATTACTCAACCTTCTTAGCCAGGCAGACAGACAATTGGGTAGATTGGATATGTACTCTGAATATATCCCAAACATAGACTTGTTTATTAGTATGCATGTACTAAAAGAGGCTACTCAATCCAGTAAAATTGAAGGAACTAAGACAAATATTGAAGAAGCATTGCTTGATAAGGAAGATATCTCAGAGGAAAAGCGTGATGATTGGGAAGAAGTGCAAAATTATATTTCCGCATTAAATCAAGCAATCAGTAAACTTGAAGACTTGCCGTTTTCTTCCCGTTTGATAAAACAAACTCATAAAATTTTACTTTCGGGAGTAAGAGGAAAACATAAATTACCAGGAGAATTTAGAACCAGTCAAAATTGGATTGGGGGTGCAAGTATTATAGATGCTACATTCATTCCTCCGATACATTCTACAATAGATGAATACATGAGCGATCTTGAAAAACTAGCTCATAGTGAAGAAGTGTATTTTCCAGAACTACTGAAGATTGCATTGATACATTATCAATTCGAAACAATACACCCATTTTTGGATGGGAATGGACGAGTGGGGCGCTTGATGATAACACTCTATCTTGTTGAAAAAGGGATATTGAAAAAACCGATTTTGTATCTATCAGATTTTTTTGAAAGAAACAGAACGCTTTACTATGATAATTTGATGAGGGTAAGAGAAAAAAACGATATAAACCAATGGTTTAAATTTTTTCTGGTTGGGGTGATAGAAACAGCAAAAAACAGTATCAGTACTTTTGATAAAATCATGAAGCTTCAACAAGAGATAGAAACTAAACTTCAAAGTTTAGGTAGTAGGTCTGCAAATGCCAACATTATCGTAAAGCAGCTCTACCAACATCCAATAACTGATGCTCAAAAAGCAAAGAAAACCACTAATTTATCCCTGCCTTCAGTGTATAAACTATTAGAAGAATTAGAAAACCGGAAAATTATCCATGAAGTCACAGGAGGTAAAAGAGGAAAAATTTACTATTTCAGAGATTACATCAACATATTTAGCAACGAGGGCTAACCGATGTGTAACTTATTTTGAACGTAAAATGGTTTCAAGATTTTAATTCGGTTAAAAATTGAAATTTCAAGAGGCATCTTGAATGCCTCTTTCTTAACCTGCTACATCATAGTGTTTTCTGAATAACTGTTCATATTTAGAAGCGAGCTCATCGTTGTTAGATGCTTTAAATGCCCTTGCAATTTCACTCAACTGAATCAGGTTTCTTTGCAGTTCGTATTGATCTGCTATATTGTTGTCAAACAAATACGTGAGCATTTCATCAGCTCTTTGAGCCATCACCTCAGCCATTGTTTTGGCTTTGTCGTCTTCTCCAAAAGCAAGTAGCATTCCTATTTGTTGTACGCTGAAATGATCGTACCTGATAGATTCATCCGGAATCCTTTCCAGAGACATAAGTATCACTTCTTTGGCTTTTTCTGTTTTTCCTTCTTGTAATAGTGCTTCTGCCAGAGTATTGAATGCTGCCCTGTGGTTGAGAACAAAATTTCTGTAATCTTCAGAATAATACACATCGGGATTATCTAATTCTCTCCAGTAAAAATTGTTCATCACATTGTCATACATCTTATCTGTATCGATCAGCAATTCTGACGGGTCAGGGTTTTCTAAAGGCAAAAGCCTGAAGGCCATTCCTTCCTGAACCATGTATTGTCTGATGTTGAGATTTACCCCGGCTAGTGAAGTATTGTTGAAGTAAATAGGCCGCTCCCAGTTGTTGTTCACTATCAAATCCAGAATGGCAAGGTCTTTTTTCTCCAAAGCCCTTCCTTTCAAAGTCCAGACCATCTTATCGGTCAACAAATCTTTTTTGGTTTCAGGTATTATATTTTTTGCCAGAAGTGCAGTAGTATCTACATTCAGATAGAAAGTCTTGGACGGTACAGAATTGTAACTTGAGAAAGAAGCTTTAATTTTCAATGCCGGATGATCCTCTTTTATCAATTTCAGGAATTGAACGGTGCTCATTGCTCCTTTGATATTTTCTCGCTCGATGAGAGGCAAATAATCATTTGGCCCTCCCTGAATATAGTGTTCTTTGGTCAGGCCAAACGGGAGAGGTTTGGATTCATAAGCATCTCGCATCATCTGCTCTATGTACCAGTCGGTATTGAAGTAACTTAATACAATCACCCTGACATCTGTTCTGAATCCTTCCACTTCCTGTACATACCACAGAGGGAAAGTATCGTTATCTCCACCTGTAAAAATGATGGCATTGGGCGCACAAGAGGCAAGAAAGTTTTTGGCTGAATCTACAGAAAAATACCTGTCTGATCTGTCATGGTCGTCCCATCCTTCTGATGCCATCAGAGCAGGTGCAGGAAGGCACAACAGAATGGCTATAGCCACTGCTGCCATGTTGTTTTTCACTACCATACTTATGCCTCTGTAAAGACCAATCACCGCCATGCCTACCCAAAAAGCGAAAGCATAATAGGATCCGGCATATATATAGTCTCTTTCGCGTGGTTCTACCGGAGGGGAGTTCAGGTACAATACTATAGCCGCTCCTGTAAGGAAAAACAGCATGGCGACAAAAAAGAAATTGTATGGGTCTTTGTAGTATTGAAAGAACATACCAATCAGCCCAAGGATAAGTGGGATCATAAAAAAGGCATTTCTTCCTTTGTTTTCTTTGAGTGCCTGAGGTACATTTTTCAATGCCGCAGGGATTCCCATCCAGTCTGCTCCTTGTATGTCAGACTCCCTGCCCGAAAAATTCCACATAAAATAGCGGAAATACATCGTACCCAACTGATGCTTAAACATGAAGTATAAATTGTCACCAAAGCTTGGTTTTTCACCTTGTTTCAATCCTAATATTTGCCTGTATTTTTGGACATGAGCGGGAGCATTGCTCCAGGCACGTGGTAATATAGAAGTTTGTTGCGGATCATAGATGTAATCCATTTTATAATCGGCAATTTCGTATTCGTCTTTTCCTTTTCTATAAACAGGCTCTCCTTTGGTTTGATCTACCACCTCAGCGGTATAAAGCTGTCCACTTAGTAGAGGTCGGCTACCGTACTGCTCTCTTTTCAGGTACGACACAAAGCTTAGCAGGCTTTCAGGGTTATTTTCGTCGATTGGAGGATTGTAATTTGATCGAATCAATACCAGTGAATAAGATGAGTATCCGATCAGAATAAAAGCAAAGCACAACAAAACTGTGTTTAAAGCTGCTTTTTGCTCCTTAATAGAATAGTAAATACCATATATCAGACCTCCCAGTATAGCTAATATTAAGATCACAACCCCCGAGCCAAATGGAAGCCCGATGTTATTGACCAGGAATACTTCCATTTTTCCTGCAAAACTTGGTATGCCAGGAATGATTGCTTCCATGATCAAAAGAATGATTATTCCGCTTACAATCAGAGTGGTAACTATTCCTTTCAATGAAGGAGTATCTCGTTTTTTAAAATAATAGATTAATCCCAGCGCAGGAAGTGTTACCAGATTCAGCAAATGGACGCCTATGGACAATCCTATCATATAAGCAATCAAAATCATCCACCTGTTTTGTCTGCCTGAGTCATCAATGTTTTCCCATTTCAACATTGCCCAAACTACAAATGCGGTAAAAAAGGACGACATTCCATAAACTTCTGCTTCCACAGCAGAGAACCAAAATGAGTCAGAAAAGGTGTAAACAAGGGCACCTATTGCGCCACTCCCTATTACCAGTAAATTTGCCCATTCACCTTCTTCAGGAATCATTTTCTTAGCCAAATGAGTGATTGACCAAAATAAAAACAGTATCGTGAACCCACTACTCACCACACTGAGCATGTTGATCCAGTAGGCCACCTCCTGGGTATCGCCAAAAGCCAGAAAAGAAAATAATCGGCCAATAAGCAGGAACAAAGGAGCACCGGGGGGATGAGGTACTTCCAGTTTGTAGGAAACAGAGATGAATTCACCACAATCCCAATAGCTGGCAGTGGGTTCTACTGTTAGGGCATATACTGTTGTGGATAGCACAAAAAGAAGCCATCCTGTTATATTGTTAATCTTATTGAAATCAGACATATATACGGGAAATTTAACAGGCGAAATTAGTAATTAATGGTCAATTACAGGGAATTCACCTGTTTTTATTTGGTTTGTTGAAAAACGTGTAAAATGCAAGACTATTATTGAGAATATATTCTTGAAGGCCGACCTCCTAGTCTTTGTCAGTCAGGAGACCAACAAGGGCAAAAGAATCAGTCATTGGCTGTTGACTATCGACCATTGACAGTTGATTATTTTCAACACCAACTCTAAACTTAGATAGCTAGATAGTAACCTTGTATATTGTAGATATACAAGTATATCTGTTATACTCGTTTATATAATATATTTGCGCCTTGTTTTTTTGTTTGGTTGAAAAATGTGAGAATCCTTTGAAGAATTTTAGAATATTAATTTCCGTATTTTGCTTGATGTGTATCCTCCAAAAGATGGAGGCACAAGATGAAGCAAGTACAGAATACAGGGCATCCCGTACTAGGTATATAGATTTGATCCATACCAAATTGGAAGTGTCCTTTGATTGGAAAAAGCAGCATTTGCATGGAGTTGCTACCTTGGATTTTACTCCTTATTTCTTTCCTCAATCAGATGTGGTTTTGGATGCCAAAGGAATGAACATCAACTCAGTGAGTATCCTAAATGGCTCCACCGAATCTGCTTTAAGATTCGATTACTCAGAAGATCAATTAACCATTGATCTGGGAAAAGAATACACAAGAGAAGATACTTTAAGTGTGAAGATTGATTATTTGGCTAAACCAAATGAACGAAAACCCGGAGGTAGTGATGCTATAAAATCAGACAAGGGACTTTATTTCATTAATCCTCTCAACGAAGAGAAAAACAAGCCTCAACAGATATGGACACAAGGAGAGACAGAATCCAATTCAGCATGGTTTCCTACGATTGACTCTCCAAATGAAAAATGTACGCAGGAAATGTACATTACTGTTGAGGATAAATTCAAGACCCTGTCAAATGGCGTATTAGTAGAATCTGTAAAAAATAATGACAATACCCGAACAGATTATTGGGAGATGGATTTGCCACATGCACCGTACTTGTTTATGATGGCAGTCGGTGACTTTGCAGCAATTGAGGATGAATGGCAGGGAGTTCCCTTGACTTATCTGGTGGAAAAAGAATATGCACCGTACGCCAAAGATATTTTTGGCAATACGCCCGAGATGATGACATATTTTTCCGAACTGCTTGGAATTAATTTCCCCTGGCAAAAATATGCCCAGGTTGTAGTAAGGGATTTTGTGTCAGGAGCGATGGAAAATACCACTGCATCAGTATTTATGGAAGCAGTTCAGTCCAATAGAAGAGAGTTGCTGGACAGGCGATGGGACGACATTATAGCTCATGAGTTGTTTCACCAGTGGTTTGGTGACCTAGTGACCACCGAGTCATGGTCTAATCTAACGCTCAATGAAGGATTTGCTAATTATTCGGAATACCTGTGGAATGAATACAAGTATGGACAGGATGAAGCGGATTATAATTTTTCTGTGTCTAAAGAAAGCTATTTTGATGAGGCCAATGATAGTCCCAAATCATTAATCAGGTACTATTATGATTCCAGAGAAGACATGTTTGACAGGCATTCTTACAACAAGGGTGGCTGGGTGTTGCACATGCTTAGAAACTACGTTGGGGATGAAGCTTTTTTCACGGCTTTGAATTTGTATTTGAATCAAAATGCTTTTCAGACGGTAGAAATAAATGACCTCAGATTAGCTTTCGAAATGGTGACGGGTGAGGATCTCAACTGGTTTTTTGATCAGTGGTTTATGCTTGCAGGACATCCAACTTTGGACATTGCCCACAAATATCAGAACGATACATTGTACTTTGATATCACTCAATCTCAAAACGAGGAAACACATCTGTTTAAGCTTCCGGTATTTGTAGATGTTTGGATGTCTGGGGAAAAACAGCGTTTCCCATTGATTATTGAAGAAGAAACGGAAACCTATAAGTTTCCAATGAGTGAAGCACCGCAATTGGTGCTCTTCGATCCTGAGAATCAATTGCTTGCTCAAATAAATCATGATAAATCGGATAAAGAGTTGACATTCCAATATGAATATGCGCCAGGTTATGAAGCAAGAAAGGAAGCCATGATGAAAGTGGCGGGTTTTAAAAGTGGGTCTTTGCAACACGAACTGGTTGAGAAAGGATTACGGGATTCATTTTTTGACATTCGATTGATAGCCTTAGGTCATATCGCTTCGAAGGTGGTTAAACAAAAAAAATATGAAGCACAGCTTGTTGCTATGCTGGATGACGAAAACCCCTATGTAAGGGCAGAGGTACTTTCTATTTTGACCTCTGCAAATCCCGATAAGTATTCATCCAGATTATACGAAGCATTAAATGATTCTTCTTACTATGTGGTAGGAAGTGCTATTCAATTCATTGCTGATTCCAAGCAGAAGATTGCGGATGATTTGATTGAAGGGTTTAAAAAGGAAAACAATATCAATGTAATTATTTCGCTTGTTGGTTATTTCAGTGCGCAAGAGGAATACCCTGATTATAATTGGTATGCTGACAAAATGAGCATTTTTTCAGGCAATGAACTTTTTTACTTTATTCAGTACTTTTCAGAAATGCTGCTGAAAGCACCAGAGGAAGAACGAAAGATGGCAGTGGATACTTTTGGCAAATTGGCTTCAGGCCACCCCAACTATATTGTGAGGCTTTCTGCATATCAGGGGTTGATGTTACTTTCTGATGTAAAAGGTGTAGAACAACTTTTGGCTCAAATAAAAACTACTGAAACCGATGAAAGGTTGTTGGAAATCTACAAGGACTTATAAGAATTACATTTACAATTCTACCTCTTCTTAAAATTATTTATATATTGTACAAAGGTAGGATACAATAATCAGACAGATGAAGCTAGCTGCAATAGATATAGGATCAAATGCTGTAAGGTTACAGATAACCAACGTGATCAGCTATGGAGACAACACAACCTTCAAAAGGCTTCAATATATTCGGTTTCCTTTGAGGCTTGGGGGAGATGTATTTAGCCTGCAAAAAATTGGAGAGGTAAAGACTGGTCAGTTTATTGAACTGATGAAGGCCTTTAAAATCATGATAGACCTTTACGAAGTAGATGAGTATTATGCTTGTGCTACTTCCGCTGTAAGAGAAGCGGAAAATGGGGGAGAACTGGTGCAAAAAATATATGAAGAATCAGGGTTGAAAATAAATATCATTTCGGGAGAAGAAGAAGCGGAAATGATTAACAGAGTAATTGCGTTTCAGTTGGATGAAGGGGATTATTTACATATTGATGTGGGTGGTGGTAGTACTGAACTCAACCTTTACAAAAACAAAATAAAAGTTGCTGCAAGGTCATTTCCAATAGGAACAGTGCGAAAGCTGGCACTGAAAAGTAAAGAAGCCGCCTGGCAGGCATTGTACGATTGGATTGATTCTTATACAAGCAATAGTGATTATCATATTACAGCTATTGGTACCGGAGGAAACATCAACAAACTGTACGAATTGGCTGTAGGCATTGCCGACAAACAGATGTCTATTAAACAGCTAAAAGCCACCAGAGCGATGCTGAAGGAGCTTCCTCTGGAAGAAAGGATGTACAAACTTCAATTGAATGCTGACCGTGCCGATGTAATCATTCCTGCTTCGGATATTTATTTGAATGTAATGAAAAAGGCTGATGCCAATAAAATTTTAGTACCCGATGTTGGGCTGAAGGATGGGATCATGAATTACCTTTATGAAAAGAATAGATATCAAAAAGGGCGTTTCTTAATCAAAAACTCATAAGTAGTGAAAATACCTGTTAAGAAGATACTACAGTTTCTGGCCATAGATATTTGGAAAACCAAAGGCATTCAGGGTTATAAAGCAAGACTCTACCGATGGATTAAAATTTTCATCATCACAGGTAAAGAAATCGCCAAAGACAAAGTATTTATTCAGGCATCTGCATTGACCTACTTCTCCACCTTGTCAATCGTACCAGTTATTGCTACTATTTTTGGTATATCAAAAGGATTTGGGTTTGGTAAGGATTTAAAAGGGGAATTGGGAAAGTTTTTTAAGGGGCAAGAGGAGATTTTGGAGCAGTCCTTTGTATATGCTCAAAATATGCTGGACAATGCCAAAGGAGGATTAATAGCAGGTATAGGTATTGTTATATTGATATATGTAGTAATGCGATTGCTTAATAATATCGAAGTAGCATTTAACACAATATGGCACATAAAACAACCCAGATCATGGGTTAGAAAATTTACCGATTACTTCGGTATTGTGGTGTTTGCTCCTATTTTGTTGTTCGTTTCTAACAGTCTTACTGTTTTCATTCGAACTCAAATAGCAGAAATATCTGAAGAAATAGAAGTGCTGGGATTTATAGAACCTATCGTGATTTTCTTTCTGAATATTTCTCCGTACTTCGTGATTTGGATATTATTTACCCTGGTTTATATGATCATGCCCAATACAAGGGTTAAGTTTAAATCAGCAATGATTGCCGGAGTTATTGCAGGTACTGTTTTTCAGCTTACACAATGGGGTTTTATTACATTTCAAATAGGTGTATCCAACTACAACGCCATTTACGGTAGTTTTGCTGCACTCCCTTTGTTTCTGATTTTCACTCAGATCAGTTGGACAATAGTTTTTATTGGAGGTGAAATCTCTTACGCCCATCAAAATGTGGACAGGTATATTCCGGACGATTCCAATATGGAATTGAGCTATGAGCGGAAACGAAAAACCGTGCTTTTGGTAATGTCTTTGATAGTAAAAAACTTTGAAAACGGAGAAATCCCTTTGACAAAAGTGGAAGTATCTGATGCCCTTCAAATTCCATATCGGTTTGTTGCGGATGTGATGAATGATCTGGTGCATGCTGGTGTATTGCTTAGAAGTAAGGTAAATCAGAAGGAAGTTGATGTTTACCTCCCTGCAATAGATATACACAAGATCACTATAGAGTACGTCTTTAGCAAACTGGATAAAGATGGGCTGAACAGCATTTGTGCACATCAAAATGAGATAATGTCCAAAATTGATAAGACGGTCGATCAGATTTTGGAAGAGATTAAAAGCTCTTCTGCCAATGTCTTGGTGAAGGATTTGTAATGGTGGTAAGAAGAGGTTTTAGTCCTTTTATTTATTCGAGTTGAAAATATTTTTCAACTTAAGCCAGAATCCCTTGGATTTGGTTTCATTGATAATACAAACCTCTCCTAATAGCATAACATTGTCTTCTGTCATTTTGATTTCTCCAAGTTGAATTTCATTGCCTGACAATTCAACGGTTCGCTCTTCTGTTACAAACCCGATAAAAGAAAATTGTAATGTAACAACTGAACTGTTTTTAGATGTACATTTTAAAGAGAAGTATCCATTAAGGTCTGATAGTACTCCATTTCGAGTGTTTTTAATATTAACAGTAACTCCTCCTAGCCCTTCGACATTGCTTTCATCCAAAATTTTGCCCGTTATTGTATATTCACTTTCATTGGCGGCATTGCTCTCTACCGGGGTAAGAGCTATGGGTCTGTTTTCAACTGTAGTATTCTGATTAACTTTTGGTTTTTGGGCATTCGAATCACTGAAAACAGCTAAACTTAACATAACTGTTGCTGCCATTGTTTTAGGGATTCCATTTTTTACAACTGAGGCAGGATTCTTAAGATATCCAAGCTGATTGGAATGAAATTTTCCACATATTTTTGTTACGGGTTTGTTGAAGTAGTTGAACAGTTCTCGTTCACTCATCTTCGAAAAATCAAAGACTTCTTTTTTGCAGTTTTGACAATAACCACCTGTTTCAGTTTTTTGAAAAGATTCAAATTTTTGAGTGCAGGGTTGTTGGATTGAGATATGTGTTTTTTTACCCATCTTTTTCCTTAAAACCCGTCAACATGAACAAACCCTTATCTACTCCTCTGTTTCATAGACCAGCTAAAGGTAAATTCTGATACTACAGTTCCATCTTTCATCTTTCCTGTGGTTTTCAAGTGTACAACAGTAGGCTCACCTGTAGCGACGCATTGTTCCATGGCTTGCTGTACTTCGTCACCACCTTCACAGGTGAAGTAAGTTCGTCCGGTTGCCTTCTTGGTAAATGAAGCTTTTAAGTCAACAATAATGTATGCGATAGATGGTTTTTGTCCCTGAATGTGGAGCAGTACCAATGCAGCTGTAGAAAGTTCGGCTGCCATGCTTTGTACCGCAAAATAAATAGACTTGAAAGGGTTTTTATTAAGAAATTTGAATGGTATGGAGGTTACAGCTTTGGATGTGTCAAGTTCTCTCAGCCTCATACCTGCTATCCAGCCTGCAGGTACGTTCATCAATGTAAACAACCAGAAACTCATTGGATTGAGCATTTTCTGCCTGAATTCCATTTGCTCAATAGTGAGTATGCTTCTTTGTTCTATTGCAGTAGTCATTTGTTGGGCTTTTGTTGAACTGTCAATTTAAGTATTTATTCTCATCTTGGAAAAAATGCACAAGTATGAAACAGACCAATTGCTCTGGTAGGTGATACAAGCAATATTGACTTTGGGACAGAGGTGAAGATGATTTCTGCGAAGAAAAACAGGTGTCAGGATTTTTTATACAAAAAGATCAGTGCTCCAAGAGCAATCCAAAGTCCAAAAAACTCCCGGCTTTCTTCCACATACATTTTATCAACTTTCATAGATGCAACTATTTCCCCTGGCTGGCCGATGGTAAACCAATCATATACTCCGGGTATATAGGTAAGGCTGTAAAGTGCACCTACTACGATGACACCCAATATTACTTTTTTTGGTCGAATGTTCATTACAGCCAAAATAAACAGAGCAGCGGCAACCCCATAAATGAACATCCAAAGCAATGGATCAGGGTCATTATATTGAACCCCAACGAATAAAAGAAATAGTATAGCGAAGAATATATTGATGATTTTCATAGTATGTAAAGGTATAAAAAACCATATGAATTTATAATAGTGGGTTCTTAAAAAAAGACCCTTAATATTGATTAAGGCTCAATATTAAGCACAAATGAAAATTCATTCACTCCCTTAACCCAACGGAAAGACCATTTATGTAAAAAAATATTTTATGTGGTTCTCTCTTGTTATTTTTACTTAAAACATATTAATCCCTGAATTTTTGAAAAAAATTAACGTATGAAAACTACTCACAATGTTATAAAGGCAGTTCTGCTTGTTGGTCTGTTTGCTTTTGTTCTGTCTTGTGGAGAACAAAATGCAAAGAAGGAGCAAGGCAAGCTTTCAATTGATTTTGAAAAATACACTTTAGAAAATGGATTGCAGGTTATTTTGCACAAAGACGATTCAGATCCTATTATTTCTACAGCCATTTTGTACCATGTAGGTTCCAATAGGGAAGTAGAAGGCAGAACAGGTTTTGCCCACTTATTTGAGCACATGCTTTTTCAGGAGTCTGAAAACGTGGCACAAGATCAATTCTTCAAAAAGATACAAGATGCCGGAGGCACACTCAATGGCGGTACCTGGCAGGATGGTACTGTGTACTACGAAGTAGTACCAAAAAACGCATTGGAAATGGTGATGTGGCTGGAATCCGACAGGATGGGGTTTCTGATCAATACGGTGACAGAAACAGCATTTGCCAATCAGCAGGAAGTGGTTCAAAATGAGAAAAGACAGAGGGTTGATAACAATCCTTATGGACATACAAGTTATGTAATAGACAAAAACATTTTTCCAAAAGGACATCCATACAACTGGCAGGTAATAGGCGAATTGGTGGATTTGCAAAACGCTACTGTGGAAGATGTAAAAGAATTTTACAGGAAGTTTTACGGGCCGAATAATGCCACTCTGGTACTCGCCGGAGATTTTGATACTCAGGAAGCAAAGGCTTTGATTGAGAAGTATTTTGGGGAAATAAAGAGAGGGCCTGAAGTTCCTCCTCTTGAAATCCAGAATGTAACCCTTGATAAAACAGTAAGACTGTATCACGAAGATAATTTTGCAAGAGCAGCACAACTAAACATGGTATGGCCTACAGTGAATGAATCTCATAAAGACCAATATGCTCTTCAATTTTTAGGACAGCTTTTATCGCAGGGAAAAAAGGCTCCACTTTATAAGGTTTTAGTGAAAGAAAAAGAGTTGACATCAAACACGGTTGCTTATTCCAGAGTGCTGGAGGTGGCAGGTAAATTTAGAGTGAGCATTACCGCCAATGAAGGCAAAAATCTGACTGACATAGAAAATGCCGTTTTGGAAGCCTTTAAAAAATTTGAAGAAGAAGGCATTACTGACAAGGACATTGAAAGGGTGAAAGCCAGTTTGGAAACAGATGTGTACAATGGGATCAGTAGTGTATTGAATAAGTCTTTCCAATTGGCAAACTACAATGTTTTCAGGGGAGATCCCGGATTTATCACTCAGGATATAGAAAACATTTTGGCAGTGTCAAAAGAAGATGTAATGAATGTTTATAATAAATACATCAAGGACAAACCTTATGTTATTACCAGTTTTGTACCAAAAGGAAGCCTTGATTTGGCAGCAGCAAATTCTGAGAAAGCTGAAGTTGTGGAGGAAGAGATAACCGAAAACAAGGAACAAGCAGTGGCTGATGTTCAACCCGAAGAAATTAAAAAAACACCTTCTGAAATAGATCGTTCTGTAGAGCCGGTAAAAGGAGCTGACCCTATTGTGAATGTGCCTGTTCCATGGGAAGATAAGTTAAGTAATGGCATGGTAGTATATGGTATGGAGCAATCGGAAGTGCCTCTGGTGCAGTTCAACATTGTGCTAAGAGGAGGTCATTTACTTGATTCTTTTGACAAAAATGGTGTGTCCAATCTAATGACTGACATCATGAGTGAAGGTACTAAAAATAAGACTCCAGAAGAGTTGGAAGAAGAAATCGAGTTACTGGGTGCTAATATTAGCATGTACACCAGTAGTGAAAGTATTACCATATCTGCTAACACCCTTGCGAGAAACTATGAAAAGACTCTGGCACTGGTAGAAGAAATTTTGTTGGAGCCAAGATGGGATTTGGAAGAGTTTGAACGTATCAAAACCAGAACAATCAATGGTATAAAAAGAAATGCAGCCAACCCAAATGTAGTAGCCGGTCAGGTGTTTAATAAATTATTGTACGGTCCTGAGCACATTTTCTCTTATCCCGGTGCAGGTACAGAGGAATCTGTTGCCGCTTTGACCATAGATGATTTAAAAGAATATTATGATAAATATTATTCACCAACTGTAGCCAGATTTCATATTGTGGGTGCTGTGAATAAAGAGACCGTGATGTCATCTTTATCCAGTATTAATGAAAGGTGGAAACCCAAAGATGTTACAATTCCTGAGTATGAAATTGCCCCTCAACCGGAAAATGCTTCTTTGTATTTTCTAGACATTCCCAATTCGAAGCAATCGGTGATCAACATAGGTTATCTTGCAAAAAAGAGAACAGATGATGATTATTATGCTGCTACGGTAATGAACTACAAGCTAGGAGGTTCGTTTAGTGGCAATGTAAACCTGATTTTAAGAGAAGAAAAAGGTTATACCTATGGTGCTAGAACGGACTTTGAAGGAAGTACTATTGTAGGTCCGTTTACCGCTTCTTCCAGCGTAAGAACCAACGCCACTTTCGAATCTGTTCAGATATTTAAGGAAGAGATGGAAAAGTATCGAAATGGCATAAGCCAGGAAGATTTAGATTTCACAAAAAATGCCTTGATAAAATCTAATGCCCGTGCTTTCGAAACTTATGGGGCATTGCTTGGGATGATGCGAACCATGAGTGCATACAATTTCTCTTCGGATTACATTACTAAACAACAGGAAGTGGTAAAAATGATGACCTTGGATGAGCATAGAGCACTAGCAGAAAAGTATATTACACCGGATAAGATGATTTACTTTGTGGTAGGAGATGCCGCAACGCAATTCGAAAGATTTAAAAACACCGGATTTGATGAAATTAAATTGATCGATAAAGAGGCTAAAGAAGTTGAAATACCGATTTTAGAAAATGTGAGTAAATAATTATTTGCTTTTAGAAGTGACACTCTTGGAGTGCCTGATAAAAATAAAATAGAAACCTGATGAATTTATTTCATCAGGTTTTTGTTTTATAGAACTCAAAATATATTAATCACGGATATAGAAAATATAAAAATGGATAGTCAAAAAGACATAAAGTGTGATGATGGTGTTTGTATAACTCCGGATATTGAAGAAATGGATAACAACATTGAAACGGAAGATTCTCAGGGTAAACTAATTTATTTTGGAGATCCGATGTGCTCCTGGTGCTGGGGGATTACAAACCATTTGGAACAATTGAAGAACGAGTTTGATGGAAAGCTTGAATTTGGAATGGTTATGGGAGGTCTTAGACCCGGAGGAGGAGAGTTATGGAACAGCGAGATGAAAGCATTTTTGCGAGAACATTGGGAGCATGTAGAGCAAGCATCCGGACAGCCTTTTAATTACGGATTGCTTGATTGGGATGAGTTTGATTATGATACCGAACCTCCGGCACGGGCAGTCAGGGTTATTAGAGATATTAAACCTGATCAGGAATTAGAGTTTTACAAATCGGTACAATATGCATTTTATGTTTTAAACCATGACCCGGGAAAAAAAGAATTCTATCAACCGCTTTGTGAGCAAATTGGAGTTTCCTTTGATACATTCATTGCACTTTTTAATTCTGATGGATACAAAAAACTTGTACGCCAGGACTTTGTATATGCGCAGCAATTAGGTGTGCGGGGATTTCCTTCAGTGGTATTACAGCAAAGGGATAAACTAACAGCAATTTCCAGAGGGTATGCTACTTTTGAAGCGATGAAAACCCGTGTGGAAGAGTTATTGACCGATTAAGTCAGGCTTCCATATTTTTCAATTCTAAATCCAGTGCCTTGGTGGAGATTTGAATTTCAATAAGCGATAGTATCAGAGAAATCAAGAGGGAGATAAGACTTGCCCCAAAGGTGTAACTGGCAATATCTAAGCTTTCCTGAAAAAGCAGAAACATGCAAAGTACAGTGAGTAGGAAACTTAAAATACCAAAAGCCTGCATGTTTCTGATCAAAAATAGCCTTAACCTCAGATTTTTAATCTGACCCTTTATGATGCTGTCATGCCCACTTTCTTCATATCTTTTGTACAGGCTTCTGATGAGGGTAGCTACCGCCAAAAATCTGTTGGTGTAAGCCAGAAGCAATAATGTGATGGCAGGAAAAAGAAGTGCCGGTGTAGAAATTTCTAAATTCATTGGTTGTGAATAACAGGTGAGGATTCTATTAAAAAGATGAATTTAGTCAATCAGTAGTAAAACAAAAACAAGTGCCGCATTGGTGAATGGTATTTTGTTATACACACACAAAAGTTAATTGGAATTATTTTAGTTTTTATAATGATACTCTCGCTAGTTTGCTGTGGAGTTATTCACTTCTACTCATAAAAAAGTATTTTTTCACATTAAATCCAACGTTCACGTTACTTTATCACCCTACGAAAACCTTTGATGCTTTTTGAATAATATTCCTGAGTTAAATCAGATTCTACTACCCCTCGTGAAGTGGAGGCATGAATAAAATTGGCTTTGCCTTTGTTTACCGAAGTGACAAGCCCACTGTGGTACCATTTTTTACCTTTGTCTTTAAATTTGAAAAAGACAATGTCTCCCGGTTTTATGCTGTTGTTGCCTACCTTCTTTCCAAACTTAGATTGTTCTTTGGCTGTGCGTGGCAGTTGGTAGTTGGCTTTTTCGAAGCATCGAAGCATCAGCCCTGAGCAATCTATACCACTTCCTGAAGTGCCTCCGTATTTATAAGGCGTACCTATATAGGTTTGTGCAGTTTTGATGACTGTACTTGTTTTTTGCTGTCTGGCTTTTTTCTTTTTTTGAGCAAAACTTTCTGAAGGGGTTAGAAAGTAAAGCATGGATAGCAGAAATACTAAATAAGTCTTTTTCATAGCTTTATAACCCTGTTAGGGTTCTGAACCCTAACAGGGTTCGATGTTTATATATAAAAAAAGCGACACAAGGCCGCTTTTATATTTTGATGCAAAAACGAACCTTATGAGTTGTTTTGCAACTTAATCAAATTCAATGCCGAACCTGCTTTGAACCATCCAATTTGACTATCGTTGTAGGTGTGATTGGTCATTATGGTATCAGAAGTTCCATCCGCATGCTTCGCTACCAAGGTCAACTGCTTGCCTGGAGCAAACTCTGTCAGGTCAGTGAAATCGAATGTATCGTCTTCCTGGATTTTATCATAATCGGCTTCATCAGCAAAAGTTAACCCAAGCATTCCCTGCTTTTTCAAGTTGGTTTCATGGATTCTTGCAAAAGATTTCACCAATACTACTGCTACACCCAAATGCCTTGGTTGCATGGCAGCATGCTCACGAGACGAACCTTCACCGTAGTTGTGGTCACCTACTACTATGGTTGGAATGCCCGCAGCTTTATATGCTCTTTGCGTATCAGGTACTGCACCATATTCTCCGGTGAGTTGGTTTTTCACCTTGTCGGTAGCCTCATTGAATGCATTGACAGCACCGGTCAGCGTATTGTTGGCAATGTTGTCCAAATGACCTCTGAATCTCAACCATGGGCCAGCCATAGAGATGTGGTCAGTCGTGCATTTTCCTTTGGCTTTGATCAGTAATTTTGCTCCTGTAATATTTTTACCATTCCATGGTTTGAATGGAGAAAGCAATTGCAATCTTTTTGACTCAGTATCAACATTTACTTCTACATTAGAACCATCTTCAGCAGGTGCTTTATATCCTGCGTCTTCTACATCAAATCCTTTAGGAGGCAATTCCCATCCTGTAGGTGGATCTAGTTTAACCTGTTCTCCCTTAT
Organism: Reichenbachiella sp. MALMAid0571; assembly: GCF_040151475.1. Taxonomy (NCBI): domain Bacteria; kingdom Pseudomonadati; phylum Bacteroidota; class Cytophagia; order Cytophagales; family Reichenbachiellaceae; genus Reichenbachiella; species Reichenbachiella sp. MALMAid0571. Next base: position 177,745 of record NZ_JBDKWG010000147.1, on the reverse strand, counting down.
CGTTGGTTAGGGTGTCAGTGATTGGGTTAAAACCAAGGTTGCCCGATATGGCTATAGCTGCTACCATTTCAGGAGACGTTACAAATGCGTGCGTATTAGGGTTGCCATCAGCTCTTTTCGCAAAATTCCTGTTGAAAGAATGTACAATGGTATTTTTCTCACCTTTTTCAGCACCTGTTCTTGCCCATTGACCGATACAAGGCCCACAAGCGTTGGTAAACACCTTAGTGCCTATTTTCTCGAAAGTATCAATGATACCATCTCTTTCAATCGTATATCTTACTTGCTCAGAACCCGGATTGATTCCAAATTCAGCGGCAGGTTTTAATCCTTTGTCTATAGCTTGCTGAGCAATAGAAGCAGCCCTGGACATATCTTCATAAGAAGAGTTGGTACAAGAACCGATCAATCCCCATTCCACTTTAGTAGGCCAGTCATTGGCTGCAGCTTTTGCACTCATTTCAGAGATAGGAGTAGCCAAATCCGGAGTGAAAGGTCCGTTTACGTGAGGCTCTAATTCAGAAAGGTTTATTTCTATTACCTGATCAAAATATTTTTCAGGGTTGGCATATACTTCTGCATCACCGGTTAAATGTTCTTTTACATTATTGGCCAAATCAGCAACTGCATCTCTGCCTGTTGCTCTGAGGTATCTTTCCATCGACTTATCATAGCCAAAAGTAGAAGTGGTAGCACCTATTTCAGCCCCCATGTTACAGATAGTTCCTTTTCCTGTACAGGAAAGATTTTCTGCACCTTCCCCAAAATATTCTACTATTGCTCCGGTTCCTCCTTTTACAGTAAGAATACCCGCTACTTTCAATATCACGTCTTTAGGGGCAGTCCAGCCATTTAATTTTCCGGTTAGTTTTACACCTATCAGTTTTGGAAATTTCAATTCCCAAGGCATGTCTGCCATTACATCTACCGCATCTGCACCTCCGACACCTATGGCTACCATTCCCAGACCTCCGGCATTTACAGTGTGCGAGTCTGTTCCGATCATCATTCCACCCGGGAAGGCATAATTTTCCAATACCACCTGATGGATGATACCTGCACCGGGCTTCCAAAATCCTATGCCATATTTGTTGGACACAGAGTCAAGAAAATTGAATACTTCATTGCTGGTGTTTATAGCATTTTGAAGATCGGCTGCTGCACCTACTTTTGCCTGGATCAGGTGATCACAATGCACAGTAGTGGGTACGGCTACTTTTTTCTTGCCGGCTTGCATAAACTGCAAAAGTGCCATCTGGGCAGTGGCATCCTGACAGGCGATTCTGTCTGGCGCAAAGTCCACATAAGAGTTACCTCTTTCATATATTTCATTTGGCATTCCCTGAGATAAGTGAGAATATAAGATTTTCTCTGCTAAGGTCAACGGTTTTCCTGTTATTTCCCTTGCCTTGTTCACCCGATCGCCTATGCGTTGATAGACGGCCTCAATCATGTCTAAATCAAATGCCATATTTGTATATTTTTAATTATTAATAGTAATTCTTACGAAGGTTTCGGTAGATACACCTAATGGTTGTCAAAAGTAAATAAATTACCTTACAAACGTTAGGTTATCACAATTGAAATATCCCTTCATGAAGGTACTTTGGGTATAAAATTATCAATCGATTATTTTTTTGCCTAAAAACCTTCTCTATTAGTACAAAATTAGTTGTTTTGTTGCAATCAGTACAGATTGTTGAAGTTTTTTCAGGAGATTATTTTGACTCAGATAAAACTTCAAGCTTTTTCATCAGGTACTGTTTTTCAGCGGTGTTGTTAGTGAGTGAAATGGCTTTCAGTGTTGCCTGTTTTCCTTCTTTTAAGCTACCAGATTCGATCAAAAATTCTCCTTTAATTGCATAGTACAAGTAATGATTTTCTATTTGTGGATTGGTTTCAAGCTGTTTTAATTCTTTCAATGCGTCGTTTGGAGACTTGGCTTTTCCGAGTGCCACTATCCTGTTTAGCTTTACCACTGGAGAGGGGTTCAGCCTTGTCAGAGTGTCATACAACTCCAAAATATCTGACCATTTGGTTTCATCATAATGTTTGGCTTCACAATGTAGTCCGCTGATGGTTGCCTGGAGGTAAAACTCATTAATGAATGCACCTTTAGTTGCTTTTTCTAAATATTCAATTCCTTTTTGAATATAGTTTTGATTCCACAATGACCTGTTTTGAAATTCCAATGTGATCAAATAACCCTCTTTATCTACTCTTGCATCAAATCTTGAAGAATGAAAATACATCAAAGCCATTAAGGCGTTAGCTATGGATGTATTGCAATCATTATTTTCAAGTAAGATTCCATTCAATCTAATGGCTTCCTGACACAAATCCTTTTTTAAAAGCTCATTCCCATTGGTGGTTTTGTAGCCTTCGTTGAAGAGTAAATATATAATATGCAGAACAGTACTCAATCGGTTTTTGATTTCAACAGGCTGTGGTAATTCGAGTTGAATGTTTTCATTTTTAAATTTTTGTTTGGCTCTGGTATAGGATTTGGCAATGGTTTCTTCTTTCTTCAGCAATGCCCTGGCAATTTCTTTGACAGACAACCCTCCAAGAATTTTTAGGGTGAGGATGATCTGATGTTCGGTGCTGAGTGAAGGATGACAACAGGCAAACATCATTTTTACCACATCGTCCTGAATGGACTCAAGATCAATTTCCTGATGTACGACAGGTTCTGGATCCGTAGCATTAGACTCTTCCAGGCGTGTTGCCCTTCTTAGGTGATCTATCATTTTGTTGGAAGCCACAGTAACAATCCATCCGGAAGGATTGTTTGGAACCTTGGAGTATGACCAGTTTTTCATGGCTTTGAAAAGTGCCTCTTGCACGGCATCTTCTGCCAACTCCAGATGTTGCTTGCCAAACTTAGCTGTGAGGTAAGACACGGCATTTCCATATTCATTTCGGAAATAATGATCAACAAGAGAGGTTACCTGATCTGACATGACTGTAAAATAAAAAAGCCCGAATGAATTTCAATCGGGCTTTCTGGTGTTTTTGTTCAATTATTCCGGCATGGCATTGATAGGGCGTACCTCGACTGTACCACCCATCTCATGTACCGGACAGCCTTTTGCCATTTGGGTAGCATGTTCAAGATCATTAGCTGGTAGCAATAGGTAGCCGCCTACTACTTCAGTTCCTTCTGCAAATGGCCCGTCGGTTACTATTGAGCCACCGTTGGTAACTACTTTACCTTCGGTATCCAATGGAAAACCTTCAGCTTTGATTTCTGACATCCAGGCTGCCCATTTTTCCATGTGTGCCTGAAATTCCTCCGGAGATAATTTGTTGAACTCGTGATCTCCTCCTCTGATTAAATACAAAAATTGTTTCATGATTATGTTTTTTCTTTTAAGACGGCTGAGCCATTTTAAAATGGACAATCACAATTTATTTTTTCCAAGAAAAATTTTAAACATTAAATCTGAAGTGCATGATGTCTCCATCCTTCACTATATATTCTTTGCCTTCAATGGCTAGTTTTCCTGCTTCTTTACAACCAGCCTCTGTTTTGTATAGCTGGTAGTTTTCCAGTTTTATTACTTCAGCTTTAATAAATCCTTTTTCAAAATCTGTATGGATCACACCAGCAGCTTGCGGAGCTTTCCAGCCTTTTTTGATAGTCCATGCCCGTACTTCCTGCACACCCGCAGTGAAATAGGTGATAAGATCAAGAATCTCGTAAGACGCACGGATAAGTTTATCAAGCCCTGATTCTTTCAAGCCATATTCTCCTAAAAACATTTCTTTTTCTTCCGGATCGTCCAATTCTGCTATTTGCGCTTCGATGGAAGCACTTACCGTAATCACTTGTGCATTTTCGGCTTTCACCGATTCTTTTAGTGCTTCTACATATTTGTTTCCGGTGAGGATTACTTCCTCTTCTACATTGGCGGCATAGATTACTGGCTTTATGGTCAAGAGTTGTAGTGGAGCAATTTCTTCTTTTTCTTCCGCCGACACTTCCAGTGTTCTGGCATTGTGTCCGGCTTCCAGATGAGCTTTGTACTTTTGGAGAACAGGGAGTTCTTTTTTAGCTGCAGCGTCACCGGATTTAGCTATTTTTTCTACTCGCTGAATTTTTTTATCGATAGATTCCAAATCTTTCAATTGCAATTCAGTGTCGATTACCTCTTTGTCGAAAACAGGATCTACTCCACCGGCTACATGTACAATATTGTCATCTACAAAGCATCGAACTACATGAATGATGGCATCTACTTCCCGTATATTGGCGAGAAATTTATTTCCCAGGCCTTCTCCTTTACTTGCTCCTTTTACTAACCCTGCAATATCTACAAACTCGATTACCGTAGGCAATACCCTCTGGGGAGACACAAGATCTTCTAATATTTTCAACCTTTCATCAGGCACTGAAATCACCCCGACGTTGGGTTCGATCGTACAAAAAGGAAAGTTAGCTGCTTCTGCTTTTGCGTTTGATAACGCATTGAATAGTGTTGATTTTCCTACATTAGGTAAACCAACTATACCGCATTTTAATGCCATTTAAAATCTAATTGTTTTTGATTTGAAATATATGATACCTCTTAAATCCCCAATTGATTTCCACTACAGATACCCTTATAATAGTGTAAACCGGGATGGCCGCAATCATGCCGGGAATACCCCCTAAAGTTGCGGCGGCAAAGATAACAACAAATATTTCTAGTGGATGTGCTTTCACTGATTTTGAAAATATCAGTGGTTGAAAGATTACATTGTCCATAGCTTGAACTACAGCAAATACTGATATTATTTTTACAATCAATAATACTGCGGTGTTGTCGAATGAAAATTCACCAGACGTAGAGATTCCTACTACTATACCGAATATGGCACCCAAAAGTGGCCCCAAATAGGGTATGAGGTTGGCAACTGCAGCAAAAACAGCAATGGTGATGGCATAATTCACTCCTAAAATGGTAAGACCAAGTGCAGCAACTGAAAAAATGGCAAGCATTTGTAGTGTAAGTCCTATCAGGTAATTGGATAAAAGTTTTTCTATTTTAAAAACAGCAGAAATAAAAACTTCGAAATAAGCATTGGGTACCAGAGCAATCATTTGCCTGCTGAGCAGCCCATTTTCATACAACAAGAAAAATGAAATAAACGAGATGGCCAATATGCTTATAAAGAATGTTCCTGTGAAGCTGAGTAGATTGTCGAGAAGATCTTTGAAGTTAATGTTGCTAACAAATTCAATAATGGATGCTTTGATCTCTTCGTTGAAACTATCACCACCTTCTTTCAGAATGTTATTGCTAATCAGAAAATTTTCTATGGAGACAAAAGGAACCGATAGGTTTTCATATACCTCTTCGATGTTCAAATTAGAAATTACTTCGGTTTGTTTGATAACTAAAGGAACAAACAACAGGACAAACAGAGAAATAACGGCAGCTACAAGCCCGAATGAGAAGAATATGGCTATTACTCTGGGGACTTTTACTTTGAAAATGTATGTTCTGCTGATGAAATTGGTAAGCGGGCGAAGAATGGTAGCCAGTACGAGTGAAATGGAGGTATAAATGAATATATCTGAAAAAAGCCATGCTACAAGGATGAACACGGCTGTTATCAACACAATATAGAATAATGTCTTATTGATCATAAACTAAAATAAAAAAAGCCCTTGCGTTTCTTCAAGGACTCAAATTCTTACTTAATAAATCAGACCTTAGTCCCACTTCAACTCAGTATCGTCACCCGAAGAATCTGAAGTAGCATCTGTATCGGCAGTGTCTTTTTCCTCATACTCTTTTTCTCTATCAAACTCTGTGAAATCGACATCCGGTAACAACTCGTTTTTCACATGATCCACAGTGTGGTTCAAAGCTTCAACGAATTTGTTGAAATCTTCTTTGTACAAAAAGATTTTATGCTTTTCGTAGAAAAAACCTTCCTCACCATCTTTGTACCTTCTCTTACTTTCTGTAATAGTAAGGTAGTAGTCGTTTGAACGTGTAGCCTTAATGTCAAAAAAATAGGTTCTCTTTCCTGCCCTTACTCTTTCAGAGTATATTTCCTGTCTGTCATTATCCTTGTGCTCTTCCACTTTAGTCTCTTTTTTATGCGTTTGAAGTTAGGTATTGCGTTTACAATTTTAATAAAACATTTAAATATAGTATAATTTGGAATACAAAAGCAATTTGACCTTGTATTATCACTTTTTTCTTTGCTGTTGGCCTTGAAGCTTGGAGTTATATTTTTTCAAATAGAAAAACCAAAAGATCAATTCAATTGACAATCATTTATAAATTGCATTACTTATGTAAGTAGTTGAGGTAAACGGACAAAAAAACTTTCAAAATGGATTTTGATATAGACAAGCTAAAGGAGTTTTCAAACATCGAATTGTTGGCAAGGCAGCTTGTGGAAGGATTTATTACCGGGCTACACAAGTCACCTTATCATGGCTTTTCAGTCGAGTTTGCCGAACATCGTTTGTATAACTATGGTGAGAGCACGCGCCATATCGACTGGAAGGTATTTGCAAAAACCGACAGACTCTACACCAAGAGGTATGAAGAAGAAACAAACCTGCGTTGCTTTTTGGTTTTGGACAATTCCTCTTCCATGTATTATCCCCAGCCAGGATATGGTAAAATAAGGTTTTCTGTTTTGGCAGCAGCTGCATTGGCATTTTTGCTCCAGAAACAAAGAGATGCAGTAGGGTTATACACCTTTTCTGATGAGATAGAGGTGCAAACAGAAGTAAAATCAACTGCAACCCATGTACACAAATTGCTGGTAGAATTGCAGAAAATTTTTGAAGGTGAAAAAAGATCTAAAAAAACGAATGTGCCTTCAGTTCTTCATCAGATTGCAAAGAAAATACACAAGAGATCGCTTGTTATTATTTTCAGTGACATGTTTCAAAAAACTGAAAACCAAAATGAGATGTTTTCAGCCCTGCAGCACCTCAAACACAACAGGCATGAAGTATTGCTTTTTCATGTAAATGATAAAAACACGGAGCTTGATTTCGATTTTGAAGACAGGCCATACAAGTTCCATGATCTGGAAACTGGTGCTATTTTGAAGCTCACTCCTACTGAAATAAAGAAATCGTATCAAACCAAAATGCAGGCATATTATAAGGAGTTGAAACTTAAATGCTCACAATTGAAAATTGATTTTGTAGATGCAGATATCCATGATGATTTTGACAAAATCCTGAGTGCCTACCTTATCAAAAGGACTAAGATGAGGTGATTAGAACAGTCATTACAATCAACCCAATGTTAATTCACTCTTCTCATACCTGCGTAAGGGTCATTAAAACATAATATTAGCATTATTTTCATTTAACAATTTCCTCGCATTATTGCGATTAACAAACCTTGTTACAATGGATTATGCTTTTGACAAACCATTTCATTCGGAATTGGTCAAAGAACTCAATGCTTTTACTGCCAATCAGGCAACCCGATTTCCTCAAAAGGATATCCTCAAAATGGACATGCATTGCCACGATTACAACAGTGACGTTCCCGATGAACTTATAGGTAGAATATTAAAAGCTCCTGAAACATGGTTGCCTACCGAAAGGCTATTGAATACATTGAAAAAACGAGGCTGTGATGCATTCACCATCACCAATCACAACAATGCCCGATCCTGCTACGAGCAGCAGGACAAAGGATTGGACATACTTACTGCTTCTGAGTTCAGTTGTATGGTACCAGATTTCAAAGTAGGAATCCACGTACTTACTTATGGGTTTACTCCCGAGCAGGAAGTGAAGCTGAACAAGCTCCGATCCAATATTTACGATTTCCAGGAATATACCTGTGAGCACGATATTCCTACCATTTGGGCGCATCCGTTATACCATTATACCTCAGGGGTACCTCCTTATAGATTTTTTAAGAAAATGGCTTTACTCTTTGAGCGGTTCGAAGTGATCAACGGACAAAGAGACACCTGGCAAAATATGCTCACCAAATCCTGGATCGAAAGTCTGGATGAAGAGACTATAGACGACCTGATGGAAGAGACAGGGTTGGATTCCGGTAGGTATTGTCGAAATATCTACAAAAAATCAATGTCAGCAGGATCGGACAGCCACATGGGGATATTTTCCGGATTGACTGGCTCGTACTTATATGTACCCAATCTGGAAAACAAAAAAGGCAGCACTCCAGTTTCTCAGCTTGCATTGGAAGCAATTAGGAAGGGAAATATTGCACCTTACGGATCGCACAGCAGTTATGAAAAAATGACCATTGCGTTTTTGGATTATGTGTGCCAGATCGCCTTGTACCACAAGGATCCGGGAATGCTCAGAATCATGCTACATCGGGGAAAAACCAAAGACAAGCTTCAGGCAGTGCTTTTGTCCAATGCCTTTGCTGAACTGAGAAGGCACAAGACCACAATGAAGTTTGTGGATCTTTTTCACAATTGCTTTGCGGGTATTAAACCTCACTTTTCTAAAAGATGGCTTGTATCAAATGATTATAAGCCGGTGTTTGATGAAGCCATGAAAATAGCGGATACCACCAACGAAGATCCTGACAATTTGGTGGAATCTTATGAGAACTCTATTTTTTCTATCAGTAATCAATTGAATACTATCCTGTCCGAGAGATTGGCCAGGAAGATTGAAAAACTGACAACAGATTCTAACTGGAAAAATCTGACCCCAGAAACGTTGATGGATCAAATAGAAGTTCCCAGTGAAGTAAGGCGATTATGGGACAAATCATTGAGCCAGGGTTCAACCGAGGGTGTGCCACTTCCTGATTTAAGTAAATTTTTGGATGGGCTGTCTTTCCCATTTTTGGCCGCTAATTTCATATTGGCTGCTAACTTCACCAGTACCAAGGTGTTGTACAATACCAGGCCATTGCTGGAAGAATTTTCTCAAAAGATAAAAAAGTTTGAACACCCCACAAGAATGCTGTGGTTATCTGATACCTATGAGGACAGCAATGGCGTGGCAATGGTGTTACAATCGATTCACAAGGAAGTCAAAATAAGGAATTTACCAATAGATATTTTGGTGTGTAGCAACACCATCGAGCAAGACGAGCATTTGATTGTGAGAAAACCATTGTCAGAGTTCAATTTGCCATTTTATCAAAATCAACCCATGAGGATTCCCAACCTACTGGACATCCACAGAATATTTTTAGAAGGAGAATACGACAGGATAATGTGCTCTACTGAGGGGCCTATGGGATTGGTAGCCCTCTATTTAAAGCAAGCATACAATGTACCTTGTTTTCATTATTTGCATACGGATTGGATTACCTTTTCTAAGGAAGTACTTGATTTTGGACAGGATAACATAAGCAGGATGAGACGGTTTTTGAGAGCTTATTATAAAAAATTCGATAAGCTTTTTGTTTTGAATAAAGACCAACAAAAATGGTTGAAGAGCAAGCAAATGGGCTTTAAGTCATCTAAGGTATTTCGTACCGCACATTGGGTGGAGGATAAGTTTATTCCTGTAAAAACGGATAGTCAGGAGGTTTTTAATATCAAAAAAAATGTCCCGGTTCTGCTCTATGCTGGTAGGGTAAGCAAGGAAAAAGGAGTAATGGAGCTACCTGATATATTCACGAAAGTGAAATCTCAACTGCCGGATGTACAATTGGTAGTGGCTGGTAAGGGCCCTGCTGAAGAAGAATTGAGAAAAAAGATGCCGGAAGCTGTGTTTATGGGATGGGTGGATCATAACAAATTGCCGGAGTTGTATTCAGCTGCTGATTTGTTGATTTTACCTTCCAAATTTGACACATTCAGTGTGGTGGTACTGGAGGCATTGAGCTGTGGGTTGCCAGTAGTGGCTTATAATATCATGGGACCAAAAGACATCATAAAACATGAGGAAACGGGCTATTTGGTGAAAAACAAATCTGAAATTCCGGGAAAAGTAGTTGGTTATTTGAAAGACAAGGAGCTTCAGAAATCATTTAAAAAATCGGCGTTGAAAAGAGCCAATAGTTATAAATCTGATGCGATCCTCAAAGAGTTGCTCTATGAAGTGGGGCTTAAATCGGAGGTTTGAAATATATGGGAGAACACGAAAAGGAAAATTGGGCTTGGTGGAAGCATGGAGTGATTTACCACATATATGCCAAGAGTTTTTACGACAGCAATGGTGACGGTATCGGAGACATACAAGGGATCATCGAAAAATTGGATTATATAGCTTCTTTGGGAGTTGATGCAATATGGTTATCGCCTATATATAAGTCACCCATGCATGACAGTGGCTATGACGTTAGTGATTATAGGAATATAGATTCCGTTTTTGGTTCTATTGCAGACTTTAAGCAACTTATTTTCGAATGTCACGCACGTGATATCAGGGTAATCATGGATATGATTATGAATCATACCTCGATTGAACACCCGTGGTTTAAGGAATCCAGAAGTTCAAAAAGTAATCCTAAAAGAAACTGGTATATCTGGAAAGAAGGAAGAAAAGGAGGACTGCCAAATAACTGGAAGTCGGCTTTTGGAGGAAGTGGATGGGAATTGGATGAAAAAACGGGAGAGTATTATCTTCATTCGTTTTTGAAAGAACAGCCCGATTTAAATTGGAGAAGCAAGGGATTGAGAAAAGCTTTTTTCAAAGAGATTAAATATTGGCTCGATATGGGCGTGGATGGATTCAGGTTGGATGCCATCAATGTGATAGGAAAAGATAAGTACTTTCGAGACAATCCGGGATTTTTAGGGTTATTTAATCTTGGCAACAGACTACTCAATAGGAACTCTCCCCGTTCGCATAAGATAGTGAGAAAACTGCGCGAATTGATAGATACCTATGAAGATAAAATGATTGTGGGAGAGATTTTTGCTCCTCCTCCCGGAAACCCCAAAGTGGCTGCCAGTTATCTTGGAAATGGCAAAAACCAGCTACACATGGCGTTCGACTTCTCTTTAATTTTTAAAAGGTGGAATGCTGCCAGCTACTACGATGCGATAGAAAACTGGTACAATCAAATTCCAAAAAAAGGGTGGCCAAGTTTTGTACTATCTAACCACGACCTTTTTCGGAGTAAAAACAGACTGGGAGTGGGAGGTAATAATGAAGAGAAAGCCAAGATAATGGCGATCATCTTACTGACTTTGAAAGGAACTCCCTTTGTGTATTATGGAGAGGAGCTTGGCATGGAAAATATTAAATTGACAAAAGACCAGATCGTAGATCCTTTGGGAAAAAAATATTGGCCTTTGTTTGCGGGCCGGGATATGGCACGTTCTCCGATGCAGTGGACCGATGAACGTTATGCTGGTTTTTCTACTAAGGAACCATGGCTTCCTGTTCATAAAAACTTCAAAGAAGTCAACCTGAAAAACCTTGAGAATGATAAGAAATCGATCTTAAACCTGTTTAAAAATCTAATAGCCTTACGAAAAGAATATCCGTCGCTTAGTATGGGAGATTGGAAACCAATAATCAAAGGTGAAAATGGACTAATATCCTATTACAGGATTTTCAAAAACAGAAAAATTCAAATCATTCTGAATTTTACAGGCAAGAAAAAAATCTATAAAAATGGTACTGAAGTTTTTTGGAAAGTACTCCTGTCAACTAAAAGGAGTGAGTATATAGAATTAGATTCTAAAAATTTCGAGATTCTACCTTTCGAAGGAATCATACTCAAACTTCTATAATTTATTGTTTTCAAAATCTACTGTTTCCACTCGACAAGATACGTTCATTGCAAAAATCTGGTAGTTCGTTTAATACTTAATTGCAAGTTAAGGGTTTAGAGGTCGATAAGCATTCTATGCCAAAATGTTTAAGGGTTTCAAAAAAACTCACTCACTAAAATTTTATAAGTGTTATGAATGCAAAAAATCTAATTCAAGGGATTGGAATTTTGATTATATTCCTGCTAATGTCGTGTCAAAAAGATGATGACAAACTTAGTGTTGTAATCGAAGATGATGATCAGACAGAGACAACCTCAGATCCTGTATATACAGAATATTTTAATCAAAGTATATCAGAGGCCATGGAATCGAATAAAGATAACCACGAAGTTTCAGGAGATGAAAAATGGGAAGAAGAAGGTGCTATTACCATTCAGTTGAATGAAACCTCAATTACCACAACAGAAGGGTCAGTTGAGATAAATGGCACAACTGCCACTATTACAAAGGCAGGTATATACATCATTCAGGGAACCCTTTCAGATGGACAAATTATGGTCAATACCGAAGACGAAGAAACAGTTAAAATTGTACTAAACAATGTGTCTGTCACTAATACGTCCAATGCGCCATTTGGCGTTATGAGTGCTGAAAAGGTAGTTGTTTTTCTTCCTGAAAACACTCAAAACACTTTCTCAGATGCCACAACCTATGTTTATGAAGGAGATGAAGACGAACCCAATGCTACCTTTTTTAGTAAGGCTGATCTTTCAATCTACGGAACGGGTAACATAACAGTAAATGCTAACTACAATGATGGCATTTCAAGTAAAGACGGTTTGATCATTTCGAGTGGTAATTTTACCATCAACAGTGTTGATGATGGTATCCGGGGCAAAGATTACCTTATTATCAAGGGGGGTACTTTTAATGTACAATCAGATGGGGACGCTTTCAAATCAGATAATGATGATGACGAGGATCGTGGTTATATTTTAATAGAAAACGGTACATTTAATGTAGCTACAACTGCTGGGGATGGTTTTTCAGCAGAAACAGACTTGCTGATAGCGGATGGGGCTTTTGATTTGGTTACTGGTGGGGGGAGTGATTCTTTTGATGAAGAAGTATCGTCTAAAGCTTTGAAAGCAGGAATCAATAATGTGATAGAAGGAGGAACTTTTACAATTAATTCCGCAGATGACGCTTTACACTGTGATGGTAACCTGGTGATTGGAGGAGGTACATTTTCTATAGCGAGTGGAGATGATGGTATCCATGCTGATGAAGAGTTGACAATCAACGGCGGAGAAATTACAATTACTGAATCCTATGAGGGGTTAGAAAGTAATGTACTCACAATCAATGATGGTACAATACACTTGGTGTCCAGTGATGATGGAATCAATGGTGCTGGAGGAAATGATGGTTCGGGAATACGGCCAGGTCAGGGAAATTCATCTTCTTCAAGTAAGAGTAGTTTATATATTCAGGGTGGATATATAGTGGTAGAAGCCTCGGGTGATGGAGTAGATGTGAATGGATCTATTGAAATGACTGCAGGAATATTACTCGTTAATGGTCCGGCACAAGGAGCAAATGGCCCGTTGGATTACGATAACTCCTTTAAGATTTCCGGAGGGTTGCTCATTGCTGCCGGAACTTCTAATATGGCTCAAGCACCGAGTTCTACTTCAACTCAGAATAGCATCCTACTATATCTGGATAGTCAAAGTGCCAATACATTATTTGTTGTTCAAAATAGCGAAGGGGAAGCCTTGGTTACCTATAGTCCATCTGTAAGATATGAGTCTATTGTTTATTCTTCGTCCAAGCTGGTGAAGAGTAGCTCATACAAAGTATATATAGGTGGTTCTGCTACAGGGAGTGAAACCGATGGATTATACGAAGATGCCACATATAATAGTGGAACCTTGGTGAGTTCTTTTACATTATCTAGCACCATTACGCAGATCAACTGAAAAACCTGAGTTTGATAAAAAAAATAAAAAATTATTGGCTGAACCTAGAATAGCACTCGGGGTAAAGTTAGAAAGGCTTTTTTATAGTTAAATTTTATTGAAGTTGGATTTGAACGTAGAATATGTGCCGGAAAAAATGGTTTAGGCTTGTAGTACCGATTTTGTATGTAAGTATGGTGTTTATATTCATTGTAAAACTTTTTGAGCAGATGTGTTTATCGCATGTTTTTGATAAGGCGATTAAAGTTCATAAATTACTATCAAAGCTTGAACTATGAACAAACAACAAATTTTAACTAAAAGGCCTGTTGGACTTCCCGATGCTACTACATGGGATTTGCAAGAAAAGCCCATCCCTCAAATCAGTGATGGAGAAGTGCTCATTAAAATCCATTACATATCTCTGGATCCGGCCATGCGAGGATGGATGAACGATGTGAAATCTTATATAGAACCTGTACAGGTAGGCGATGTAATGCGTGCAGGTACAGTCGGGGAAGTGATAGAATCTAAGAATGACAAACTGCCAAAAGGAACTTTTTGTTCCGGATGGGGAGGGGTTCAGCAATACGTGGTGACTAATGGCAAGGGCTGGTATTCTGTTGATCCCAAATTGGCTCCATTACCAATGTATATAGGTACACTTGGTATGCCGGGAATGACCGCTTACTTTGGATTGCTGGAAGTAGGCCAGCCAAAAGCAGGAGAGACGGTAGTGGTTTCCGGAGCTGCGGGAGCAGTTGGGAGCATCGTAGGTCAGATTGCAAAAATAAAAGGCTGCAAGGTAATAGGCATAGCTGGTGGAAAAGACAAATGCGACTACCTGATCAATGAGTTGGGATTTGATGCAGCTATTGACTACAAAGAAGGAAACCTCAATACGGAATTAAAACAAAAATGCCCTAATGGTGTGGATGTTTATTTCGACAATGTGGGAGGCGTCATTCTGGATGCAGTGTTGACTAAAATCAATATGAAAGCCCGTATTGTAATTTGTGGAGCTATTTCCCAATATAACAATACCACCGCTATAAAAGGGCCATCCAATTATTTGTCGTTGCTAGTGAATCGCGCAAAAATGGAGGGAATGGTTGTACTTGATTATGCAAGTAAGTATGGAGAAGCAGCCGTAGAAATGGCCGGATGGTTGCAAACAGGTAAGCTCAAATCCAAAGAGCATGTAGTAGATGGCATAGAAAATTTTTACGATGCATTTCTGAAGTTGTTTTCAGGGGATAAATTAGGAAAGCTTGTGCTCAAAGTTTTAGATTAAGAGATATGCTATACAGTAATCGGTCGGATTATTAAGTTCACTTTCCAAATTCTACAGTTCACCGGAATTGGCTTTACGGTGAAGGTGTTTGAATCTACATTTACAATGTAATAAAGATTACAACCCCAGAAAAAGAAAGTGATTTGTATAGTTGAATAGTTTTAAAATCTGGTTGCTCCTGCAGCCAGATTTTTTTATTTTATGGCTATTGAGGTTTGAGTGTTTCGGTTGATATTTGATTTAAGTCAGTATTCTAAAGTTCACCTCCCGGATTCTACAGTTCACCGGAATCGACTTTACGGTGAGAGTATTTAAACCTACTTTTGCAACGTAATAAAGATTACAACCCAGAAAAAGAAATAGTGATTTGTATAGTTGAATAGTTTAAGATCTGGCTTCTCCGGTAGCCAGATTTTTTTATTTTATGGCTATTGAGGTTTGAGTGTTTCGGTTGATATTTGATTTAAGTCAGTATTCTAAAGTTCACCTCTCGTATTCTGCAGTTCACCGGAATCGACTTTACGGTGAGGGTGTTTGAGTCTATTTTTACAACGTAATAAAGATTACAACCCCAGAAAAAGAAATAGTGATTTGTATAGTTGAATAGTTTTAAAATCTGGCTTCTCCGGTAGCCAGATTTTTTTATTTCAACCCATAAATACCCATAAGAAGAATAAAATACAGGATTAATTTTCATTACAAGAGTATGGGACATGGTTGATATGAAAATCGTTTCGAACAATATTTGCCTTACTGCTTCCCAACCATTTTTAGATATATCTATCTTAGGTATCAACTTAATTATCCTTTAATTTGCCCAAATTACTTACATATCAATTGGCTAAAGGCGGTTACCATAATACCACAAGAGGACGAATAAGTCATTACCTCTATAGTTTTAATTGGTGGAGATGGTTGAGTATCGTTTTTTTAGGCGTGTTGACACGTTTTTTAGTTGATGCTTTTTTCGCTTTAATTTATGAAGACCACCATCTTGAGTGGAACAGCCTGGAATACCTAAAAGCCATTTCTGTGGCTTTTGTGATATTGGAAACCGTGAGATGGCTCAACAGAAGACTTGATGAAAAGTGGCCTTGGCAGTTAAATCCTGCCGTTAGATTTTTAATTCAACTGACTACCAATATCTTCTTCGTTTTGGTTATGGTGGTTGGTTCCAGGTTTCTGGTGGCTGCTTTATTCCACGAAAATTATCAATTGGTATTTCTTGAAGAGATGGTGGTATCTCTTACTATCATTATTATCACATTCATAGTGGTAGTTATCGAACTGGGGATATTCTTTCTCAATAGGTGGCGGAAATCTCTGATGGAAATAGAACGGTTTAAAAAGCAAAGCCTTCAAATTCGGTATGAAATGCTCAAGACTCAGGTAAACCCTCATTTTCTTTTCAATAGTCTAAATACCTTGTCTTCTCTGGTGTATTCGGATCAGAACACAGCGCATAATTTTATCCGAAAATTAGCAAAAGTATATCGCAATGTGTTGGAGTATAGGGGAAAGGGTCTGGTGTCTATCAATGAGGAACTTCATGCATTGAATTCATACATAGACCTTATTAAATTGAGGTTTGGTGATAAACTAGATTTGAAAATAGAAATAGATGAAAAATGGGGAGATTATATGGTGCCTCCCATTATTTTTCAAATGCTTATAGAAAATGCCATAAAACATAATGTTGCGTCTATGAAAAATCCATTGTCAATTTGGGTAAACGTGGAGGACGATTATATTGTGTTTAAGAACACATTGAAATTAAAATCTTCAAAAGGTTATTCTTCTAAGATTGGTTTGGACAATATTTGTAGTCATTACCAGTTGGTAACTGATAAGAGAGTTATCATAAACGAGACTCAGGAGTTTTTTATTGTGAAAATACCACTATTGGATCCACGCTATGACAGCATTAATTATTGAGGATGAAATTCATGCTCAAAAGGAGTTAAAACGACTATTAGAATCATCATCCCATGGAGTTGAGGTACTTGACTGTATTGATACCGTAGAAGATAGCATAGAGTGGTTGCAAAACAATCCCAAACCAGATTTGATATTTTTGGATGTTCAGCTTTCGGATGGCCTCAGTTTTGAAATATTCAAACAAGTAGAAGTAGAAAGTCCCATCATTTTCACCACAGCATTTGAGAACTATGCCCTGAAGGCTTTTAAAGTAAATAGTATAGATTATCTATTGAAGCCTATAGAAATTGACAAACTAGAGGCTAGTTTGGATAAATATTCGAAGTTGAGGAGCACCTTTTCCGGTTCAACAAACGTGGTGCTTAATTCAGAGCAGGTAGATCGGCTGTTTGAGATCACTACAGATGGTAAAAAGGAATATAAAAAACGATTTATGGTCAAAACCGGAGATCGTATTCGTCATATTTCCGTACAGGATACTGCATTCTTTTTGTCCGAGCATGATTACACCTATCTGGTAGCAAAAGAAAATAAAAAATTTATTATTGATTACTCTCTGGACGAACTTGCCAAAATTTTGGATCCCAATGAATTTTTTAGGATTTCCAGAAAATGTATCACTAATATTCATTCGGTGAAAATGGTAAATAAATACTTCAACAGCCGTCTTGAAGTAATACTACAGCCACCTACCGAAGATCAGATTCTGATCAGTCGTGTACGAGTCCCGGAGTTTATGAAGTGGCTGGAGAAGTAAACTAGTATTGGCAATAGGTATCAAGATATTTTAATTGAGGTTTGCTATCACCCTTATCAGTTTTTGTTGAACTTCTAAAGCTAATCCTCCCAAAGTTTCGTTTTGAACAGCTCCCATAGAAGCAATGGGATCAACTGCGGAAACTTCCACATCTCCATTTTCATGTTCTTCCACAATGATGTTGCAAGGAAGGAAAACACCTATTTTATCTTCACTTTGGAGTGCTTTATGAGCAAAATGAGGATTGCATGCACCCAGAATCTTGTACTTCTTAAAATCAACATCAATTTTCTTTTTCAATGTTTCTTTCACATCAATTTCCGTTAAGACTCCAAAACCTTCCTTTTTCAATTCGATCGTCACAAGCTCAATGGCTTTATCGAAATCCTTTCCTTTAAGTATTGTATTGAAATAATAGCTCATAATTTTTATGGTTAAATGTAGTGTCGTTTGGTTCAATTGGTATTGCATAAAAATAACAAATATTTACCGTATAACTATGTGAAAACATGGGGTATTGGTTTTATAATACTCCGCTCTACTCAGTATATTTCAATTCTTTAAATATCTGATTTATCAGGGAAGGTGTTTCTCTTTAATCGTCTAGTATAGAGAGTATTTTCTCAATTTGAGAAATACGAATTTCCAATATCGGCTTATATGCACTATAAACACACTTTTATTTTGCTGGCATGTTTATTCCTATTAGGTAAGTACAAATTAAGTTAAACCAAAAATATATAAACATGAAAGCGCATAATAGAAGTCTCAATATGATCACTAAAACCATCGGAGTAGTAGCTCTTATTTTCTTGTTTGCATGCTCAGGCAATCAATCCAATGATCTTAAACAGCAAAAAGAAGAAATAGTAAAGGAGCTTGAAAAACTGGAAACCAATATTGATGATGCCATCGATGATATTGAAGACAAATTAAACCTCAACGAAGGACCAATTGAAAGGAATCTTGAAAAAGTACAGGAAGACCTGAAACAGAAAAAGAAAGATGTGCAAGTTTCCTTGACCAAAGCTAAAAATGCTACTAAAGACAATTGGGAAAGCATTAAGAGTGATGTAAATGAAACCATGGATGACATTGAAGCTGAGTTTAACGATGTGAAACAAGAAATTGCAGAGGCATTGGATGGTTCTGATAAATAATTATCAGATAATCCAATATTGAACACATATAAACAGAAAATCATGAAAAAGTTACCAATATTAATAATCGCAATAGCCTGTATAGTATTTGATGCAAAGTCTCAAAGTATGGATCACCGTGAAAATCCACAGTTTGGGTTGAAAATAGGCTCTAATTATTCTAATGTATATGACTCACAAGGTGAAGAGTTTGAAGCAGATGGTAGATTTGGGTTGGCTACCGGAGTATTTATCACAATCCCTATTGGTAAATTTATAGGGCTTCAGCCGGAAGTTTTATATTCCCGAAAGGGATTTAAGGGAACAGGTACCATACAAGGCTTGTCTTATGATGTCACTCGTACCACGAATTACATTGATATTCCTTTGATGTTTTCGGTGAAACCATCTCCTGCCATTAGTCTGGTAGCTGGCCCACAATATTCCTTCCTTTTAAAACAAAAAGATGAATTTACCAATGTAGGAGGTAGTGTGGTGCAGGAGCAGGAATTTGAAAATGATAACATCCGCAAAAACACCATGGGTTTTATCGGAGGTGTAGATTTTAACCTAAATGATTTTGTAATTGGAACCAGAGTCGGGTGGGATATGATAAATAACCATGGAGATGGTACTTCAAGTACCCCACGTTACAAAAACGTATGGTATCAGCTGACTTTTGGGTTTAGGTTGTAATCAATTTTGTAAGCTTTTAGGAAACAGCAATAGAGACCTGTCAGGTTTACTTTCAGATATAAACCTGACAAGTCTGCAGGTTTCAGGTACTGATAAGTACAATAAATTTTTAACTCTTAAAACAAAAAAATCATGGGAAATATACTTTATATACTCGCAGTAGTATTGGTCATTTTCTGGCTGGTTGGCTTTTTGGGTTACAGTGCAGGAGGTCTTATTCACATTCTTCTTGTCATTGCCCTTCTTGCCATTATACTTAGAATAATCAGGGGAGTTGCTTAAGTTTTCAGAGGTAAGACGTTGCTCGGAGTTGGAGTAAATAGAAAATTATTGAAAATCAAAAAAACGAAACAAAACATGGAATTATTAGATCAAGGAAACTGGAATATATTGAAAGGAAAATTGAAAGAAAAGTATGGTGAGTTTACTGAAAATGAACTTGCTGTGGCAGAAGCGAAAAAGATTTCAGAATTGAAAGTGCTTGAAAACTCAAATTAGAGGTTATCCAATGAAGCACTTTCAATTCTTAGATTTACTTACAGGTGCAATCCACATTCTGTTTTCGGGCTGTTGTTCCACCTGCCGCTACGACCTTTTCCAGGTACGGTACAGTGCTCACAGCCTATAGAAAAATATCCCTTGGCTACTAGCGGATGAAAAGGAAGGTTGTGATCTTTTATATAAGCTTCTCTTTCTTCCTGAGTTACATCCAGTAAGGGATAAAACTTGATGATGCCATTTCTGTCTTCAAAAATATCCAGTGTAGAACGGTGATCGCTTTGCCATTCCATCAGTCCTGACACCCAGATTTTGTAGTTTTCTTTGATTTCGTTGAGAGGTTCAACTTTATTTATTGAGCAGCAGAAGTCCGGATCTTTTTTCCAGGTCTCTTCCTTTGTGGTAAAATCGTGTTTCCAATCTTCTGCTTTTATACTTTCTACATTCAGGCCATAGAGCTCTGTGAGCTTTTCTTTGTATTCCAATGTTTCTCTAAAATGATACCCCGTGTCAATAAAATAGATTTTTTGACTGGGGTTAGCCAAAGAAAAGACCTTGAGTAAAAAGGCAGAGGTAGCAGCAAAAGACGAAGTAAGCATGACATCTGCCTGATCAAAATCTTCATAAAGAGCAGTTACTCTTTCTTCGATGGTCAGCGAATGATATCTTTCATTCAATTGCCTGATCTGTTTTGCTCTGGTTTCAGCATTTTCCAAATCTATTGTCAGCTTTTGTGTTTCTGTTTTTTCAGCTTCCATATTCCTTCTCAATTACATTAAATATTGAACTTCTTACGAAGAATTTTCTTTTAGGGTCTATTTTTTTTTAATAATTGATAGATAATGTTGTTTTAGGTTTGTTCATCAATAGAATAAGGTCACCAAGAAATAAAAAAGCCCCTGTCGATAAGTCGAAAGAGGCATTTATATCGGTTTGACAAAATGTCCTTGGACTTATCTGTTCCCATTTTTGGGACAGGATTTAGCACCGTTTTTCCATAAAAGGAAAGGTTGCTAAGGCTTCAAAGGGCCATTCCCTCCACCTTTCTTGATAAGTTATCATATTAAAGAACGAGTCGCAAAGCTAGGATAAATTAGCTCTCATACCAAAAACTCACCTAAACCGCTTAAAGATCACTTTTAAAAGCTCTTTAACCTCATCAGAGTTCATGTCCCATTCGTATTTTTTAGAATAGTTCTGTACCAAAAGTTCCACTGATTCGTCAAATGAATTGCTTTTTTCTACTTCCTCCAGTGCTTTAGAATACTCACTGGAATCACCATTGAAAAGATCATTCAAAAACATGTAGCGTTGATTTACGCTAATGCTCTTCTGTATCTCAGAAATTTTCTCTGTTTCATGAACTTCCGCAATTGAAGATTTTGGTTTGTTGTTTTCAAATTTTTCGTTGATGGTATGCTTTTCCTCAGTAAATTTTTCGTTTACGGTGGTTGGTTTTTCAGCTATGATGGGGGCTGGAGCGGTTTTCACTTCTACTATTGGAGAAAACTCCTCATCCATGTTCTCTTCTTCTTCGACCTCTTCATGGTCGTCTTTTTCTATCAAAATTCCTCCATCATGATCGCTGGTGTCTTGATTTATTTCATCAAGCTCCTCCTCTTCTATTATTATTTCTCCAACCTCTTCGGTATCTTCTTCCTCTTCTACCTTAATCAAAATCTCTTCTTCAGCTATTGGTTCATCAATGATTTCTACAACTGGTTCTTCTTCTTTCACTTTTTCAAATACATCCAGAGGAAGTATGGAAGAAAACAAATCGGCTTCTCCGGAAATATCATCATTGTCTGGCGTTTGTTGGCTGACAACAAATTGTACCAGGGTTTTTATTTCATCATTAGTTATTACCTGATTGCCATCATTATCAAGCTTCTCTACTATTTTATTGTAGATATTTTTTCTTAGCTTAATATATTTAGACAGCCCTTTGAAACCCTGAATTCTGGTTACATTCGGCAGGTTAGAAAATTCTGTGATAAAAAACTCTGTCGGATTGTACATCAAAGTAATCGTATCCAAAACAGCTTTCTCCAATAGAGGCCTGAATGGTTCTTTCTTTATCAAAATATTTTTTGAAAGCGTATTGATAAGGCTTTTCAATCCATCTTTAACTTCGGGTTTTGAATAGTCGAAAAAAGGGCTTTGAAATTTTTTTGTTTCTTCCTGCCACTGAAGAAACAAGACCTTTAATATATAAAAATTGACTTGCTTTACAGGAGTAATGTCCAATATTTGCTGGCCGGTAATTGCGTTGCTTGTAGGGAAATGTTTCTCGAGGATTATTGAAGAAAATGATTTGCTATAACTTTCTGCTGCCTTTTGATTTAATTTGTTGCCAGTCATAATATTTGCTTGTTTTGTAAAGTTATAAAATATGCCGAAAATCGTCATAGAAAACCTCAATAAGAAGGAAATTTTAAGTGAAAACGATGAAAAATTGCTTCTTGATATCATTCATGAAAATAATGTAGATTGGATGTATGCCTGTGGAGGTAAAGGAAGGTGCACTACCTGCAAAGCAATATTTTTGGATGGTATAGAAAATGTATCTCCAATAACCACCTGCGAGGATAAATACATTGATTCCGGAAGACTCAAAGAAAATGAGCGGCTGGCTTGTCAATGCCATGTTTTGGGAGATGTAATCATCAAAGTAGATTCGTCCAACAAATTCATGCACATAAGCTATTCTGATTAACTATGTTTATAGAACCGCATATTGTCAAGTTTAAAGCAAAGAATGAACCGACAGGTTGGATAGAGGTAATATGTGGATCAATGTTTTCAGGAAAAACAGAGGAACTCATTCGGAGAATGAACAGGGCTTTAATAGCCAGACAAAAGGTTGAAATATTTAAACCGGCAGTAGATACACGCTACCACCAGACTGAAGTGGTGTCTCACAACGAAAACTCTATCAGGTCAACACCCGTGCAATTTGCCAATGATATATTGCTATTAGCAGGAAATAGCGATGTGGTAGGCATAGATGAAGCTCAATTTTTTGATCAGGAGATAGTAAGTGTAACAAGAAAACTTGCAAATAAAGGCAAAAGGGTAATTGTTGCCGGGTTGGATATGGATTTTAAGGGGGAGCCGTTTGGGGCTATGCCGGCATTGATGAGTATTGCAGAGTTTGTGACCAAAGTGCATGCCATTTGTATGAAATGTGGTGGTGTGGCTTCTTATTCCCACAGGCTTCTAAATTCGGATGAAAAAGTGATGTTGGGTGAGAGAGAAACTTATGAAGCCCGATGCAGAAATTGTTTTTATCAAGATTATCAAAAGGAAAAGTAGTTGAAAAACATTGCAATAACATTAATCATATTTTTAAGTGCGAAGATCACATTAGCACAAGAAAACATTCCAATCGGAACCTGGCGTGTGCATTTCAACTATGAGCGCACCCACCTTGTGGAATTAGTGGAGGACAAGGTCTATTGTGCCAATCAGTTTGGCCTTTTTTATTACGACCTTTCGGATAACAGTTTGAATAAGCTTTCCAAAATGGAAGGGCTGAGTGATATTAGTGTTTCTGCTATAGCCTATGACGATGAGTCAAAAACTTTTGCTATTGGGTATGAAAATGGCAATATTGATTTGCTACAGGACAATCAGATTTTGAATGTTAAAACGATAAAAAACAGAGACATAAGCGATAGTAAAAGTATCAATCACATTACGTTTAGAAATGGATTGGTTTACTTATCAACCAACTTTGGAATTATTGTACTCAATTCTGAATCAGGAGAAGTGGCAGAGGCTTATCAAAACCTTGATCAAGGCGAATCTACAAAGGTAAATAGCGTAGCTTTTCATGATGACAAAATTTATGCGGCTACTAATATTGGGATGCTGGAAGGACAAATTGCCTCCAATATTAATCTACAGGATTTTAACAATTGGGAGCGGTTTGAGGGTTCTTTAGTATCCGATGTGAAAATGTATTCTGTAACTATTCTTAACGATCAGGTAATGGCTACTGATGGAACCAAAATATTCTTTTTCGATGGAGATTCCTGGATTGATTCCGAGATCAATAATATAAATTCTGATATTATAAAATTACGAAGGAATGAATCCAATGTGATTGTGATAGCGGAAGGCGGTATCTATTCTTTAGATGACTCAGGAGATGCTGTTCCTATAGAGATAGAAAATGGAGATGTTCCAAAGGATGCTATTTTAACTTCTGAAGGCACACTCTGGTATGCTGATCATAGTCATGGCCTTTCCAGTTTGGAAAATGGTACAGTGACCAGATTTGTTCCAAATGGGATATTTGAGGGGATTGTCGGAAGAATTCAATTGGTAGGAGAGAAAGTGGTTGTTCTGCCACGGTTTATGTCGTCATTTTACCAGTCTCTAAACAACAATCTGGGTTATGCTGAATTTGAGAATGGTAGCTGGAAAGTTTTTACTAAATCTGATCTGTCGGGGTTGGAGGATATTTCAGCAGTTTCATCAGATTCGAAATTGGTAGCTTCGTTTGGTGATGGAATATTAAATCTGGAAAATCAATTGAAATATGATGAGACCAATAGTCCGTTGGTAATAAATAACTCATCGAACAATGATATTTTGGTTGCCGGGCTGGCGGTAGATAATCAAGGGAATAGATGGGTAGCAAATGCCAGCAATACTCCACTGCTTAAGTTAGATATTGAGGGCAATTGGGAGTCATTTTCTTTTGGTGTCAGTGCCTCAGAATATCCTGTTGATGTGAAAATAAGTAATCTTGGAAATGTCTGGATGCAGTTGAGCAACACTTTCACTGGAGGTATTTTGGCATACGACCCGGAATCAAAACAATCGAGATACATTACCTCTTCCAATGGCAATTTGCCATCCTCTAAGGTTACCGATATTGCATTTGCTAAAGATGATGAGATTTGGATTGGGACAGAGGGTGGATTGGCTGTTTTTCCTTTTTCTTTTGGCGTAATATCAGACAATTCTATAGAAATCAACCGGCCTATTTTTGGCACTAATTTCCTACTTGAAAATGAAAGTATTTCGGCCATAGAGATAGATGGAGGCAATAGAAAATGGATAGGAACGAATGATGGTTTATGGCTATTTGAGGAAAATGCGGATAAGCTTGTTTTTAATTTTAACACAGAAAATAGTCCCCTGCTTTCAAATAATATATTGGATTTGAAAATACATCCAACCACTGGTGAACTATTTATTTCGACTGACAAGGGGCTAATTTCCTATAGGAGTGATGCCTCGGAGGGAAAGCCCTTTCATCAGGATGTGAAAATATTTCCAAATCCAGTACTTCCGGGGTTTAATGGTCAGGTAGGGATTAGTGGGCTTGCGAGTAATGTTGTAGTTAAAATCACCAATGTTTCTGGTAGGCTGGTCAAAGAACTTCATGCTGCAGGAGGCTCTACGTCGTGGAATGTAGCTGACTACAATGGTGTGAGGGCAGAATCCGGAGTGTATTTGGTTTTCAGTTCTTCTTCTGATGGGAAAGAAACTTTTGTAGGGAAAATTGCTGTGATAAACTGATGCTACACAAGACACGTGGCATAGTAATAAACTACATCAAATACCGGGATACTTCTATTATCGTAAAAATATACACCGAAGAATTCGGGCTTCAACCTTATATCATCAATAGCATACGGAGCAAGGCATCAAAGAAAAGCCTGGCTCTTCTTCAGCCTCTTTCACTGCTGGAGTTAGTTGTTTACCGAAAAAAAAGCCAAAATGGAGGAATCAACAGGTTATCTGAATATCGATCCGCTTTTCCATTTAAGACCATTCCATTTGACATTAAAAAATCGGCTATAATCATTTTTGTTTCTGAATGGTTTTCTAAAATATTGAGTGAAGAAGAACAAGATCATGACGGACAGTTTTCGTTTTTCTTTGAATCTATCAAAGAACTGGATCGGTTGACGAGTAATTACCAGAGTTTTCATCTACAACTGATGATCAAAGCATCTTCTTATCTTGGGTTTAGCATCAGGTCTGCTCATAATTTACTCGATGAAGAAAACACTACGCATAAAGAATTAAGTTTTGCAGCCGGGCAGGGGATATTATTGAGGGATCTACCTTATAGTCATGAATTTAAAATGGATAACAAAACCAGACGATACCTTTTAGATTTACTGATCAATTATTATCGGTTGCATATTGAAAGTTTTGGAGAGATAAAGTCTGCTACAGTTCTAAAAGATGTATTTCATACTTAATATTGTATATGTTAAATTAACACATTGAAACTGAAATATTATAAAACTAAAATTCTTATGAAAAATGTATTGTTAACACTATTGGCAGGAGTTGTTGTACTGGCTTCATGCAGTAGCAAAAAGGAAAGTAAAGAACCTGTAATGGAGCAGGAAAAAACCATGGTTGCTGAAGTAGAAGAGGAACCGTCTGTGTTTTTCAAAAGCCCGGCTGACGGAGCTACTGTGGCAAGTCCGGTTTTTATAGAAATGGGAGTGAAAGGAATGAAAATAGAGCCAGCGGGGCAAGTAAATGAAGGCTTTGGTCATCATCATATTTTGATCAACCAGGCCAGTTGGCCTGAAGGGCAGGTGATTCCTGCAAGCGATTCAACCATTCATTTTGGAAAAGGACAAACAGATACTTCTTTGGAATTGGAGCCTGGTGAATATACTATCTCATTGCAATTTGCCAATGGAGTTCACGCTTCTTATGGTGAAGACATGGCGGCATCTATTAAAATCACGGTTGAGTGATTTTTTAACCATACAGAATAAATAAAAATAAAGGCTTTGAAGATATCAGGGTCTTTATTTTTTTGTCCGATTTGAGTAAATTTCCCCTCAACTAAACGATTCTAAAAATGAGTGACAAGTTATACGATGAAATTCCCTCACTGGATTTGGCTGATTTTACTGGTAATGATCCTGAAAAAAAAGAAAGATTTGTTGAAGAACTGGGTAGGGCTTACAACAATATAGGATTTGTGGCCATAAAAAATCACGGGCTTAGTGATGAACTTGTCGCACAATTATACGAAGTAAACAAAAGATTTTTCTCCCTTCCTGATGAAGTCAAGAGCAAATACGAAGATCCTGAGAATTTTGGTCAAAGAGGTTACATAGGCAAAGGCAAAGAGCATGCTAAAGGAAGGACAACTGCGGATCTAAAAGAATTTTATCATGTTGGGCAAGAGGTGACTGATGGAGATTTGATTAAAAATGAATACCCTGATAATATATGGCCCGATAAAGAAATTCCGGAGTACAAGGAAATTGCTTTGAATGTTTATCAAACAATTGAGAAAGCCGGTATGCAGATGTTGAAAGCAATCGCATTGTACCTGAGTCTTGAGGAAAACTATTTTGACGATAAAGTGCACAATGGAAACAGTATTTTAAGGCCAATACATTATTTTCCAATAGAGAACCCGGATGATGTACCTGACGATGCGGTGAGGGCAGCAGAGCATGGAGATATTAATCTTATTACTTTATTGATGGGTGCCAGTGCAGATGGATTGCAGGTGTTGAGAAAGGACGGCAAGTGGATTCCCATAACGGCTCTGCCAGATCAACTTGTTGTAAATGTTGGAGATATGTTGGAGAGACACACTAATAATAAGCTAAAATCTACTATCCACAGGGTGGTGAATCCTCCTAAAGAACTGCTTAAGACTTCCCGATATTCGATTCCTTTTTTCATGCACCCCAGAGCCGATATGGATCTTGCCTGTCTTGAAGGCTGCATAGATCAGGAGCACCCTAAGGCTTACGATGATATTACTGCGGGAGAATTTTTAAGTCAAAGATTGGCTGAAATTGGGTTGAAAAAGTAATGTTCAAGAAAGTAAGGTATTATATCTTTTTAAGGGATGTACTTGTCTTAACGCTCACGGCATTTGGTGGGCCTCAGGCTCATTTTGCTATGCTACTTGACCTGATGGTCAAAAAAAGAGGCTACCTTGATGAACAGGAGTTGATAGAGTTGAATGCACTGTGCCAGATACTTCCGGGCCCTACCTCCACACAAACACTCACGGCTATCGGATTTAAGATTGGAGGTCCTACTTTGGCTTACCTCACTCTTCTGGTATGGCTTATTCCTGCTTTTATTATCATGACTACCGCAGGCATTGCCATATCCGTCATTGATAAGGATCAAATTTCTCTGAACTTCACAAAATATGTTCATCCAATTGCCGTGGGTATTGTAGGTTATTCAGCTTACACTATTATAAAAAAGGTTGTTAAAGGATATACAGCAGTAATATTAATGACAGCATCAGCCATTATTTCCTTTTACTTTCAAACTCCATACGTATTTCCTGTTTTGCTGCTAATTGGTGGCGGAATCACCGCTTTTAACTTTAAAAAACAGCCAATAGAAGAAAAAGGAGAGTTGCATATTAAATGGGCGAACTTCTTTTTATGGGGAGGAGTTTTCCTTTTTGCAGCAGCACTTGGCGGTGTTACCAATGCTTTGAGCATACGTATTTTTGAAAATTTTTACAGGAATGGCAGTTTGATTTTTGGAGGAGGGCAGGTGTTGATTCCACTCTTATATACCGAATTTGTAGAGTTTAAGGGGTATTTAACATCTGAAGAATTCCTTTCAGGGTTTGCTCTGATGCAAGCCATACCCGGTCCTGTTTTTTCATTGAGTTCATTTATTGGAGCGATCTCTCTAAAAGATTATGGTATATATGCTCAAATTGGAGGTGCAGTCATGGCTGCCTTGGGAGTTTTTCTTCCCGGTACATTTCTTATATTTTTTGTTATCCGATTCTGGACGGATTTAAAAAAATACAGAATAATTAGGGCATCTATAGATGGGATCAGTGCAGTGAGCTCCGGGATGATTCTCGCTGCTACTTTTTTACTCTTCCTCCCGTTGCAGCACCAACCAATTAACTATTTTATAATGCCTGCAACATTTTTTATTTTGGTATTCACCAAAATACCAACTCCTATATTGATTGTTGTCGGGCTGATTGCCGGATTAGTAATATGACTTTGAGCTTAAATTTTCTTAGGATTTACTCATAAAAGCGATCAAATCTTGTCCGATATCTTTTCTGAAATTCATGCCTTCCCAATCAATTTCACTTAGTGCATTGTAAGATTTTTCCAGAGCACCTTCGATACTGGATGACATTCCGGTAACCGCTATTACCCTCCCTCCATTTGTGATTACAAGTCCATCACTTTCTTTAGTGCCCGCATGGAAAACGGTTGCATTGTTGGCGTTGTCCAATCCTGAAATAACTTTTCCCTTTTCATACGATCCGGGATACCCTCCTGCAGCAGCTACTACTGTAGTGGTGGTATGATTAGAAGTCTTAAGCTCAAATTCGTTCAGTGAATTGTTTGCTGTTGCTTTGAACAGCTCTAATAAATCAGAATCCAGTCTTGGCAGTACAGCCTGAGTTTCCGGATCTCCCATTCTTACATTGTATTCGATAACAAAAGGCTCTCCACCTATATTCATGAGACCAATAAATATAAAGCCTACATAATCCATACCTTCCTCTTGCAACCCTTTCACAGTAGGCTTGATTACCCTTTCTTCTACTTTGGACATGAAGTCCTTATCAGCAAATAGTACAGGGGACACGGCTCCCATTCCGCCTGTATTTGGCCCGGTATCACCTTCTCCTATTCTTTTGTAGTCTTTAGCTTCAGGCAGAATTTTATAGTTTATGCCATCTGTAAGCACAAATACAGATAGCTCTATGCCATCTAAAAATTCTTCAATGAGTACTTTTTGACTGGCAGCTCCAAACTGACCATCAAGCATGGTTTTCAAGGCACTTTTAGCTTCTTCCAGGTTAGGGCTGATGATCACCCCTTTACCTGCTGCCAAGCCATCAGCTTTTAATACGTAAGGTGATGAAAGCGTTTCCAGAAACGAAAGGCCCTCACTCAGATTTTCCTTATTTACAGTCAACGCTTTGGCAGTAGGTACTCCATATTTTTCCATAAATTTTTTGGAAAAATCTTTACTCCCTTCCAGGCTTGCTCCTTTTTTATCCGGCCCTATCAATATTAGTTTGTCGAGCAAGCCTTCTTCTTTGAAATAATCCCGAATACCACGTACTAAAGGTTCTTCCGGCCCTACTACTACCATTCCAATATCAAATTTTAAAATCAAATCTTTTACGGCAGGAAAATCATTGATATCAACGGGGATGTTTTGTGCCAATTGACTGGTGCCGGCATTTCCGGGAGCGGCATATATTTTCCCAACATTTTTACTTTGAGAAATTTTCCAAACAAATGTATGCTCCCTTCCTCCGGAACCTAAAACTAGAATATTCATAAAAAACCACTATAATTGATTGCGGCAAAAATAGGGAGAATTGTCAATTGGTAACAACCTATTGTACAATTGATTTACTACAAATTACCGAGACATAGGAAATGAAATTCCGAATTAATTGGCATATTCAGACATAAACTTAATCCTCATCAGTCTCACTTCGTCTTCTGAATAATCATCGTATTCCAATTCATCCATAGCCACATCAATGTCGTCAGTATCTGCAGTTAGGAAATAATCGTATAAATCATCCTGACGGTCTTCGTCCATGATTTGATCTATGTAATAATCAAGATTGAGTTTGGTACCGGAGTAGCAGATATTTTCTATTTCAGTGATGATTTCGTCATAAGAGACTCCTTTTGCATCTGCAATTTCTTCAAGCCCTACTTTTTTATCTATTTGTTGTATGATAAAAATTTTGATTTTGGACTTATTAATTGCGGATTTGATAACCACCTCGGTGGCAGTTTCAATATCATTTTCTTCTACATAGTTTTCTATTAATTCTAAAAATGGCTTTCCAAATTTTACAACTTTACCCATGCCTACACCATTGACCTGAGCCAAGTCCTCTTTTGTTGTCGGGTAAGTTGTAGCCATTTCCTCTAA
Organism: Reichenbachiella sp. MALMAid0571; assembly: GCF_040151475.1. Taxonomy (NCBI): domain Bacteria; kingdom Pseudomonadati; phylum Bacteroidota; class Cytophagia; order Cytophagales; family Reichenbachiellaceae; genus Reichenbachiella; species Reichenbachiella sp. MALMAid0571. Next base: position 146,902 of record NZ_JBDKWG010000147.1, on the reverse strand, counting down.
AGATGGATCCTGAAAAATGACATAAGGAGGTAAATTTTTCTGTTTTGCCACTTTTTTTCGAAGGCCTTTTAGCAAATCAAATAATCCCTCATCATAAGCCTTGGTTACATTGTTGGAAGAAAAATCATCATCATCTCCTCCATCCACTGTATAATCTTTGTCTTTAGAAAGTTCTATTGGATAAGGATTTTTCATGTACTCCAACCCTTTATCTGACAATTTTAACACTCCGAGAGTTTCAATGTCTTTTTTTAGTAATTCGTTCAACAAAGTTTGTCTGACCAATGACCTCCAAAATACTTCTGTTTCTTCGCTTCCTTTTTTAAATACATCCAGTTTGTTGTGGTCATAGCTTTTAACATATTGACTTTCTATTCCTCGGATTACATTTACCAAATGGCCAATGCCAAATCGTTCTCCTGTTTTTTGAGCGGTTTCAAGTACCAGTTCAATGTATTTTTGTCCGTCAAATTTGGCCTTGGGATGATCACAATTATCACACATTCCCTGATCCGTGCAATCGGAAGCTGTATATTCTTCTCCAAAATAGTGTAAAAGCTGTACTCTTCGGCATACGGATGATTCTGCATAGGCAGACATTTCTTCAAGCAAAAGCTTTGCGTTTTCTCGCTCTGTTACCGGCTTGTCTTTGTTGAATTTTTCGAGCTTAATAATATCATCCAGACTATAGAACATCACGCACTTACCTTCCAGGCCATCTCTTCCAGCTCTACCAGTTTCCTGATAGTATCCTTCCAATGATTTCGGTGTGTCGTAATGAATCACAAAGCGGACATCAGGTTTGTCAATACCCATACCGAAAGCTATTGTAGCTACTATCACGTCCACATCTTCATTTAAAAAATCGTCTTGATTTTTCATTCTTACGGACGAATCCAGTCCGGCATGGTAGGGTGCGGCATTTACATCATTGACACGCAAAAATTCGGCTATTTCTTCTACCTTCTTTCTGCTAAGGCAATAAATAATGCCAGATTTCCCTTTGTGTTCTTTTATGAATTTTATCAACTGCTTTTTAACCTGAACTTTTGGACGTACTTCATAGTACAGATTTCCTCTATTGAAAGAAGACTTAAACACGTCTGCATCTTCCATATTCAGGTTTTTCTGAATATCCAACTGCACTTTAGGAGTGGCAGTTGCCGTCAATGCTATGATTGGAATATCTCCTAACTGACCAATAATAGATTTAATTCTACGATATTCAGGTCGAAAATCATGACCCCATTCTGAAATACAGTGAGCTTCATCAATCGCTGCAAATGATATTGTGGCTTCCTTTAAAAATGCTACATTTTCTTCCTTGGTGAGAGATTCGGGAGCTACGTATAGTAGTTTAACTTCTCCCGAAAGGGTATCTTCTTTTACTCTTTTGACCTCTGCTCGTGAAAGCGTAGAATTTAAAAATTGTGCATTTATACCGAATGCATTCATTTGATCTACCTGATTTTTCATCAATGCAATCAATGGTGAAATCACTATTGCTGTACCTTCACTTACAATCGCAGGCAACTGGTAGCACAATGATTTTCCTGCACCGGTAGGCATCAATACAAAGGTATTTTTGCCAGCCAATATATTTTTAATAATTTTTTCCTGAGTTCCTCTAAAGCCACTAAAGCCAAAGACCTCTTTTAATTTATCTTTTATCTCTTCCTCCTGACTTACAACCATTCTCATAACTAGTTTATATTCGGGTATTGAATATAACAAAAAATACAAAATAAAATTGACTTAATGCTTAAATAAACACCTGTTACCTTACACTTTATAAAAAAAGTGATATTTATCTATTCGAATTGCCCTATTTATCATCAATTCATTTTATTTAAAATCAACAGATAATTAAGCCACCTCTAACTAAAGTCATCACATCAATCCTTATATATTTGTGGAAATTTAAAATTATATATTCAATGTCCAAATCTATATATGTAGTAATCATGGCAGGCGGTATAGGGAGTCGATTTTGGCCCTATAGCCGCAATGCACGACCAAAACAATTTATAGACGTTTTAGGTACGGGAAGGTCTCTTCTCCAAATGACTTATGATCGATTTTTAAATATTACCAGCAAAGATAACATAATGGTTGTAACCAACGATAATTATGGTGCGTTGGTTAAGGAACAATTACCAGATATATCTGATAATCAGATATTACTGGAGCCTTTTAGAAGAAATACTGCTCCTTGCATAGCTTATGCGGCTTATAAAATCAACAAGAAAGATTCAAATGCCTTAATGATAGTAACTCCGGCAGATCATGCCATATTTAAGGAAAATGTGTTTAATACGGTGATTTCAACTGCATTAGATGCAGCTGAGTCAGATGAAAAGCTGATTACTATCGGTATTGAACCAAACAGACCTGAAACGGGCTATGGATATATCCAATATCTCGATGACGAGGGAGTAAACGAAGTGAAAAAGGTTAAGACCTTTACTGAAAAGCCGGATTTGGATTTGGCAAGAAAATTCATTGAAAGTGGGGATTTTGTTTGGAATGCCGGGATATTCGTTTGGTCGCTAAAGGCTATAATTTCTGCTTTTGAAAGTTGCCTCCCTGATATAGCACAAGTGTTTGAGGAAGGGACTCCTTCTTTTTATGAAGAAAGTGAGGAGGAATTTATCAAAAATGCCTATGCTCAGTGTAGCAATATTTCAATTGATTATGGCATTATGGAAAAAGCTTCTAATGTCTTTGTGGTAATGGGAGATTTTCAGTGGTCTGATTTGGGGTCATGGAATTCTCTTCATGAACTGCGTGAAAAAGATGAAAACCATAATGTAGTTGATGCCAATGTACTGTTAAGTGATTGTTCTAATAATTACATCAAATCTGATCATGAAAAACTTGTAGTACTGCAAGGTCTGGATGGTTATTTGGTAGCAGATTTTGATGATGTCCTCCTGGTTTGCGAAAAAGACAATGAAGCAAATTTCAGAAACTATATCAATGAAGTGAAGGCAAAAAAAGGGGATAAATTTTTATAGTCAGTTTGGACTAGTTCAATGAAACAAGAACTGTTAAAGCAGGATTGGTAAATTGAATAGAAGGCTGGAATGAAATTTCACGTCCATTTTTCTTCTCATTCTTCAAAATGGTCTTTGATGTAAAATAGCCAAGTACAGCACCTGCGAAAACATCAGTTGCCCAATGTTTGTTGTCATGAATTCGAGAGAATCCTGCGACAGTAGCGAGTGAATAGGATGTAATAGCTATCCATTTCTTATCCTTATATACTTGTGACAGTGTGGTGGCTAATGCGAAGGCTGTAGCAGTGTGCCCGGAAGGAAAAGCCTTGTGTTTTCCTCCTATTGCCGGGCCATACCATGAATTTTTGCTATTCCCTGAATTTGGACGGCTTCTGTGTCCAATGTTTTTGATGGTTTGTGCCAAAAGACCAGAGAGTAAACTTGATTTGAGTGCCAATAATGAAATGTCCTGCATTTTTTGATTTTTAATAATCAACCCTGAAACAAGAGTTACTCCTAAAGCAATGGTAGTGGAGCTTGTATTTCCGAATTTTTCAGCAACCGATGAAATATCCTGACTGGCCTTTGTTCTATCAGAAACTGACCATTGCTGAATATCATCATCTAATGCGTAAATTCCCAATCCTGTACCTGCAACAACCCCTGCTTTAAACCAGTCTTTTCCCGTCCAGTGAAAAGGTGCACTATATAGCTTTCCTGCATCAGAAAAGTAGCTGCCCAAGTAGCTTCTTTTCTTTTTGATTTCTAAAGAATCACTAAAGCTATAACCATAAGAAAAGGTGACTTTTGATAAGAGCAAAAGTGCTAATATCGATATTAACAGGTAATTCTTTTTATTGAAGTGATTATTTAAGGTATTCAAAATTTCCTTTTGTGGAATTGATAGTAACCTTGGTTTGCTCTGAACTTTCAACTCTGCCAATTATTTTGGCATCAATACCAAAGCTATCCGAAATTGAAATGATTTCATTGGCATGAGTTTCATCCACATAAAGCTCCAGTCTGTGCCCCATGTTGAATACTTTGTACATTTCCTTCCAGTCCGTACCGCTTTCCTCATGGATGATTTTAAATAGAGGAGGGATGTCAAATAGATTGTCTTTAATAATATGTAAGTTTTCTACAAAATGAAGCACTTTTGTTTGCGCCCCACCACTGCAATGTACCGCACCATGTATGTTTTCCCGTAGCTCTGCAAGAATAGAACTCATTACAGGAGCATAGGTTCTGGTAGGAGAGAGTACTAATTTTCCGGCATCCAGAGGGCTGTCTTCAACCGAATCTGTAAGATGATAATTTCCTGTAAATACTAGATCTTCTGGGACATGCGGATCAAAGCACTCCGGGAATTTAGTTGTATAGTCTTTATGAAACACATCGTGTCTTGCTGAGGTAAGGCCATTGCTGCCCATACCACCATTATACTCCGATTCGTAAGTCGCCTGGCCGTAGGATGCAAATCCAACTATCACATCTCCCGGTTTGATATTATCATTGGAAATTACATTTTTTCTTGGCATACGGGCGATAACAGTACTATCGACTACCACTGTTCTTACCAAATCCCCTAGATCGGCAGTTTCTCCTCCTGTAGATTTTATATCAACATCATTTTCTCTGAGCATCTCCAAAACTTCCTCAGTACCTTCGATAAGGGCTTTTATCACCTCTCCGGGAATCAAATTCTTATTTCTTCCAATGGTAGATGAAAGTAAGATATTGTCAATAGCACCAACACAAATCAGATCATCCATATTCATAATCACCGCATCCTGCGCAATACCTTTCCATACTGAGAGGTCCCCGGTTTCTTTCCAATACATATAAGCTAAAGCGGATTTGGTACCTGCTCCATCGGCATGCATAATGTTGCAAAATGCCTTGTCACCACCCAGCATATCAGGCACGATTTTGCAAAAGGCATTTGGAAAAAGTCCTTTATCCAGATTTTTGATGGCATTGTGCACATCTTCTTTAGAGGCAGAAACTCCCCTCAGCATATATCTTTCTTTCATTTCAAATCTTTAGAGAATGGCAAAGCTAATAATTTGCCGTCAACTCTTAAGAAAGCAACGCAACATCTTTCCTCTTCCTCTCTGTGTATAATCTTTTCTCATGTTGCTCTTTGAGATTCTTTGCTTTTTGAAGTGTTTTGATCAGTATTAATACTTTGCTTAAAACCGTGACTTTACTTATAATATAAGCAATTGACATTCAATAAATTGCAAATTATTTCGTTTGAAACATTATACTTATTATAAAATAAATCATATTTTAAGTTTACCTTTTTAAATAAAATCGTATTGATAAATTGCGTAGGTAAGGTTTTTATTAAATAATTTTATGCTTAACACTAGATCACATACTATGAGCAACCAGGTTGATCTTCTATATGAAGAATACAAAAAATCCAGAAAAGTAAATCTTAATAGGGAACAGTTCTCTTATCTAACTAAGTTATACCCAGCATTATTGGTCTGCATGAGTGATGGTGTTTTGGATGAAGAGGAATGGGACGGAATCGTGATGGCAACCAAAGGGTTGTCAGAAGAATTTGTCAACGGCCCTGAAGATGACAAGGAATTGATCGCTATTGCGTTTAGAACAGAGTTTCGTTATTTATTAGATAACATTGATAAATGGCAAAAGAAATTTTTGAATGCACTAAATGACAGCATTAAAGACAATCAGTCGGACAAAGAATTTGTCTTGGAGTGCATGTATTTGTTTGCCAATGCTGCCGATGGTATTTCAGATGAAGAACAGTCTAAAATTGATAATTTGGCTCAAAGGTTAAATCTTGAATTCTAAGTCCGGATTTTCTTACATATTATCAGGCTGGCTTTTCCAGTAACCAATGTGGTGGCAAATATGTAAATTTCGCCACCTTCTTTTATGCCTGTTTTTTTCCTGATTTGATTTACACTCATGGGAAAGTTGCGGGTGGTTATATTGGCTTTCCCATCTGGTAAATAAGGCAATACATACTGTTTTTTTAGTGTTTCTATTCCAATGATTTCAAATGTTCTTCCCGGAAAATCAGCCACCTGTTTCTCAGAAGTATAAAGGTGGCTGTTGATATGAAGTTTCTCTAATTGATACTGATTGGCGACCAACTTAAATGCTCCGGATTTTAATACAGCACTATTTGGTTCATACAAATATTTTTTTGGCAAAGAAAATGAAACATCCGACAAACTTTCATTTTTCAATAAGTAGGAAAATTCCTGCAACAGGTCGTTACTCTGGAGGTTTACAGCATGCATTGCAATGTCTCCTGAATAGCCCTTCATCATTTTGATTAGCAATTCTTTACACTCGTTGTTCACAGAGACCACATGGATGGCTGATATGTTGGAGAGGTTTCTTGTTATTTCTGTTATATCGAGTAGCGGTGCGAATTTAACCAATAGTCCTTTTGACTTACTCAAGATCTTTTCTTGAATATCGAGAATATTAGGAGTGCAGTCGTCTATTCGAAACACCTTTTTATTGTACTCATCTCTTCGGGCAGGGTCGATATAAAACCAATCTATAGGTTCGGACTCTTTTTTTAGAAACTCCTCTGATAAGCAGTTTTCAACCCGGATAGAAGTGGATAATGCTGAGAAGTTATGCCTTGCCAATTTACTAAGTGCTTCATTTTGCTCTACATAGATTGTATTTTGAAAACTCTTTGAAAGATAAAAAGTATCTATTCCAGTACCTCCAGTGAGGTCAATAAGGGTATTTCCTTTTATCAGATTGGATTTGTATTTGGCAGTAAGTTCAGAAGAGCATTGCTCAAGAGATACTCCATGTGGAAATAAAACTCCCTGAACAGAATACCATTCAGGGAGTTTTTTTCTTGCCTTTTTCCTGGACTGTATTTGAGCTACAGCCAGTTGGACAGGTATGTTTTTATATTTTGACTGACCCAGAATTAACTTGGTTGGTTCTTCATTTTCATGCTGAAGGACAAACTCTATTACTTCCGGTTTGGAAAGTTCCTCAATCAATATACTAAATTGTGCTCTGCTATATATTCCGCAATTTGAACGGCATTTGTAGCTGCTCCTTTTCTCAAATTGTCAGCTACTATCCACATGTTCAAAGAATTTGGATTTGACTCATCTACTCTCAAACGCCCAACAAACACTTCGTCTTTGTTGTGTGCGGTCAATGGCATAGGATAGACATTGTTTGCAGGATCGTCCTGAATCACAATACCGCTGGTAGAAGCCAATATTTCTTTTACTTCTTTCAGGTCACAAGGTTTATGGAACTCTACATTGACAGATTCCGAATGACCTCCCATTACAGGTAGTCTTACACAAGTAGCTGTCACGTGAATGGAATCATCATTCAATATTTTTTTCGTTTCATTGATCATTTTCATTTCCTCTTTTGTGTACCCGTTTTCGAGGAATACATCAATATGGGGCAACACATTCATATCAATTTGATGAGGATATACTTTACTGTGCTCAGTGCCATTTCTTTCACCTTGCAACTGATCAACGGCTGCTTTTCCCGTTCCTGTTACGGATTGATAGGTAGAAACAACCACTCTTTTAATACCATATTTTTTGTGCAATGGACCTAGTGCCAATACCATTTGAATGGTAGAGCAGTTAGGATTGGCAATGATTCTGTCGTCAATTTTGATTGCACTTGCGTTGATTTCAGGAACTACCAGCTTGTGGTCAGGGCTCATTCTCCATGCAGAAGAATTGTCGATAACGATAGTGCCTACTGCTGCAAACTTTGGTGCCCATTCTAGTGATGTACCTCCACCGGCTGAGAAAATAGCAATATCCGGTTTTGCTGCTACCGCATCGTCCATTCCTATCACTGTGAATTCCTTTCCCTTGTAAGAAATTTTCTTGCCCACGGACCTCTCAGATGCTACAAGCATCAATTCATCATATACAAAATTTCTTTCATCAAGTACTTTTAGGATTTCTGATCCTACCAGTCCGGTAGATCCTACAATTGCTAGTTTCACTGTTTTATAATTTAATGATAAAAATGTTTTTCACTTTTGAAAGCACAAAATTACTATATTTAAAATGACAAAGGACAAATAACCATTGTGCAAAATGCAACAAATTTATTTAGTTAAAACCCTGATTGTGAAATTCCTAATACCAAAAGTTGTATTGGTTGTATTTTTAACATTAAGTCCTTTTGTTGTTAAGGCACAGTTCAATGAAGATTTCTCAGATGGTGATTTCACGAATAATCCTGTTTGGAGTGGAGATGTGGGAGAGTTTGAGATTGAATCAACGCAGTTAAATTCCAACGGACCTGATGAAACCTCAGTATTATTTTTGTCCACTCCCAGTTCCATTTTTGATCAGGCAATCTGGGAATTTTTAATAGACCTTCGTTTCGCCCCGTCTGGTTCAAACAAAGTCAGGGTTTATTTGGCTTCTAATCAAGAGAATTTAGAGACGGATCTTGATGGCTATTACATCGAAATAGGACAATCTAATGAGGATTATATTAAATTCTTCAGGCATGATGCTAATGGAACTGAAACACTATTGTTTACCGGAAGTACATCATTTAGTGGTAATGTTAAAGCCAGAATTCAGGTAAAAAGAGATTGTATTGGAAATTGGGAAATTAATGCTGATTCGGCGGGTGGCACAGAATTTTTAAGTGAAGGGGCATCTTTTCTGGATGATACATATACAACTACTTCATATTTTGGATTTGTTTGTTTTCATACAAAAACCAATGCAGCTAAATTTTATTTCGATGACATATCAATCTATGGTGATCTGGCAGTGAGCTTAATTGCTGTAGAAAGTGCTTCATCAATCAAGGTGACATTTAACAAAAATGTGGAGGAGATTTCTGCTGAAACTATTTCCAACTATTCGATTAATAATGGGATAACTATCAATTCTGTTACACGTGATGTGGACAACCAGAATGAAGTGTTATTGATTGTTTCGGCTTTATCCTCATCTGATTATGAGTTGACCATTTCTGCTGTGGCCGATGAATGCAATACCCCACTGGCTACCCCAATAGTACAAAACTTCCAATATCTCCAACTCGAATTGGAATCCGTTGCAACTATTTCTGAAACCGAACTTCAGCTTACTTTCAATGATGACCTGGAAGAAGCCAGTGCTGAAACGGTGGCGAATTATAACATTGACAATTCTATAGGACAATCCAATTCGGTAACCTTGGATCAAGATGATACTAAAGTAGCCATATTAAGATTTGATTCTCCTTTTCAACCACTGACAAATTACACTCTCACTTATGGCAATTTAGAAAACGGTATTGGCAATAGTGAAGTAACAGCCGGATCAACAATTCAGTTTGAATATATTATACCATTAGCTATTGAATCGCTTGAAGTCTTATCAAAGAGTGAAATAGAGTTGACTTTCAATCTGGAACTAGATGAAGTTTCCTCGCAAGTGTTGAATAATTATTTTCTGGATAATGAAATTGGCAATCCCTCTTTGGCAATTCTAAATAACGTTAATAGTAAAAAAGTAAACTTGATTTTCGATTCAGATTTTCAACAAGCTGATTATACGCTTACGGTCAACAACGTTCAGGATGGTGGCAATCATTCCATCGAACCTAATACAACTGCTTCATTTTCTTATTTGCCATTGTCTATTATTGAAATAACAGTAATAGATGAAACAACCATCGGTGTGATTTTTAATCAAAATATAGATCAGGTTTCTGTTGAAACACTTGATAATTATGTGGTCGATTTCAATATTGGAACACCTGAAACTGCTGTATTGGATGGTACAGATGCCAACAAAATCCATTTGACATTTGCAACTTCATTTGTAAACAATGATTATGTATTAACAGTCGGAGGAGTTGAAAATGCTTCAAAAAATGCCATTGCTGAAAGTATAAGTAAGGATTTTGAAATTATTTCACCAACTGAATCCAGACAAATAGTAATCAATGAAATATTTGCAGACCCTACACCCGAAATAGGCTTGCCAAACGCCGAATTTGTTGAATTGTACAACACTACCGAAAAGGCAATCAATATTGGAGGGTTTGAACTTACAGGTGGAGAAATACCGGATTTTGTATTGAATGCTAAAAGTTATGTGATATTGACTGCCATTAGTGATGTTACAGCTTTTGAAACTTTTGGAGATGTTATCGGGGTGACTTCATGGAATACGCTAATCAATGGAGGAGAGCCTGTACTGTTAATGGATAATCTTAATAATTTGGTGGATAGTATCACTTTTTCATCAGATTGGTATGAAAGTGAAAAATCGGATGGAGGCTGGACTTTGGAGCAAATTAATCCGGAATTGGTCTGCAACTATCAAGGCAATTGGTCATCCTCAACCAATACTAGTGGAGGAACTCCCGGAGCACAAAACTCAAATTATGATAATTCCTCGGATGTTTTTGGCCCCAATTTGATTGCTGTAGAGGCATTGAATGAAAGCACTCTAAAGCTGACATTTAATGAACCGATTGATCAGGCATCATTTATTTCTGCAAATTATGCAATCAGTGAGGGTTCAACAATGCTCGAAGTAGCATCAATAAATCCTTCCTATTTATTGGTTATGTTGGTTTTGGAGCAAAATTTGATTTCAGGAAAGGGTTATGAGATCAGCGTATCAGGTGTTAAGGATTGTACTGGCAATGCAATTGTTGAAAATACTTTGACATTGAACTATGATATTGAACCTCCAAATCTGGAGCGCATTGTAATCAATTCCCTGAACAAAATAGAACTGTTTTTTGATGAACCTTTGGAAGAGAAAATAGCAGAAACCGAAAGTAACTATACATTAGGAACTGAATCGGAAAATCCTACTTCAGCGATTCTTGGAGAAAACCCTTCCCGTATCCAATTGACATTTGAAAATGAGTTCAAGCCATTGGAGGCAGTAGAGTTGACAATCGAAAACCTGAAAGACATCAAAGAAAATGCGCTGGTAAGTGCGATTGTTTCCAATTTCACTTATGATCAGGCAATTGATACTGTAATGGTCAAATCAATTAACCAATTGGATATTAGATATAGTGAAAATATTGATCCATCTACAACATTGAATAAACTCAATTATTCAGTAGATAATGAGGTCGGAAATCCATCTCTTGTCTATGTCGATCAAACTGATGAAAACTTATTCCATCTTCTGTTTGAAAACAATTTAGACGATAACAAAGTATTAATTTTAAGTACTACAGACATCAAAAATACTTCTGGAGAATTCGTTTCCACTCCAGAATACTCATTTGTATATGATACCCGGCCTCCTAAAGTCAAGTCATTGACAGTAACTAACTCTAATACGCTGGAAGTATGGTTTGATGAAAAGGTTGAAAAAGTATCAGCACAATCTGTTGAGAACTATTATTATGATGAATATTTTTCTACTTCCAGAGTTTTGAATGAAAATGATTCCACTGTCATTCTGGAATTTGCCAGTGACTTTGAACCGGAAGTGACTTTTGAATTAATTGTTGACAATGTAAAAGATATTTCTGGCAATGAAATTGCCACAAGAATTAGGACACCATTTACTTACGACATTTTTCCGCCTCAATTGGATAGTATCATCGTCTTTTCGGAAAGTGAATTAACCCTTGTTTTTAGCGAATCTCTGGAAAAAATCAGTGCAACATCAGTGGATAATTTCCTGATAGGTGAAATAGGAAATCCGGAAACAGTGACCATTGACCTTGAAAATCAAAATATAGTACGATTGACCTTTAACGGAATATTTCCAGAAGTTTCAGATATTCCTATCACTATTTCTAACCTGACTGATCAAAGGGAAAACACTTTGATTGATCCTGTTCAGACCACATTCGACTATCAAAGTTTTTATATAAGTAAAATTTCAACTTTGTCAGTAAACCAACTGGAAATTGTATTTAACAAAACACCAAATGAAATCGATTTAAATGTTCTTTCCAACACTACATTGAACCATGAACAAAACCCTGCTTCAATAGAAATTGACCCTATAAACCATCAAAAAGTAAGTTTTACTTTTCCTAATTCTATAGAAGACAATAGCAATAACTTTCTGGAAGTAAAGAATATCCATGATGAAAACGAAAATCTCATGGTTAAATCTGAATATGGCTTCTTCTTTGATTCGAGGTTTTCATCTATGAAAATACTGAATGCCAATACGCTTGAAATTGCATTTGAAGTAGGAATAGACAAATCTTCTCTTATAGAGACAAATACATTTGAAGTGACTCCTGATTTTAGTTTTCCGATACTGGTCATTCCAGATCAGGAAGACAATAAGGTAGTAAGGTTGGTTTTTGAAAAGGAATTTATAAACGGGGTGAATTATACCTTAGATTGGGGAATGCTCACCAATGAATTTGGAAACATGATTCCTGCTTTTGTTGCTGAGTTTTCCAAAGATGAGGTTGCTCCGGTAGCAACAGAAGTAACAGTAATTTCAAAACAATCTTTGAATGTTTCGTTTTCAGAGCCGTTAAATAATGCCACTACAGACATCTTATCAAACTATCTTGTTGAAGGCATTGGGAAGCCAATAACTGTAAAGTATTTATCGGAATCTAATACCGTCTCCCTAACTTTTGATGGCATGTTTCAGGGTGGTGTGTCATACAATCTAAGCCTCAGCAATATCAAAGACCTTAGTGGGAATGTGATTGAGGAAACAATATTGAGTTTTACTTATATCGCACCTTACATCCCTAAATCAGGAGAACTACTAATTACGGAAATCATGGCTGACCCCAGCCCTTCAGTAGGCCTTCCTGATGTAGAATATTTGGAGATTTACAATAATTCCAACCAAAAGATTGTTCTTGACCAAATTCAGCTTTCAGATAGAACCAGCCAGACTTTACTCAGTGGTTACTCACTTTTGGCAGGACAGTACCTTATTCTTACTTCTACGAGCAATGCACTATTTTTTGAGAACCAAAATGTCTTGGGAATAGCTAATTTTCCTTCACTTGGAAATTCAGAAGATAGTCTCGTACTGTCAGTGGCAGAAAGTGAAATAATCTTAGATCAGGTTGTCTATTCAAGCGATTGGTACAGGGATGAAACAAAAAAGGATGGTGGATATTCGATAGAAAGACTTTCCTTGGGAGAAAAATGTTTGCCTGGTTTAAATTGGATTGCTTCGGACGATACCAGTGGCGGTACTCCTGGGAGGGAAAATTCCCTTTTCAATACCGAACCTGATCAGTCTGTACCTGAAGTGGTTAAGATCGAATTTGTCTCGGATGTTTCCATGGAAATAAGCTTTAATGAACCAATGGATTTTGAGAGTATGATCATTGGAAATTTTACTTTTTCGGGAGGTTTAACAATCGATCAAATTCAAGCTTTTGGGCAGGATAAAAGTAAATTAACGCTGATTTTGGAACAAGCATTGATTGAAGGTCAACTGGATACACTTAGAATAAATAATGTAACTGATTGCGCAGGAAATGCAATTGAATCCTATAGTTTCCCTTTTGGAAAAGGTGCCAAACCAAAGTTTAATGAATTGCTGATTACAGAAATAATGGCTGATCCAGATCCCGAAGTGGGCTTGCCGCAAACGGAATATCTGGAGATTTACAATGCGTCTGATAAAAATATAGAACTGTCTGGTTTAATTCTCAGGGATGAAAATTCGGAAACCAGCTTGCCAACTAAGATAATGTTGTCTCATTCCTATTTGGTTTTGGTTCCTTCAGGTAGTGCGGATTTGTTTAGCGGTATAAATATATTGTCAGTAGGGAACTGGCTATCGCTAAGCAACGGAGGAGAACAAATATCTATCTATGAAGCAGAAAACCTTGTGTTTTCGTTGACCTATCAACAAAGCTGGTACAAAGACAGTAACAAGAAAGACGGAGGTTGGTCATTGGAAATGATTGATACCAATAACCCTTGTGGGGAAGAGAATAACTGGACGGCATCCATAGACCTGTCGGGTGGAACCCCTGGAAAAGAAAATTCTGTTTCCACTCCAAATCCTGATAATCTGGGACCTCAGTTGATAGAAGCAATTGCTAAACCCGACAAAAAAGTAGAATTGATTTTTGATGAAAAATTAAACCCAAATCAATTTATAAACGGTTTTTTTACCATCGATCCACAATTGACCATCGATGAGATAGTTCTTCATAAAGTAGGAAATAAAAACGTTTCACTGACATTCAGTGATGAAATATCTCCAAAGGTGGTTTATGCCATAGAAGCTGAAAATTTCAATGATTGTGTTGGGAATATGATCCGGTCCGAGTCTAATAGTGTAGAATTTGTATTGCCCGAACAAGGGGTGGCGGGCGACATTGTTTTAAATGAAATTCTATTCAACCCCAGAAGTGGCGGTGTGGATTTTGTAGAAGTGTATAACAAATCGGATAAAGCCATCAATTTGAAAAACTGGCAATTGGCGAATTATAATTCTGCCGGGGAAATTGATGCAGACAAGATCTCAGTTACAGATTATGTCTTTTTGCCTCACACTTTTCTTGTTTTTACCAGTAATGCCACAACCCTCAAAGCTGATTATCCAAGTGGCGATGAAAGTACTTTTTTGGAAATGTCTCCATTTCCAGCGTATGCTGATTCACAAGGATCAGTGATTTTGCTGGATTCGCTGGATAATGTCATTGACTTGTTTGATTATGACAGTGACTTTCATTTTGCTTTGCTTGATAAGGTGGATGGAGTGTCTTTGGAAAGGATCAGTTTTGATGGAGCTACCAATGATCCCAACAACTGGAAATCTGCTGCGAGTACAGTTGGTTTTGCCACACCGGGATTGATGAACTCACAATTCAAAACGGAATCTCAAATAAGCGGTACACTAAGCATAGAGCCAAAAGTATTTATGCCTGACAATACCGGAGTAAATGATTTCACAACCATCAGTTACGACCTCCAAAATGCAGGGACATTTGCCAATGTAAATGTGTATGATCCTGTTGGCAGGCTGGTGAAAACCCTTGCTCAGGGCGATTTACTTTCCACTTCGGGTTTCTTTACCTGGGATGGAACTGACAACAGAGGCTCAAGAGCAAGAGCCGGTTATTATGCCATTTACTTTGAATTTTTTGACGCCAATGGCAATAAAGAAATAATGAAAGAAACAGTGGTGCTTGGTACTAGGTTTTAGAACCCTGAGTTCGATTCTAAAATTATTCAAAAACTCGTCATTCAGAGGCTTTTGGGCTGGGCTTTGCGTTGAAAGCCGTGAGAATCTCTTATTCATAGGGACTCTCACGTCGCTTCCTATCGCACTTTCCAATAAAAGCTCCTCTGAGTGACGGTTACGAGTTTTTTTGGTAATATTAATCGAACTCAGGTTAGAAGTAAGTCAAAATCCATCATTAAGGCGTTTGCCCCCCATCTGTGATGGTCCAGGAATTTGCTACCAGTGCCGCTCTTGCGGTAGTGGATGCTCCAGCATTATAGGTTGCATTTCCTCCATGAAATGTAACGCCGGTATTGCTGTTTTTACTTTCTATATCCACCAATAAATTGCTGTATGATGTTGCTCCAATATTAGTGTTTTCAAAACAACCTGTCCCATTATGCATTTTCTCTAAATCTAAGGTAGGAAATGATGTTAAGGAAGTACAATTCCTCCAAGTGTAACGAAAATCACCTCCAGAACTGGTATCCAATTGAGGAAAAGAAGTCAAGGCACTGCAACCTAACCATGTACTATAAAAAAGTGCTCCTGAGCTAACATCTAATAAAGGAAATGATGTTAAGGAATTACAACCATTCCAAGCACTTGAAAATTTAATTCCAGCACTAGTGTCCAATAAAGGAAATGTGCTTAATGAAGTACATAATGACCAAGCGTAAGAAAAATCAGTTCCGCTTCCTGTATCTAACAATGGAAACGATGTTAATGAGGTGCATTCCGACCAAGCGTAAGAAAAATTGGTAGCAACGCTGGTGTTTAGTAAAGGAAATGATGTTAGGGAATTACAATTCCTCCAAGCTCGACTAAAAGTAGTACCAGAACTGGTATCTATTAACGGAAAGGAAGTTAAAGAACTACAATTTTCCCAAGTACGTAAAAACCACATTCCAGAGCTAGTATTTAGTAAAGGGAAGGATGTTAAGGAGCTACAATTTTTCCAAGCATCCGAAAAGAAGATACCAGCACCGGTATCTATTAACGGAAAAGATGTTAGACTAGAGCAATATTTCCAAGCATCATAAAAATTAGTACCAGCACTGGTATCTATTAATGGAAAGGATGTTAGGCTAGAACAATTACCCCAAGCGTAAGAAAAATCGATACCAACACTTGTATCTATTAAAGGAAAAGAAATTAGGTTATTACAAGAACTCCAAGCACTAGAAAAATTAGTGCCAGAGCTTGTGTCAATTAAAGGAAAAGAAATTAGGTTATTACAAGAACTCCAAGCACTAGAAAAATTAGTGCCAGAGCTTGTGTCAATTAAAGGAAAAGAGGTTAAACTTGAACAGCGAGACCATGCAACACTAAAATTAGTGCCAGAGCCTGTATCTATTAAAGGAAAAGAGGTTAAACTTGAACAGTAATTCCATGCAGAGCTAAAATCAGTGCCAGCACTTGTATCAATTAAAGGGAAAGCGGTTAAACTTTTACAGTAATTCCATGCAGAGCTAAAATTAGTAATAGAACTGGTGTCAAGAGTATCTGTAGCTGTGAGGTCAAGGTTAGAGCACCCATAAAAATATCCGCCATTGTTTCCCAATAATAGGCTGCCCCATTGGCTTATATTTGTTATTTTTAATTTGTCACCAGTATTGTTGAATCTCCATCCGTTTATAGTACCAGCTATCGATACGGTATAGGTTCCTGATGTGGCATAAGTGTGCGTAGTTTCTGTTTGATTCCATGCTGTAATGACATCACTATTGCCATCCCCCCAATCCACACTGAAGTTATAAGTGCCACTGCTTTCCAGTGGCAGTTTAATTTGTGTGTTGCCTGATGTGCCAGCGTTATCTGTTTTCCAGGTAGAAATGAAAGGGGGGATAGAAACGTTGATTTCATTGCTCCATTCACTTAATAGCCCATTATTAGTGGCTTTTAGTCGATAATAATAAGTTTCTCCTTCGCTAAATTCTGACCCGAGATCGTCATCCGAAAAAGTAGTCGTGTTTGCTGCTACTGTTATTATTTCTGTCCATGTGCCGCCTGCCCCAATTCTCTTTTCTATTATAAACCCTGTTTCATCATCAGAGTTATCAGTCCAGGATAAATCTATGCGAGATATGCTTACAAAGGTGGCTACTAATCCTGAGGGGGCATTAGGGGGTATTTGAGCTGTCCCAAATACCAGCCACTCTGTACCATTAAAGTATTCGTAAAACTTTGTCGTAAGATTATAGATCAACAAACCTTCAGCCGGATTAGTGATTTGGTTTTTTTGTTCTGCTGTAAGCCTGGGAAAGATCACTCCTTTATCCTGAGAGTTGACATCTAGCACAGCAGAAGGATCCGGAGTAGATGCTCCGGTATTATTGATAATCACCCCTTCGTATTTTACTCCGATTTTAGAAGATTGACCAAGTGCATTTACGTATACACAAGCTGCGATAACAATTAACAATAAATGTTTCATAAGTTAGGTGTTTGTTATTAATGCCTTTTTAAGGCAAACGCATCTAAAAAAGCTCCTTATCGCACCAGTTGCCATAGCCGTCAGGCTAAGCAAATGCCACCTTGTCATCCCGACTTTGGAGGCCATGTTTCCCAACAGGTAGAAACCTTCTTTGTTTATTGCAGGTCAATAAGAAAGATTTCTCCTTCGTCGAAATGACAAAAGGACTTAAAATAACGGATATGATACCAGTTGTGGTATCTTTTAAAGTAACAGTAACCCTAATATACCCCTGAATTCAGGGGGTAAAAAGAATTTGCAAATGCGTTTGCCTTGTTTGTTAACTATTAAATATTAATATAAATAACGTTTAATTTTAATTAAAAAAATATAGATCGCAAAGAGATTATGAATATTTATCAGTAGTGTATTGAAAATAAATATCCCGTTCTACAGCTATTGCTGTCATGTCTGCGAAGGCAGGCATCTCATCAAGTTAAACATGCTAATCTTATGGGTGCCAAAAATGTTTTTTGATTTCTTTGGTTACAATGAAGAGCAAGGAAAGGGTCATTTACAAGCCCTGGTCATTTCTGCTTTGCCGGGTGGCCCTGGTATTTTTTCAACCTCAAAACCGCAGGCTTTTAGGTCACGTTTGAATTGACCTTGTGCACAATAAGTTACAAGTACTCCGCCTTTTTTCATTAAACCATATATTTTTTCAAACAACGTAATGTCCCACATTTCTGGTTGTCGGGAAGGAGCAAATGCATCAAAGTAAACCAGGTCGAAAAGTTCAGTTTCACCGGAATACTCTTGTAAAGCCTGATTGATTTTTTTAATACTAAAGTATTTATTTATTTCAACCAATTTTTCCCATTCACAGGCATGTATGGATTGAAATAACTCTTGACCTTTCGTGTCGTCAATGAGTTTGTGGTAATTGAGTTGCTCCAATATCAACGGGTCAATTGGATTTGTTTCCAAAGAGAAATAACTGACTAATTGTTTGTGGGTATTGGCATAAATACTGGTGAGCAGTGCATTGAGGCCGGTTCCAAAACCTACTTCAAGTATATTGATGTGATTGTTCGGAGTTGTAGCCTCTTTTTCAACGTAGTATTTTAATCCTTTGTCTATAAATACATAATTTGATTCTGTTAGTGCCCCGTGGGTAGAATGATAGGTTTCATTCATTTCAGGAATCAGTAAAGAATGTGAGCCGTCTTTGGTTTTAATTATTTCAAGCATTTTCTGATTTGTAAATCAACGCTACTGCATGTGCAGCAATTCCTTCTTCTTTCCCTACAAAACCTAATTTTTCTGTTGTAGTAGCTTTTATGGACACATCCTCCTCGTCTATGCCCATTACTGTGGCCAGACAAGCTTTCATTTCCGGGACATAAGGATTGATTTTTGGTTCTTGCAGGCAAATGGTGCAATCAATGTTTCCAATAAGGTAACCTTTGGTTTTGATCAGAGCTACTACATCTTTAAGTAAGATTTTGCTGTCGATTCCTTTGTATTTTGGGTCCTTATCAGAAAAATGATAGCCAATATCCCGCATGTTTGCCGCACCAAGTAGTGCATCACAGATTACATGGATCAACACATCCGCATCCGAATGTCCGAATGCCCCTGAGTGGTGATCAACTTGTATGCCCCCTATCCAAAATGGTATATCAAGTGCCAGTTGATGCACGTCATATCCATATCCTATTCTTATATTTGGCTTCATGTCAATGGACTTATAGTTTTTTTGCAGCTTCCCAATATTTGTCCATTTCGGTCAAAGACATATCAGATATTGTTTTACCGTCTTTTTTTGATTCAGATTCCAAATACTGAAACCGCTTGATAAATTTCTTATTTGTTCTTTCCAATGCCTCTTCCGGATCTATGTTGATGAATCTGGCATAATTGACCAATGAAAACAATAGGTCACCAAATTCTTCTTTTGCTGCTTCTGTACTGGTTTTTCCTTTTTCAAGTTCTTCCCCAAACTCAGTCATTTCTTCCTGTACTTTTTCCCATACCTGTTCTTTCTTTTCCCAATCAAAACCAATTCCTCGGGCTTTCTCTTGGATTCTCATTGCTTTTACTAGCGCCGGTAAAGATCCCGGAACTCCTCCCAACACGGATTTATTTCCTTTTTCTTTGAGTTTTAGTTTCTCCCAGTTTGCCTTTACTTCCTGCTCATTTTCCACTTTGGTGTCCCCATATATATGAGGATGACGGTAAATCAATTTCTCACATATGCCGTTAAGCGCATCCCCTATGTCAAAAGCTCCTTTTTCAGACCCAATTCTGGCATAAAACACCATGTGCAACATCAGGTCACCAATTTCTTTTTTTACTTCCTCCAAATCATTTTCCAAAATGGCATCAGACAGTTCGTAGGTTTCTTCAATTGTAAGGTACCTCAGGGTTTCTAAGGTTTGTTTTTTATCCCAAGGACAGCTTTCCCTCAGTTCGTCCATAATGGTAAGCAATCGGTCAAATGCTTTAAGTTTTTCGGCTCTTTTGGGGTCTGAAATTGACTTAGTATCGGTCATTGGGAATTGTTTATATATTAAAAGTGTTAATTGAAAACACTTGTATTTATTCAATAATGTCTAATTTTGCACTAAGATATTTTAAATATGACAACTGTATTACTAGGAATCGGATTTATTGCGCTATTTTTTATAATGATGTCTGTACGGCTTATTTTTTTAAAAAAAGGTGAGTTCAAAGGCACTTGCGCATCGCAAAACCCATACCTGAACAAAACAGGTGAGGCATGTGGGTACTGTGGCAAAACAGTAGGAGCAGGAGAAGCTTGTGGCAATCCTGAATCAGAAGTGACCAAAGTAATGAACAAGTTTAAATAAGCATATTAAAGTATATTTTGCTCCTCCAACTAATTTAATCCTTTTCAAAAAAAGAATTTTTCTTCAGGGTATGGTGTGCTTTACCTACATTTGCGCCCCCATTTAAACAGGTTATAAAAAGTGGCTCTAATTAAATCAATCTCTGGTATCAGGGGAACAATAGGTGGACTTGAGGGTGAAGCCTTGACTCCTAACGACGTTGTAAAATTCACCTCGGCATTTGGCCAATTGGTGAAAGACAACTCAGGTATAGAAAAAATAGTGATCGGGCGTGATGCACGTCCGTCAGGAAAATATATAACACAATTGGTTTCTTCCACACTTCAGGCCATGGGCATTGACGTAGTGGATTTGGGACTTTCGACTACCCCTACTGTGGAAATGGCTGTACCCGTAGAAAATGCAGGGGGAGGAATAATCATCACTGCAAGCCATAATCCTGTTGGGTGGAATGCGTTGAAATTACTCAATGCAACAGGTGAGTTTATCTCCGAAGAAGAAGGGCAAAGAGTCTTGGAGATTGCTGAAAGTGGGCAAGTGGTCTATGCACAGAGTAAGGATTTGGGCAATTATACTACTAACGATTCGTATATAGAATATCATATCGATAAAATCCTTGAACTGCCTTTGGTTAATTTAGAAGCCATTACCGGAAGGAATTTTAAAATCGCTGTTGATGCTGTGAACTCTACGGGCGGAATTGCAATACCATTGCTACTTGAAAAACTGGGTGTTAAAAATTTCGAGATATTTTACGGTGAACCCAACGGACAATTTCCTCACAATCCCGAACCCCTTCCGGAAAATATTACAACAATTTGTTCGGAAGTAGAAGCCGGGCGTTTTGATTTGGGAATAGTGGTAGATCCGGATGTGGACAGGTTAGCGTTTGTATCTGAAATGGGAGAGCCTTATGGTGAAGAATATTCTTTGGTAATGATTGCTGATTATGTACTTAAGAATGTGAAAGGAAATACAGTTTCCAACTTGTCATCCACAAGGGCATTGAAAGACATCACGTTAAAAAATGGAGGTAGTTACGAAGCATCCGCAGTAGGTGAAGTAAATGTAGTGACCAAAATGAAGGAAACCAATGCGGTAATTGGTGGTGAAGGAAATGGAGGTATTATTTATCCGGAGCTGCATTATGGCAGAGACGCTTTGGTTGGGATTGCTTTGTTCTTGAGTCATTTGGCTAAGTTTGGAAAAAGTGCTTCGCTGCTCAGAGGAATGTACCCTAATTATCATATTTCAAAAAATAAAGTTGAACTAACCCCAGAAATGGATATAGATGGTGTGTTGAAAGCTGTCAAGGAAAAATATAAGAAACAACCGATTAATGAGGTAGATGGCTTAAAAATAGAATTTGATCAGGAGTGGGTTCATTTACGAAGGTCAAATACTGAGCCTATTATTAGGATTTATTCAGAATCAGAAAGTTTGTCAACTGCTGAACATTTGGCCAATAAACTAATGATGGATATTAAAGAGATCGTGACTGAAAGTGTTTGACCCTATTGGGTTTAAATCGGGATAAGGGACATTCGATCCTTTTTGGTGGGAATACTTTTTTGCAAAAGAAGAAGGTTTTAAATATTACCTTAAATTTTTCTACATTATCTTTGAACCTTGAAATTATATTTTGCGTTCTTAGCAGACATTAATGATTCAGAGATTAGACGATATTACCCAAACTGATAAATTGACATATTGCTGCTGTTGTATATATATGCAAGAGAAGGGTTACAATTTATTATTTTGATTTTAAATATAAAATATAACAAAAGCCTTTCTTAAATTAATGAGAAAGGCTTTTTTGTTGCATAACACAAAGATAAAGATGAGAAGTTTTAGAAGTGAACTAGAAGACCTCAACAACCCTGTCGTTGAGAAAGACATTATTGACCTGGCGAATAGAATTGAGCTATTTAAGGAGGGGAAAATTGACCCGGACAAGTTTAGAAGCTTAAGGCTGGCAAGGGGTGTTTATGGTCAGAGGCAACCAGGGGTACAGATGGTAAGAATCAAGATTCCGTTTGGCAGAATGACTACCAGTCAGATGAAACGAATCGCTGATATCTCCACTGAATACGGAAGTGCAAATTTGCATGCTACCACCAGACAAGATATACAAATTCACTATGTAAGTCTGGAAAAAACTCCTGAGTTGTGGGCGAAATTGGAACAAGACAGTATAACAACTCGTGAAGCTTGTGGCAATACAGTAAGAAATGTAACAGCTTCTCCTAAGTCAGGCATAGATCCACAAGAACCATTTGATGTATCTCCTTATGCAGAAGAAACTTTCCGTTACTTCCTGAGAAATCCTGTGTGTCAGGAAATGGGCAGAAAATTCAAAATTTCATTTTCATCTAGTGATGCCGATACAGGCATCTCATTTATTCATGACATAGGATTCATTCCTAAAGTGAAAGTAGTTGACGGAGAAGAAAAACGAGGCTTTAGGGTGATGCTTGGAGGTGGACTGGGTGCTCAGCCTTTAACTGCAGTGCTGGGTTATGAGTTTTTGGAAGAAGACCAGATCATACCATTTACCGAGGCAGTTCTTCGTGTTTTTGATAGATATGGTGAAAGAAAAAGAAGGGTAAAAGCGCGTTTCAAGTTTTTGATGAACGATATAGGTGTAGAGGAAGTATTGAAACTGGTACAAGAAGAATGGAAGTCAATCAAAGTAAAATCATATAAGATAGACAGAAACATTGTGCCTGATGCAGTGTTGCCGTCACCTGTAGATGCTGTAGAGATACCGGAAGCTCTTGCTGCCAAATACAATTCGTGGGAAAAGACCAATGTATTTGCGCAAAAACAGGATGGATATTTTGGAGTAGCCATCAAATTGCCAAATGGAGATATGAGTGCAGCCAAAGCACATCTTTTTGCTGATGTGGTGAAGAAATTTGCAGCGGATGATATTCGTGTTACAGTAAATCAAGGGTACGTATTAAGGTTTGTTACTAAGGAAGCCTTGAGCGGGCTGTTCCTTGCGTTACATAAATTGAACCTTGCCGATCCGGGTTTTGGAAGTACGGCAGATGTCATGGCATGTCCTGGAACGGACTCTTGTAACTTAGGTGTTTCTGACAGTACCCATATTGCACTGGAATTGGAGAAAGTGATTATCAACGAATATCCTGATTTTATCAGTAATAATGATATCCAAATCAAAATAAGTGGATGTCCTAACTCTTGTGGTCAACATGGTATTGGAAGTATTGGTTTTCATGGTAGTTCTTTGAAAAACAAGGAAACTAAAAAAGTATTCCCTGCACTTCAGGTATTGCTGGGTGGAGGAACAAGGCCAAATGGAGAAGGGTATCTTGCCGAAAAAGTAATTAAAATTCCAAGTAAAAAAGGACCGCAGGTTTTAAGGTGTCTTTTGGAAGATTATAATGAAAATAGCAATGACGGTGAATACTACGCTGATTACTACAGAAGACAAACAAAAGATTACTTCTATCAAATGTTAAAGCCTTTTGCAGATCAATCTACATTGCAGCCTTCAGATTATATCGACTGGGGTAAAGCAGATCAGTTTGCTGTGGAGACTGAAGTAGGCGAATGCGCCGGTGTAATCATTGACTTGGTATCTACTTTGTTGTTTGATGCAGAAGAAAAACTTGTTTGGTCTAAGGAAGCCTTGGAAGCCAATCAATATGCTGATGCCATATACCATTCATACAATACATTCATCAATGCAGCTAAAGCTCTGTTGACGGACAAAAGCATAGAAGTGAATACCCAAATTGGTATCCTTAATAATATGGATGAGCAGTTTGCTGATGCCAAAATATGGAGTAGTGAAGGTTCGTTTAAAGACCAAGTATTAGAAATCAATAAAAATGAGGCTTCAGCTGAGTTTGCTGAAAAGTATTTGGCAGCAGCCGAATATTTTTTAGGACAGGTTCAAAAAACAACCGTTTCCGAATTGGTTGACTCTGCTGTTCAGGCTTAACACCTTTAAAAAAGACTATGGAAAGCCTAAATAGAGATATTTAGGCTTTTTTTAATTTCATGCTGATATGAGTAATTCTCCTACTACTAAGAATACCCTTTTTCCGGTTTTTTTAAAACTGGAAACATTGCAACTTCTGATAGTTGGGGGAAGGAATATTGGCTTGGAAAAACTAGAAGCGGTGTTAGGCAATAGTCCTGAAACTCGGATTAAAATTGTTGCTATGGAATTTATTGAGGAAGTGAGGGAGATTGCCTCTAATTACCCCAATATTTCTTTACAGGAGAAGAAATTTGAAGCCACCGATCTGGACGGAATGGAATTGGTGATACTGGCTACCAATGACAATGGACTCAATGCCGAAATAAAAAAAATGACCAAAGAACGAAGGTTGCTCTGCAACGTAGCAGACAAACCCGACCTTTGTGATTTTTACCTTGGTTCGATCGTGCAAAAAGGCGATTTGAAAATTGCAATCTCGACCAATGGTAAATCTCCTACAGTAGCCAAAAGGATAAAGGAATTTCTCAATGAAGAAATTCCTGAGTCGATACAGGAAGTGTTGGACAATATGGGCGCAATCCGTGACAAACTCAAAGGTGATTTTGAATACAAAGTAAAGTCCTTGAATGAAGTGACTAAGGAGTGGTTGGGAATCAAAAAGCAGTAGATAATTGAAAAATCCATATCTTTATACTTTAAACTTAGGATAATATGAAAACCAAAGAAGAATTTCATAAACTTATTGATGGTATAGAGGATGAGAGTTTACTAAAAGGGTCGCTGGAACTGATCAAAAGTCTTAGCAAAAACCAGACTGGTGAACTATGGAACGAATTGACAGAATCCGAAAAAAAGGAACTTTTGTTGGCTTTTGATGAAAGCCTTAAGCCAGACGAGACCTTGAGTCACGCTTTAGTAAAAGAAAGGCATGTCAAGTGGTTAGATCAATAATCTGGACTAAAAGAGCAAACCGGAAGTTTAATGAAATTATTGAGTTTCTGGAGGTAGAATGGAATCCAACTGTTGTAAAGAATTTTGTAGTCAGAACATATAGCATTATAGAGTTACTTGCAGAATGGCCATATTTAGGCACGCTGGAAAATTCGGAACATCGCATTCGTGGTTTCCGATTAACCAAACACAATAAATTGTTCTATCGGGTTACTAAAAAGGGAATTGTTGTTTTAAATTTCTTTGATAACCGACAACAATCCTTTAAACGGATATGACAAATAAGATCACTACAATATAATATGTTTTTTCTTCCCCCTGAATGGCACCCACAAAGTGCGGTGCAACTCACTTGGCCACATAAAGGTACTGATTGGTCTTATATGCTCGATGAAGTGAATGAGTGTTTTATAGAAATTGCTAGGGAAATATCCAGTAGGCAAAAACTATTGGTGGTTTGTAAAAACCAAGCAGAGGTACAGGAATTGCTGACTGACTGCAACATGGAAAATATTGTTTTTTCAGAGCAAGATTCTAATGATACCTGGGCAAGAGATCACGGTGGCATCACAGTATTGGACAATGGAGGGCCTGTAATTTTAGATTTTGGATTCAATGGTTGGGGAAGTAAATTCCGATCCGATAAGGACAATATAATCACAAAAGTACTTTGCGATGCTGAAATTTTTAACCCTGAGGTTGGCTACAAAGACCACAATGATTTTATCCTTGAGGGAGGAAGTATTGAATCTGACGGGAAAGGAACAATCCTTACCACTTCAGAGTGTCTTTTGTCAGAAAGTCGCAACCCTCAGTTTTCCAAAACACAAATTGAAGATTACCTAAAAACTTGGTTGGGTGCACAAAGAGTTCTTTGGCTCAATCACGGCTATTTGTCAGGTGACGATACCGACAGTCATATAGATACACTCGCCAGATTTTGCAATGAAAACACGATTGCCTACGTGAAATGTTCTGATTCAGAAGATGAGCATTTTGAGGCATTGTCAAAAATGGAATCGGAGCTCAAAGATTTCAAAACTAAAGAAGGTGTTCCGTATAAGCTGGTTGCTTTGCCAATGGCTGACCCGCTCTTTTTTGAAAATGAAAGATTGCCAGCAACTTATGCCAATTTCTTGATTATTAATAGCGCAGTATTGTTGCCGTTTTACGGAAGTAAAAAAGATAAGGAAGCACAACGGATTTTGCAATCCGTTTTCCCTGATAGAGAAGTAATAGGAATAAATTGTACATCTTTGACCAAGCAACACGGTTCGTTGCATTGTGTCACTATGCAATACCCGGAGGGGGTGATATCATGAATTCAAAAGTCATTAAAATTGGAATTGTTCAGCAGGCTAATACTGTTGACATAGAAGCAAATATTTGCAAACTGGAAAAGAACATCAAAGATTGTGCAGCCAATGGAGTACAACTTGTGGTACTGCAGGAGTTGCACAACTCCACTTATTTTTGCCAGACGGAAGACGTAGATGTCTTTGATTTGGCCGAATCAATTCCCGGTTCTTCCACTAGGAGATTTGGAGCCTTAGCCAAAGCATTGAGTATTGTACTGGTTACTTCTTTGTTTGAAAAGCGTGCACCCGGTATTTATCATAATACGGCTGTAGTATTTGAAAAGGATGGTAGTATTGCCGGAAAATACCGAAAGATGCACATTCCTGATGATCCTGCTTACTACGAAAAATTTTATTTCACGCCGGGAGATTTGGGTTTTAAACCGATTGAAACTTCTTTGGGAAAATTGGGAGTGTTGGTTTGCTGGGATCAGTGGTATCCTGAAGCTGCCCGTTTGATGGCATTGCAAGGTGCAGATTTGCTTATATATCCTACAGCGATAGGTTGGGAATCAACGGATTCAGCAGATGAAAAAAAGCGTCAACTGGACGCATGGATGATCTCACAAAGGGGTCATGCAGTAGCCAATGGCATTCCGGTTGTATCAGTAAACAGAACTGGTCACGAATCTGATCCGTCCGGGCAGACCAATGGCATTCAGTTTTGGGGAAATAGCTTTGTAGCGGGCCCGCAAGGCGAAATACTTCAGCAGTCTTCTTCTGACCAGGAAGAAAATCAGGTGCTTGAAGTGAGCATATCTCATTCGGAAGATGTACGTCGCATATGGCCGTTTTTCCGGGATCGACGCATTGATGCTTATAAGAAAATATTAAAGCGTTTTGTGGATTAATTTGTAGGTGGATTGCAACAATTTATTCATTACCAATCCAAAGTTTAAAGTTTTCTTTACATTGATCTGTAGCATGAGAGTCACGAGTGATTTCATAAATTTGATAGTACCTCTCATCGTTGGCTAAAAGTGTGACGAGCTTTTCTTTGTGATTCCTTTTAATAAGTAGAGTACAGTTTTCACTGAATAGAGTCAATCCTTCTTCTACCACCTTTTTTTCGTTTATTGTCAATATTTCATCACCAACGGATAGATGTTTCTCCGCAATTGAGTTGGGAGCTATTTCTGTAATAATAGTACCTAAGCTATTGGTTTCTGTTCTAAATCCTAAGAGGGAAGCTGAAGATTCAGGGTGATTTTTGGTTGTCAACTCACAACCGATATAGGCTAGTAATTCTTTCAATTCATTTTCCACTGGTACTATCCCCTCATAATACTTCTCGATAAAGGCATTGGCTTGAGCTCCAGCGTATTTATTGATCAAATCATAGACATCTTGTTTGGAGTATCCTTTTTCTATTTTCCCGAAATTGTTCCACAATTCAGTCATTATATCGTCCAGACTGTGTTGGTTTGAAGAGTGTTTTCTGATGGTAAGGTCAAGCATAAGTGCCACGGTTGCTCCTTTTACGTATATCGATACTTTTCTGGAAGGCAATAATTTCTTGTAGCCATCAATCCACAGGTCAAAGGAAGAATCTGTTAACGATAAATTATGCCTTCCGTAGTTTTCAAAATGTCTTTTGAAAATAGTATTTAATTCGTTCAAATACTGGATTTCATCGAATACACCACTGCGTGCTAAAAACAGATCTCCATAATAGGTCGTAAAGCCTTCTGTTACAAACCCTGTTTCGTAATAGTTTTCCTTCGAATAATCGTAGGGCATCATTTCGGCAGGGCGAATTCTTGTGACATTCCAGGCGTGGAATAGTTCATGTGATGCTACGCCAAGCAAATCCATGCAATACTTCTCTTTACTTTCCGCAGTGTTTGGTCCAAGTACCAGCACTGTAGAGTTTTGGTGCTCTACTCCATGATAATGGCGATAAGGAAGAGAATGTACTATGAAATCAAATTTACCTGAAGGAAACCCATTCATTTGTTTGATTTGGAGATCAGTAAATTTTTTGAAATCATTGATAATCTGAGCGTCTTCCAGAGGGCATTCTCCTAAGATATAAATATTGAATTCTGTGCTGGCAGAATGGTAAATCAATCTTTTAAGAGATTCACTGGATATGAATGGCGAATCAACCAGCTCAGCATAGTTTTTCGCCAGATAAGTATTGTTTTCTTTTTTCTGAAGGCTACATGATGAGAGGTAATTGACAGGCACATCAATTGAAACTTCGAGTTGCTGATCTAGCATGCCCTGATAATATAACAGGCAATTGATAAAATTTATATATACCTGTTCTTCATTGACCACAGATCCACCGGCATCCATTCTGTTGGCATAGTAGGTATATTTTATTTTGATGCCCTTATGTTTAGAGGTGTTTGCTATCCATTTGTTTTTTTCTTTTTTTCTAAAATCAACAACATCTTCATTTTTACTAAAGATCTTAAATTCCTTGATGTTAGAGACGTAGTTTGACAACTCATACCTTCCCGGACGCCAGTCTGGCAATATCAACTCCAGTTCCTCAGAGTTGATGTCATTAATGTACATCGTAATATGAATGAAGTGGGTCAATGGATTTGGAAAAGAAAGTTCGTATTTTATGGTGTTCATACAGGTTCGGTTCAAATGAATGAGCGGTTATCAAACTGCAATATAATGTTGTTTGTAAAAAGAAGGTAAACAATAGCATCCATCCTTTGTAAATCCATAAAAGCTATTTAGTTTTGCACTCCGTTTTTAAAATGGAGCAAAAGATACGCCTCAATTCCTTTTTCGGGGATTTTATAAGACGGTTAATTAAGAGCTAAAATCAGGATAATGAAAAGAACATTTCAACCTTCGCAAAGAAAAAGAAGAAATAAGCACGGATTTAAGTCTAGAATGGCTGATCCCAATGGCAAAGCAGTGTTAGCTAGAAGAAGAGCTAAAGGAAGAAAAAAATTGACTGTTTCTGACGAAAAGAGACACAAAAAATAAAACATTAAGGTAGGGCTTATTTGATTAACTTTATAATCAAATGAGCCAACCCCATTTTTCCTCCGGTATTCATTGTTGGTATTTAGTACTGAAAACTCAAATACCAGCCTATTCCTAATTCATATATGTCCTTCGTATGGGAATAGAACCTGAAAATATCCAAAGTCTTAACTTTCCTAAAAAAAGCAGGCTGAACAGTAAAAAGCTGATCGATACTGTTTTTCTCAAAGGGAAATCAATTTTCATCTATCCATTCAGTATTAAATATCTGTCTTCAACCGATGTAGAAGGGCATCAGGTGCTTGTCTCTGTTTCTAAAAAGAAATTTAAAAGGGCAGTTGATCGAAACCTGGTGAAGAGAAGGGTAAAAGAAGCATATCGACTGAATAGGTTGCAATTTTTGTCTTTCAAGAAAGAAAACCAATCCCTTCTTATTGCCTATATTTACATTGCTAAAGAAATTCACGATTATCGATTCATTGAGTCTAAACTAATTGAGTCGTTGAAGCGTTTAAATTCCAAACCAATAAATTTACAATGAGGAAATTCATGCTTGGAGTGATTGCAAGCATTTGTGCCATCACTTTATTTTCCTTTTCACAACTCAGTGATAACTATTTTCAGATTACCAGAAATCTGGATATTTTCAGCACTTTATTCAAAGAGTTGAATGCCAATTATGTGGATGACCTGGATTCTGAAGAGTTGGTTGTAGAAGGTATAGATGCCATGTTGGAGTCACTTGATCCTTATACAGATTTTATTCCTGAATCAGAACTGGAAAGCTACAGAACTTCTACTACCGGAGAATATGGTGGTATTGGAGCCATAGTAGGGAAGAAAAAAGGCGTAAGTACGGTGGTTATGCCTTATATGGATTTTCCTGCTTATAAAGCCGGGTTGAGGATTGGGGATGAAATACTGAAAATTGATGGAGAAGACCTCTCGGATTTGTCCACTTCCGAAGTGAGTGAAATGCTCAAAGGAAAACCCAATACAACCCTGACTCTATTAGTTCAAAGATATGGTACTGAGAAGCCTTTTGAGGTGACAGTGGAAAGGGCTAAAATCACAATAAACAATGTGACCTACGCTGGTATGTATGATAGTGAGATTGGAGTCATCCGGTTGTCTGAGTTTACTACACATGCCGGCAGTGAAGTAGCAGACGCATTGAATAAGCTCAAGGAAGAAGGTGCAACTAAAATAATCTTAGACTTAAGAGGAAATCCGGGGGGGCTTTTAAATGAAGCTGTCAACGTTTCAAATGTATTTATCCCAAAAGGAAAGGAAATTGTAAGTACCAAAGGAAAGTCGTCTAATGTAGGGCAGGCATATAAAGCACTGCAAACTGCAACAGATGCGGAGATTCCAATAGCAGTTTTGATAAGCAATGGAACAGCTTCTGCCGCAGAAATAGTTTCAGGATCTATCCAAGATTATGACCGGGGCGTTTTGATAGGAAAAAAAACCTATGGAAAGGGGCTGGTACAAGGTACCCGGCAGTTGCCTTATGATGCCCAGTTGAAGTTGACTACTGCCAAGTATTATATTCCTTCAGGCAGATGCATTCAGGCAATTGATTATACACATAGAAATCCAGACGGTAGCGTGGGAAAGATTCCGGATTCATTGAAAGTCGCATTTAAAACTCAAAATGGCCGTACGGTATATGATGGAGGGGGAATAGATCCTGACATTCCAGTAGAAATTGAATACTATTCTAATTTGCTGTTGAATTTTGTGAATCAAAACATATTGTTTGATTATGCCACAAAATACCACTACGAGCATGCAGAAATTCCCAATGCAAGAAAATTTGAATTGTCAGACGAGGAGTATATGGATTTTACTGAGTGGGCAAAAGGGAAAGACCTGGATTTTTCTTCTGAAATGGACAGAGCTATTGAAGCATTGGAGAAAATATCGAAAAACGAAAAATACTATAATGGCCTAAAAGATCAGATAGACAAACTGAAAAACAGGTTAGAAAATGTAAGAGTGTCCTATCTTATTGATTATAAAGAAGAAGTAAAAGTATTGTTGGAAGAAGAGATCGTAAGCAGATATTACCTGCATACAGGGGTAGTGGAAGCATCTTTAGATCATGATCCTGCCGTAGTACAAGCCGTTGAGGTGTTGAAAGATCAGGAGCGTTACAACAAATTGTTGGCAAAATAAACCCCTTGTGAGTATTATTTTAAGCATAGAAACTGCTACCAATTCGGGTTCGGTGGCCGTACACAAGTCAGGTCAACTGATAGGCTTGCAGCAGTACAATATAGAAAAATCACATTCCAGTCTTTTGCATGTTATCATCAGGCAATTGATGGAGAATGTGGGAATAGAGATGTCAGAATTGGATGCCATTGCGATATCAGCTGGCCCGGGTTCTTATACCGGACTGAGAATAGGAGTATCTACTGCAAAAGGGTTGTGTTATGCATTGGATAAGCCATTGTTAGCAATCAACACATTAGAATCTATGGCACGACAAGTGGTTAATATTACGACCGAAGAGGTGCTACTTTGCCCTATGATTGATGCGCGAAGATTGGAAGTGTATTGCATGATGATTACCGGACAGATGGAAATTATAGAAGAAACAAAAGCGGAAATCGTTAACGAAGATTCTTTTTTTGCTTACCTGAGAGAAAAAAAAGTATTGTTTTTTGGAGATGGTTCCAGTAAGTGCAAACCTATTTTAACTCATGAAAACGCTGCTTTCATTGGAAACATCATCCCCTCAGCCAAAGAGATAGGAGAATTGGCTTATGCCAGGTACGAAAAAGGTGAATTTGAAAACCTGGCTTACTACGAACCGTTCTACCTGAAAGAATTCAGAATCATTAAATCAAAAAAGAAGCAATTCTAATTTTATGGAAGGAGAAATTGTAAATCGGGTGGCGAATAGTTCATTGACCAATTTTGATCTGGAAGACTACTATGACAAAGGTGAAAGGGTTGTCTATGACATCAAAGAAAACTTGTTCAACGGTTTTGTATTGAAAGAGAAGGATTTTCGTGCTTTCGTGAAAGAAAATGACTGGTCCGCATATCAGGACAAGAATGTTGCTATTATTTGTTCTACAGATGCCATAGTGCCCACTTGGGCATACATGCTGTTGGTATCGGCATTAGATCCTTTTGCGAAAAATGTAATTTATGGTTCTTTGGAAAAACTTGAGCAGTATTTGTTTCAGGATGCTTTGTCAAAAATTGATTTGAAAGAGTTTGAAGATGCCAGGGTGATCATCAAAGGATGTGGACGGTATCCTGTACCTGAGTTTGCTTATGTGGAAATCACTAGGCTTTTGAAGCCTGTGGCCAAAAGCATCATGTATGGAGAGGCATGCAGTGCTGTGCCGGTATTCAAGGCTCCAAAGTAAAACCGATAAGGAAAGTTGCATCGGTATTGTTAGCTTTGGAAGCTTAATGTCTAAAACCCCATCTAATGAAAAACCAAAACCTTTTTTTCAAGTCGTATGTTACGGCTTTATTATTTGTTTTTATCCTTGGTTCCGGATGCGCCAATAGCACGACAAATCAGAAAACCAAATCAGAAGAAAAACCTACATCAACCATGAAAAAAGATCAATTGAGGCACGTGGTGCTATTGAAGTTTAAAGAAAGTGCTACTCCTGAAGGTATTGCCAAAGCCAAAGATGCATTTGTTGCTTTAAAAGGGAAAATACCCCAGATAGAGGATATTGAGTGGGGTTTAAACAATAGCCCTGAAGGATTGGATAAAGGCTTTACCCATTGCTTTTTTCTTACATTCGATAGCGAAGAAGACCGGACAATATACCTGCCACATCCTGATCATAAAGCATTTGGTGAAATCCTGGGGCCGGTTCTCGAAGATGTGCTGGTAATCGATTACTGGGTTAAAAATTAAAAATCCTTTTTTCGTTGGTTTCTATAAGGTGAAGATAGTTCAATGCTTATGGCTTTCACACGGCATATAAAGAATTTTGATGTCTCAGCTAAATCATGAAATAGCTATCCTGGGTGCAGGAATTGGTGGTTTGACCACTGCAATTGCCCTGTGTCAGAGAGGATTTAGCCAAATCAAAGTTTATGAAAGGCAAGAGTCATCAGCAAATGCAGGTGCAGGTTTGGTACTATGGCCAAATGCAACATGCATTCTTCATCATCTTGGACTTGATGTTGAAATAAGCAAAATAGGAGGACGGGTGTTGAAAATGATCCGGCAGTCTTCTGATGGAGAGCTTTTGGGAGAATTGTCCATAACAGATTTGGAAAAAGCAATCGGTTTTTCCAGTTATGCGGTTAGTCGTCATGAGTTAACTCAAATCCTGCTTGACAAACTGAAAGGCCTTCATATAGATATCAATTATTCCAGAAATGTTGAAAACATTTATATTGATAAGGACAACCAGACTTGTGTTGAATTTAGCGATGAAGAAAAAATTACTCCTGATATAATAATAGGAGCAGATGGGCGAATGAAATCAATTGCAAGAAAATTTGTAACCGGAAACAACAAGCCTTTTTATCAGCATTATGTGAATTGGGTTGGGTTGATTGATGGAACTCCCCTTGACATAAATCAACATAAAAGCGTTCAAGATTATTGGGGAGTGGGAGAGCGCTTCGGGTATGTTCCCATCTCCGACACTAAATCTTATTGGGCTGGCTGTAAGAGGTTGCCCTTAGGACTTGGTGAACCTTCTGGTGGAAATAAACATGAATTGGTTTCAATTTTCAAAAGTTGGTCTCATCCTGTTCGGGAAATCATTGAAGCTACAGCTGAAGAAAACATCAGGAGGATAGAAGTCTTTGATAATGATCCCATTCAGCAATGGCATCTAAACAATGTTTGCTTGCTTGGAGATGCCGCTCATGCTGCTTTACCTACGAGTGGTCAGGGGGCATGTCAGGCAATAGAGGATGCGTGGCATTTTGCTCAGTGTCTCAGCAATCATCCCAATGATTTGGATTTGGCATTTACCAATTTTGAGAAGCTAAGGTATGATAAGACCAAGTCGATCACACTTGGAGCCAGAGGTTTTGCAGCTTCATTATTCAACGAAGACAAAACCTTTTGCAAAATACGGAACGAGAATGCTAAAAAATCAGATACCAAAGCACAGGTAACAGGAATGAGTCAATTGTGGGGCAATGGACTTCCAGAGAAAGAATTATCAAAAGAATTGGTAAAGTATTTATTCCAAATCAGATGAAATCAGAAAACATAGAGTTATTTACTATTGTATTAAGGTAGGATTTTTGTCAGTTAATTTAATAGTTTCGTAATTTCAATTTAATAATAGGTGGCATATTATTCTTGATGAACAAATAGTAATATTAAAAATGAGTAAAGTAATGTACCTCCTCTTATTTAAGATGAGTTAATTGTTTAAGAAATGACCAGATTAAGTGTAAACGTAAATAAGATAGCAACAATCCGAAATGCCAGGGGTGGAAACAATCCTGATTTGGTTCAGGTAGTCAGAGACTGTGAAAGGTTTGGTGCTGAGGGGATAACGATTCATCCAAGACCAGATGAACGACATATTACTACAAAGGACGTGTATGAAATCAGTGAAGTAGTTACTACTGAATTTAATATTGAAGGATATCCTGATGAGCGGTTTCTTAAGATTATTGATGAGGTAAAACCTGCACAGGCGACTCTGGTACCTGATGGCCCGGATGTGATTACATCATGTGCCGGTTGGGATGTAGCCACTCATGATCAATTTCTTACTGATGTTGTCGCAAGAATAAAGGCAAGTGGAGTCAGGGTTTCTTTATTTATGGATCCAGACAAAGAGCAAATAGAAAAAGTACCTTTAATAGGAGCTGATAGAATAGAACTATACACGGAGCAATATGCTACGCAATATTTAAAAAATAAAGAACAGGCAATTGCCCCTTATTTTCAAGCTGCTGAATTTGCAATACAGTTGGGTTTAGGACTAAATGCCGGACATGATTTGGATTTAGATAATTTGGCGTATTTCAACAATAACATTCCAAACTTAGATGAAGTGTCCATTGGGCATGCACTGATTTGTGATGCTTTGTATTTTGGATTAGAAAATACTATTCAATTATACCTTAGACAGTTAAAAAATTGAAAGAGTTATTGAACTATAAGGTGTTGGGAGAAGGCCAGCCACTGATCATATTGCATGGATTATTTGGGTCGCTTGATAATTGGATTACGCTGGGAAAAAGGTTTTCGGAGCATTTCAAAGTGGTGTTGGTAGATCAGAGAAATCATGGAAAATCATTTCATAATAGTGCTTTTGATTATAGTGTGATGGCTGAGGATTTAGAAGATCTGATAGATTATTTGGGTTTAAAAAATCCAATTTTGCTTGGGCATTCCATGGGTGGAAAGACTGTTATGCAGTTTGCCGCATTTCACCCCGAAAAAGTAGCAAAGTTGATAGTGGCAGATATAGCCCCAAAATACTATCCTGTTCATCATGAGTTGATCATTGAAGGGTTAAAAAGCGTGCCACTGGATTCTTTGAAAAAAAGGGATGATGTTGAAGCTGTATTGTCAGAGTACATATCAGAGGTTGGCACACGTACTTTTTTGATGAAAAACCTAAAAAGGAATGCAGATGGGTCATTTTCATGGAAGATGAATCTTGATACAATCAGTAATAACATAGATGAAGTAGGAAAAGAGTTGGATTATTATTTACCAATTGAAGTACCAACTTTATTTATACGTGGAGGTAATTCAGATTATGTAAAAGATGATGATTTGGATGATATTTCAGATATATTTCCTAATGTTCAATTTGAAACCATTATTGGTTCCGGTCATTGGTTGCATGCTGATAATCCTGACAAGTTTTATGATATAGTGATGAAATTTACTCTATAACTTAAGGAAATAACGATGAGCAAAGGCAAACTGATTCTTATTCCGACTGTTATTTCTGAAGGAACACAGGATTTTGTGATTTCAGATCATATCAGGTCAACTATAAAATGTCTGAACTATTTTTTGGTAGAGAACCTCCGAACAGCCAGAAGATTTATTAGTAGTTTGAAATTGGAAGTAGCAATAGAATCTTTACACTTTGAATTGCTTGATAAGGACACGCCATCAGATAAAATGGAAGCTTTAATACATCCTGTATTTCAGGGGAAGGATGTAGGAGTTATGTCCGAATCCGGATGCCCTGGTGTTGCTGATCCGGGAGCATTGGCAGTTGATTTTGCACATAAAAATGGCATTCAGGTTGTGCCAATGGTTGGTCCCTCTTCTATATTAATGGCATTGATGTCTTCCGGCTTCAATGGGCAATCTTTCGTTTTTCACGGTTATATCCCAATAGATAAAGGAGAAAGAATTAGAAAAATAGAGCAAATGGAAGAGCATGCCTATCAGCTAAAGCAAACTCAAATTTTTATGGATACACCTTATCGCAACAGACATTTGTTGAATGATTTAATTGAAAATTGTAATCCTTCAACCAGATTGAGTATAGCAAGGGATATTACCGGAGAAAAAGAATTGATCCAAACAAAAACACTCAAAGAATGGAAGTCTGCTAAGACACCTGACCTTCATAAAATCCCTGTCATTTTTTCCTTGTATTTCTAAGATTTTCGCTAAAATTCCTTTTAGTTCATAATAAAGTATAAATTTGCCCGCTTAAAAATAATCATTTAAATATGCCATATTTATTTACATCAGAATCAGTATCAGAAGGTCATCCGGACAAAGTTGCAGATCAAATATCTGACGCACTTATCGATCATTTTTTAGCATTTGATAAAAAATCGAAAGTTGCTTGTGAAACATTGGTCACTACAGGACTAACCGTTCTTAGTGGAGAGGTGAAATCAAGTGCTTATCTGGATGTTCAGAAGATTGCCAGGGATGTGATCAATAGAATAGGTTATACAAAGGGAGAATACCAATTTGATGGAAATTCTTGTGGTGTTATTTCTGCGATTCATGAGCAGTCGCCGGATATTAATCAGGGAGTAGAAAGAGAGAATGAGGAGGAGCAGGGAGCTGGAGATCAGGGAATGATGTTTGGCTATGCTACCAACGAGACTAAAAACTACATGCCTTTGGCGTTAGACTTATCACACAAATTGTTGATAGAATTAGCGGCATTGAGAAGGGAAAATTCAGAAATTCCTTACCTGAGGCCTGATGCCAAATCTCAGGTAACGATTGAATACAGTGATGACAATAAGCCACAAAGAATAGAAGCTATTGTTATTTCAACTCAGCATGATGATTTTGATGAAGAAAAAGCAATGCTTGCCAAAATCAAAAGCGATATCATCAACATACTGATTCCAAGAGTAAAAGCTCAATTGGAACCTGAATTACAGGCTCTTTTCAATGATAAAATAAAATACCATATCAATCCTACGGGTAAATTTGTAATCGGAGGGCCTCATGGTGATACCGGGCTTACAGGCCGTAAGATTATAGTAGATACTTACGGAGGTAAGGGAGCTCATGGCGGAGGTGCTTTTTCTGGAAAAGATCCTTCCAAAGTAGATAGGTCTGCTGCCTATGCTACCAGACATATTGCTAAAAACATGGTGGCTGCCGGAGTAGCAGATGAAATCCTCGTTCAGGTATCTTATGCGATAGGAGTTGCAGAGCCAATGGGTATTTATGTAAACACTTATGGTACTGCAAATGTTGATTTGAATGATGGTCAGATTGCTGCTAAGATTGCAGAAATCTTTAACATGCGACCTGCTGCTTTGATCAAAAGGCTCAAGCTTACAGAACCAATTTACTCTGAAACTGCGGCTTATGGTCACATGGGAAGGATACCAGAAATAAAAACCTTTACTTTTGAAGGAAATGGTGAAACAGTGACAAGAGAAGTGGAAACGTTTACCTGGGAGAAGTTGGATTATGTGGATCAGGTAAAATCTGCATTTGGCCTTTAATTTTTAAAATATGCCAAAATATTGGCCTAAAATATTAACCAATAGGAGTAGGAGAAGTGCATTGATCTCGTGCCTCCTGTTGGTTTTTTCTTTTCTGCTATATTGTTGTCAGGACAAGCCCAGGCAGGTTGCTTCAGTTGAAGCAGTACAAGAACCAGTGAAAGATTCAATTGTAGTTCTTCCTCCACAAAAATACTATGAAATTGTAGTTGATTCTTTGGAAGTTTTTGAAGGAAAGATCAAGAGGAATCAAAACCTTGCCGATATTTTAACACCTTTTAATGTGTCTTATGATCTCATACATAAGCTCGCTGTTAAGTCGAAAAAGGTATTTGATGTAAGAAAACTGGTGTCTGGAAAGGATTATAGTATTTTATACAAAAAAGATAGCACCAAAACAGGTACACATTTCATTTACCGTCCTAATCCAATTGAATACTTGGTGTACGATTTTTCAGATTCTATTAATATATATAAGTCTGAAAAGCCTATAGAAATAGTAAAAAAAACATTGAGTGGAAGAATCACATCTTCATTTTACGAAACCATGGTGGACTCTGGGGCAACACCTGAACTGGTTGATTTGGCAGTAGATGTTTTTGCGTGGCAGGTCGATTTTTATGGAATTCAAAAAGGAGACAATTACAAAATCATTTACAAAGAGAAGTTGGTTGATGGTGTACCTGTAGGAATAAATGGAATCGAAGGAGCATACTTTGAACATAAAGGCGAATCTTACTATGCCATTGCTTATGATCAGGGAAATGGGTTAGACTATTTTGAACCAAATGGAAAAAGTCTTAGAAGAAGTTTGCTAAAGGAACCTTTAAAGTTTACCAGAATTAGTTCAAGGTATTCCGGCAGACGTTTTCACCCGGTTCAAAAAAGGTATAAAGCACATTTGGGAACAGACTATGCAGCCCCTACTGGGACTCCAATTAGAACGGTGGGGGATGGTGTGGTACTTGAAGCCCGTTACCATAAATACAACGGCAACTATGTCAAAATAAAGCACAATGAAAATATTTCTACCCAATACCTGCACATGTCTAAAATCGCCACGGGCATAAGAAAGGGTGCAAAAGTAAAGCAGGGAGAAACTATTGGTTTTGTCGGAAAAACAGGGTTGGCAAATGGGCCACATTTGTGTTACCGATTCTGGAAAAACGGAGTGCAGGTAGATGCTTTGAAAGTAGATTTACCGGCAGCCAACCCAATACTGGCAGATGCGAAAATAGAATTTGATTCGGTTAGTCAGATTGTGATAAGTGAACTTGATCATTTAAACTTACCTTCAGATGATCAAGTTCAAGATTTGGTGACCTTAAAGTAATGTCCTCCCTTTCAGTAAGGGAAAGAGATTTTTAAAACCCAACCATTACAAAAGCTCCCCAATAATAAGGACTTTTCCATTTTTCTTTGAGCTTCTTTTGGGCATTGATGAAAGACTTGTTTTTGTCTCCTGTTTTAAGCCATTCACTGTAAAAATTAGTCATCAATTCCTGTGTAGCTGCATCATCGACAGTCCACATACTCATGATCACACTTTTTGCACCAGCTATTTGAAATGAACGTTGAAGTCCATAAACACCTTCTCCGTTGCTGATTTCTCCAAGTCCGGTTTCACAGGCTGATAACACCACCAGGTCGGTTTGATCCAGATTGAGGTTCATTGCTTCATAAGCAGTAAGAATACCATCTTGCCCGTCCTGTCTGTCATTAGATATCGATCCGGATTGCAGGAAGCTGTTGGCACCTGCCAGAATGAGCCCGGAGCGAAGCAAGGGATTTTCAACATATTTGTCAATTTCAATGCCTTCTTCCGGTTCCTGATTTTCTAAGAAGAAGCCATGAGTAGCAATGTGCAGTGTTTGTGGGTTGTTTAAATTTTTAACAGAATCTTCCATTGCATCATTTCCAAACAAGGCAGATGGAGGCATTCCATTTAGCTCATATTGTTTAGCAATATTTTCGATTTCAATCTTGGTTCCGGGCAACATGGCAAGTAGAGAGTTGCTATTGATGTATCGTTGAAGATTTCCTCTCAAACCTCTTGAAATACCCCCGCGGATGCCACTTCCTCTGGTAGCTCTTGATCCTCTTACACTTCTTTGCCCTGCAGGTTTGATTTCATCAGTGCCTTCATTTTCTTGTTTATCTTCAATTTCTCCCATATTGTAGTTTGGAAATCCGAATAAATGTGCTTTCCCTCTTTTCAAATTTGATGATCCGGCAGATGCAGAAAGCACTAAATCTTTAGTATTAGTTACTACTTTTATTTCCAATTCATCCAAAGTGTATTTTTTTGTTGCAGGGTTTTGTAGTGTATTGATACTTATTTGATTGTAAATACCATCAGGTGAAAGGTAAACCTTTTTGATACCATTTAATTTATTGGCGATTGGTCTCCAAAAGAGCCTGTAGGAATGGGCTTCCTCCACCTTGTATTTGATGGCATTCCTGTAGTTTGAAAGAAATTTATTTTCCATTTGCTTGCCATTTCTCAATACTACCAATTCAGGGTTTTCGGTTGTCTCAGAGGTTAAAACTAATCCGGCGTAGTATATTTCATCTGTATATAAACCGGCAGAATCTGGTTTGAAACTTCTGAACCTGATGATTTCTACTGCTGCTTCGCCCGGTTTAAGCTTTTGTTGAACCTGTTGCCAGGTTACTCTGTTTTGAGTGTAGGTATTTGCAAATGCTTTGGACTTTACACTGATTTCCTTTTCCAGTTTATCGGCAGCTCTGGTAATGGAATCTATCTTAAAGTTTCTTGAAAAGATATCTTCTTTTACTGAACTGAACAATTTGGACAATTGTTCTTTTTGACTGATCCAAGTTTGATATTTGTCGATGAGTACGGTATCTCCACTATTCATAATACTTGTCCTGACCTTGCCTGTTGCATACATTATCAACCCCTTAGTTGCCAGTTGATAGTTGTACATTTCTCCCCAAAGTGATTTGTCTTCTATCCCTTTGTCAAATGCATAGGAGTTGAACTGCTCAAATGTGGTTTTTACTTTGGTATTGTAAAATTTGGCCTTTTCTTCTTCCGTCATGGTAGGAAAATAAGCTTCAATTTGGGTGAAATAGTTTTCGAATGTTTGTTTGTAGTAATCAATGGCTTCAGTTTTATTATCCATAGCCCAATTCAACAAAGCCAATTTTTGAGTTGTTTCAGCATATCTGGGGTGATTTACACCCAGGGTCTTTTTTCTAATTTTAAGTGCTTGATTGTAATAGTCAGAAGCTTCTGCATAGTTGTGAATGGTATTTTGAATTGCTCCCAGATTCATTAGCGACCTTACGTATTCATCGTCTTCTTCTCCAATTGATGCTTTCAGGTTTTCTATCGCTTTTTTATTAAACTCCAGAGCCTTATCAAATAGTCTTTTTTCTCTATATACCCGTGAAAGATTGTAGGTCATGAGTGCCGCATCATAAGAATCTTCCCCCTGGGTTTCTATGAATATATCCAGAGCCTGTTTAAATTTTACTTCTGCTTCGTCATATCTTTTTTGGAAAAAATAGGAATCGGCCTGAGACGACAATGCTATGGCATACACGTCAGAATCATTTCCGTAAAAGTCTTCAGCGATCAACACCGCTTTTTGTAACTCCCTATCCGCTTCAGTGTATTTTCCAAGTAGATAATAGGTGCCTCCCAGATTGTTGAAAATGGTTTGGAAAATATCTTCATTGTCACCTGAAAGCCGATTGAGTATGGATAATGCTTCATTGTATGTTTCTTCAGCTTCGGGCAATCTCCCTGTTTTCTCGTACATCAACCCTAGAGAATTAAGATTGATGACAGTATTTAAAGATGCATATTGCCCACTGGTTTCAAAGGCATCAAGAGCATTGAGGTAGTTGGTTTCAGCAGCTTCATACGAACCCATTTCATCATAGGTTCCGCCGATTCCATTCAATAATTCGCCATATAATGGGTTGTCTTTTTTGATGAACTTGAACAATCCTTTGTATAGTTTCAGTCCTTTTTTATAGTCTTCATATTGTTTTGTATATTGATAATGCTGACCCAGTTTCAACGAAGTATTAATGTACTCACTACTTTTCGTCCCATAACTTTTCTTGTCTTTTTCGATCAAATCGAGAAGGAGAATCTCAGCATCCTTGTACTTCCCCACTTCATCCATGATAAAGGCCATATTAAAGGCCGTATTTTTTATTAGTTCATCATCCTCGCTTTGGATTTTCAGCCTGAGATCATATTCTTTCTGATAATAATTTAGGCATTTGTCAGGATTGTAGTCAAAATCTAAATAGGCTTCTGCCAAAAAAGAATAAATTAAAGCAGTAAGTGTATCTTGTTTTGGTTCTACCAGTTCCAAGACCTTATCTTCATAATCAAGAATGGTTTGATAATCGTAATCATCATAAGCTTTTTCGAGCTTGCTGTATATTTTTTTCAACTCTTTGTTTCCAAAATCATATTGTGCAGATGTTGGTAGCGTAAATAGTATTATAAAAAAACTAAGGATTATATTTCTTATCAATCTCATGGTAAAGCCTCTTTTTATACGATTGTAAAATTTAGATAAATCTAAGATATTGTTATTGAATTTATACTTTTATTTTTACGTGGAACCAGTATTTCTTGTACTTGGTTACCTGTTTTTATTAGACCCTAAAGATATGACAACTGGTGAATCTCTCCATTCTATATGTTGATCTATCTGTCTAATAATCAACCTTATTCATCGAAAAACTAACCATAGATTCTATGACTGTATAGCTATTGTATCCAGAATAAATTAATTTAAAGGTTTGTTTAAATACTTATAGATAATTTAATAAATACCTAATGCAGGGTATGTATTATTTAGGCAAAAGGTGATATTTTAGATGATTGATATTTGCATCTGTTTAAGGAAGAATGAGAAACTATACCCGACTGCTTACTATACTTACAATTTTTCTATTTTATTGCGTTTCTACCGCTTATTCTATAGGATCCATTTTTACAGTCAGCAACCTTGACGATTCTGGTGCTGGTTCGTTGAGGCAAGCGATCATTGATGCAAATGGTGATGGGGGGGCAACTGGCGGTAATCCACACATCATTGATGCCACTGGCGTCAATGGCACCATTAACTTATTATCTGCGATAACCATAAGCAATCATATTACGATAAATGGCCCGGCTCTCCCCGGTCAATTGGTCATAGATGGTGGTGGCTCCACTCAGATTTTCAACAATCCCAACAGCCCTGTGTACACTCAGCTCATTACCAATCTGGTTATGCAAAATGGGTCGAGTGCAAACGGTGGGGCAATCAGCAACGCAGCAAACCTGACCTTGGAAAATTGTATTCTTAGAGGCAATGCAACTACTGGTTATGGTGGTGCAATACGTAATAACAACTACTCAACTGCTGACCTTACACTAATAAATTGTGCCATTTATGGGAATACCACATCGGCAAATCATGGAGGAGGTATTGGAACATTTGGTTCAATTTTTATCTACAATTCAACCATAACGGGAAACTCTACAACCGGAAACGGTGGAGGTATTTATGGGGAGAATTTTGGCGGAAGTGGTTATGTGGATGATTCATTTATATACAACTCAATTATTGCCGGAAACACAGCATCATCCGGCTCTGATCTTGGAGGGGTTTCAGGTTATACAGTTAGTTACTCGTTGGTCGGTAACAATTCAGGATCGTCAGTGACTTCAGGTTCCCCTAATGCTTCAAATAGTTACGTGGGAACCTCAGGCATCCCTATAGATCCTCAATTTGTTAGTGACGCTATCCCGGGACAAATTACCGGGGATCTTCATTTGCGGTACGGGTCATTGGCAATAAATAGCGGGGATAATGCACTAATTCCAAGTGGTATAACCACCGATTTGGCAGGTAATGAACGGATTGCAGGATCCAATGTTGACATGGGGACCTTCGAAGGAAATTTTGAGAATGTTCTTGATTTCGATGGAAGCGATGATTTTGTAACGATCCCTCACGATGCAACGCTGGATTTCTCAGATACAGATGATTTTACCCTAGAAGCATGGTTTAGTTCTACCAGCACTGCGAACCAAAGGATAATATCAAAATGGGGATCAACAGGATACCAGATGACGTGGAATACCGGCAATGTCAATTTCCAAATTGGCAATGTTAATATTGTCGGCTCGAACGGTTATGCCGATGGGGAATGGCATCATGTAGCAGCCGTCAGAGACGGTACAGATATGATTGTTTATGTGGACGGAATAGTGGAAGTAACAGGTTCTACAACTAATAATCCAAGCAATACGGCAGATGTCAGAATTGGCTCATTTAATGGTGCGTCAGCTTAT
Organism: Reichenbachiella sp. MALMAid0571; assembly: GCF_040151475.1. Lineage (NCBI taxonomy): Bacteria > Pseudomonadati > Bacteroidota > Cytophagia > Cytophagales > Reichenbachiellaceae > Reichenbachiella > Reichenbachiella sp. MALMAid0571. The sequence continues at coordinate 101,954 of NZ_JBDKWG010000147.1, read as the reverse complement.
TTTGATGGGCAAATGGATGAAGTCCGCATCTGGAATGTAGCCCGTGCTCAGGCAGAAATCATCAACAATATGGGCAAGGTCCTTACTTCCGCTACTGGTCTTGTGGCCTCTTACGATTTCAATGTTGGAATCCCTGGTGGCACAAATACAGGATTGACAACTTTACCGGACATAACAGGAAATGGCAATGATGGTACTTTATCAGGATTTGCACTTTCTGGCACAAGTTCCAACTGGGTGGCCGAAACAGGAGACTATGACCCGGGCTATGCACTAATAACCCAACAAGCTGGTGGAACGGTTTCCACTGCATCCAATGCTGGATTGACCGTAAGCGACATAAATTTTCTTCAGGACAGTGGTGATGAAATTGTATTCGTTTCACAATCCTTATCCACTAACGGAACTGTAACTTCTTTTGTCAATACAAATGTGATTGACAGCCGTTGGGAAAGGGAATGGCACGTGACGATTACCGATGTAAATGATAACGGTGGGGTGGCCACAATGACTTTTGACTTTGACGAACTTGGTTTAGTCACATCTGGTGCTAAGTATGGCCTTTTATACAGGCCTGATCAATCCAGTCAATTTCAATTGGCGGGGGTTGGGGCTGAAGTAGTTGACAATACTGTTTCCTTTTCAGGTAACCTACTAAACCTGGTTGATGGATATTACACAATTGGCGAATTGGCCACTGTCAACAGCACGACTTTATATGTAGATGAAAACGCTGGGGGGGCATCCGACGGCACATCCTGGAGCAATGCATTTAATGACTTGGAAGTTGCGTTGGCCATTGCCGGAACAGGGGTTGAAGTATGGGTAGCGGCAGGAACATATATACCCACGGATTATGATCGCTCTGCTTCATTTGTCATAGAAGGGGACATTAAACTCTATGGTGGCTTTGCTGGTGGGGAAACACTTCTAAACCAAAGGGATCCAAAAGCAAATGCCACTATTCTTAGCGGTGATATCAATGAAGACGATGATCCTGACAATATAGATTCCAGTGAACCAAGCAGGGCAGACAACTTATACCATATCATCGTGGCTAATTCAGGCACCAGCGATGCTGTTTTAGATGGTTTCACTATACAAAGTGGAAATGCGAACGGTTCAGGTAGCGATAATATTGGTGGCGGTATCAAGTTGAATTTATCGGGCATGACTATTAACAATTGCGTGATCAGGTATAATTCAGTATCGCTGAACGGTGCGGGAATCAACACATCAAATCAGTCAGCTATCATCAGCAATTGTGAGATTTATGAAAATGTGAGCGATTCGAACGGTGGTGCTATCAAGTTGGCAACAGGTACCACACAAATTTTTAACAACCTCATCTATGCCAACCAAGCGAATAACGGTGCGGGTATACATACAGGGATTGTGCTTCCGGGTACAGTAATAGCGAACAATATTATTATTCTTAACTCGGCCAGCAATACGGGAGGCGGCATACACTTTGGAGGCACAAATGCAGATGCCCTTATCGTCAACAATACGATTTATGGGAATAATGCCGGAACCAAGGCAGGTGGTATGTACATAGACAGTTCCAGCAAGGGCACAATCAAGAACAACATTATTTGGGGAAATGAAGCTGGCTTGAGTGCTGAAGTTGACATGGAATCGGGCTTGCATGCAGATGCAGTCATGGATTATAACCTCATCTCTACTGGTGCGATAGGCATGAATGGCTCATCTGCCGACCCACTTTTCACGGATGTAAACGAATTTGATTTTAGCCTTCAAAGCGGTTCTGGAGCAATAAACGGTGGCGACAATTCTGTAATTCCTGCCGATGCAGCCGACCTGGACGGGGATGCTGATACCAGTGAGGGCATACCCTTTGATTTTGCGGGAAACACGAGGGTGCAAGGCGGTACTGTGGATATGGGTGCTTTGGAGTTTGATGGGGCTTCTATCCAAACGGATGCGGGCAATGCGATTATCTTCAATGGGACAACAGATTTTATTGCCCTAACCAGAAATACCTTGAGTACAGGACTTACCTATGAGGCATGGGTCAGTACAACGTCCGTCAATGTTACCAACTCATACGTGGGTAACCCGGCGATGGCTATCATTGGGGATCATCATAATAATATTAGAGGAGCTTTTGGCGTTCACGGTGGAGTAGTTCGTTACACTCACTGGACAGGTTCAGCACTCGATTTTGATATACTTGATGGAACTAAGTTGGTTAATGATGGAAACTGGCATCATGTAGCAGTTACACACAACCAAAGCACCCGTGAAATGAAAATATATGTAGATGGCGTACTGGATGCCGTTGGAATCAGTACTGTTTATCGTACGGATATTGCTTATGATAGAATTGGTGCTAGCTACATAGACGGTTTTGGCACTGATGATTTCTTTGATGGCTTCATTGATGAAGTGAGGGTATGGAATATAGACAGGTCTCAATCCGAAATTCAGAATGACATTTTTTCAACACTAGTTGGCAATGAGAGTGGCCTGGTTGATTATTATCAATTCAACGAAGTTTCAGGGGTTTTTCTCACTGATATTTCATCTGGAAATGATGGGGCACTCACTGGATTTGCAGACCCGAATGTAGCTTGGGTGGCCTCCGGAGCTTTGCAGGAGTTCGCTCCGGCCTCACCTTCCGGCTTATTCACACTCGAAGTTTCCAATGCCGAAATTGAAATCGGCTGGACAGACCATTCATTTAACGAAACAGCTTTTAAAATAGAACGCTCTTCAGACGGAGGGGCTAGCTATACAGAACTAGCTACTGTAGTGGCTGACATCCCAAGTTACAGTGACACTAATGTTACTTCCGAAACAGGCTACTGGTATCGGGTGAGAGCAATCAATGAACAGGGCTATTCGGGTTACACAAATGAAAAATTTGCTACTACTTTCGCCCCACCTCACAATGCGCTGGATTTTGATGGAACAGATGACTATGTGGAGCTGTTTGAGGATGACTTATTTACTGGCGATTTCACACTCGAAGCATGGGTCAATCTTAATGATTTTTCCGATTACCAACCCATTTTGACTAAGGCAGGTACAGACAACAATTCGGCCGAATTCAATTTGCAGGTGCAGGGTACAATCAATGGTAATGTCAATTTCTTTTTAGGAAATGGAACAGGGATTTCCGCAGTAGATGGAAACAATACAACAGACCAAGACATTGAACTCGCTACTTGGACACATTTGGCGGCAGTAGTAGATGGGACTAGTATATTGTTATATATTAATGGTGAGTTAAGCGGTTCTTCTACTTTTTCCGGGTCAAGGCAAAATAATTCTAATCCTGTTCAGATCGGACGTTATTTTAATGGCGTAACGCAGTTTTGGCCAGGTGGTATTGATGAAGTTCGTATTTGGTCGGATGTTCGATCCGAAAGTGAAATTCAAAACAATATGTTCTCAAGCCTTTCCGGAGGGGAATCAAACCTGGTGGCTTACTATAAATTCGATCAGGGTGTGGCTGACGGTGACAATTCAAGTCCTGCCATAGACATTTTACCTGACAGAAGCCATAATCAAAATGACGGGATCTTAATGAATTTTGCATTGACCGGAAGCTCTTCCAACTGGACAAGCTCCGGGGCGATGGACTCAGGCGCAGCACCTGACGCACCTACTGATTTGGTAGCTGCTGCCTTTGGGAATGTTGTGGTCTTAACCTGGACTGATAACTCAAATGATGAGTCTGGTTTTGAAATAGAACGCAATGAAGTGGGAGGCCCTGGTTTCAGTACTGTTTTTACGGTAGGGGCTAATCCTAGCGAAGTATTCGACAATACAGTAGAAGCGGATAAATCCTATGTATATCGGGTAAGATCCAAGAACACGTCAGGATCAAGTTTGCCTAGTAATGTGAGCTATGCTTCAACCTACACCCATCCAGGCAATGCGCTTACGTTTGACGGGGAAGATGATTATGTGAGAGTAGCTTCTGACCTTAGCCTTGAGGTCACACATTATACATTTGAAACCTGGGCAAAAATAAATACCCAACCGGAGACGGACGCTGGTTTTATATTCCTTCAAAAAGGACAGATAGATACACAGCCAAACGGGTATATTTTTGGTTACTTTAATGAAGCCGGTACTTTCAAAGTGTATTTGGCCCATGTTGACGATGGAGGAACCCCCTACCTGTTTACGCCCGACTACACTCTACAGATAGGCGAGTGGGTACATTTTGCCGGAGTATATGACGGCACTAAATTAGAAGTGTTTGTAAATGGTTTGTCTTTGGGAACTACTGCTGTAGCGAGCGATCCATTTTATACCAGTAATGAAGCCGATTTAAAGATTGGAGTCTCCGAATCAACTGGCCCAACCTTAGAAGCATTTATGGATGGCCAACTGGATGAAATCCGAATCTGGTCAGAAGCTCGCTCTGCCGCCCAAATAAACGCATCTATGAATAGTTCAATATTTGCCAGCCTTGAACCTAATCTTGTAGCCTATTATAATTTTGACCAATCTACAGGAACTATATTGCCTGATCATAGTACAACGGGTGGCAATCATGGAACCCTAACTAATTTTCCAGATCCAACAAATTCAAGTTGGATTACATCGGCTGCTGCTTTTGAGCCATATGTGGTTATAAATACCAACGATTCGGGAATGGGTTCACTTCGTCAAGCCATAATTAACGCAAATGCCAGCTCTGGTGAGACGATCACCTTCGACATCCCCGGAACAGGAAATGTGATAAACCTTGTTACCGACTTGCCTGACATTACATCTACCATGATCATAGACGGCACGACCCAGCACGATTGGGCCTTCGGTGATGAAGCCAACATGGTGGTGATAGATGGTTCTACTCCTTCAGCGGCTGATCAAAGTGGATTGATCATAACAGCCGATGATGTTGAAATCTACGGCCTTGCCCTTACCAATTTTGATGATGGCAATACGGACAGCCAGACTGCTGCAATTAAGGTAACAGGTAACGACGTAATTATTGGTGCGCCGGAAAAAGGAAACATTATCTATCACAATTCAAACAGTGGGATTTACATGGTAGGGGCAAGTGGAGGAACCATCCAGGGCAACCGCATAGGAACAAACCCCGATGGATCGGACCGCTCCGGCTCCAATGCCCAGGATTATGGTATTGCACTCTCTGGCTCTTACGGTGTGCAGATAGGTGGTGACTATACTAATGGTGAAGGAAATCAGATCGCTGGTGTCAATAATTATGTGATATTGGTAGCCAGTTCTTCCGATGATATTGACATATATGGTAACAAGTTTGGCATAGATGATTCTGGGAATGATTTTATTGAAACAACTGATGGTATCCGTGTGGCGACCAGTAGTACCAATGTGACTATTGGAGGAACAGATACAGGCCAAAGAAACTTCTTTGGTGCATCTTCCACGGCTATTTCACTGGCCAGCGATGTGTCCGCTATCACCATTGACAATAATTATTTTGGAACTTCTGAAGATGGGAATTCGGAATTAAATGGCGCATTCAGCAATGGCAATATACAACTTGACGCTGGTGCTGTTTCGGTCACTATCCAAAACAATGTGATGCCTGCATCCGGTGGGGTCAATATTCAAACGACTGATCCCACAGGGATTGACATTCTGGATAACTATTTTGGGGTATTTGCCGACGGACAGTCTGTTGCCAGCACCGGCCCTAATGCGCTGACATTTGCCGGCGGTGGTGGAGCGGGAAATACAATATCAGGGAACGTATTTGCCCACTCCTCAGATGCCATCTCTATTCTGGCAGGTACAACAGACGTAATCATTCAAAACAACAAAATTGGTGTGTTTGTCGATGGTACGGTCACAGGGACAGGAAACCCCAGAAATATTGATTCGGGTATATTTCTGCAAGGGGCGGTGGGTGCCAACTCTACCGATCAGCGGATCATGATATTGGATAATATCATTGCCAACAACGGGCAGTCCACAATTGGCCATGGTATTGAAATCACAAGCTCTTCCTCCAACATATTAATACAGGGAAATAACATTGGTGTGTTGGCAGATGGAACGACGATAGCCCCGAACGAGCAAAACGGTATTCACATGACGGCAAGCACAACCAATGTGCAGATAGGTGGTACGGGTGCAGGGGAAGAGAACATAATTGCGGGAAATGGTGAATATGCTGTGTTTTATAATGCCACCAGCCTTGCTGGCATACAAATCCTGGGTAATGAAATTTTCTGTAATACCGATGGCGGTATCGGCTTTAACGGAACGCCTGATCTTGCACTCCCAACTATTGACAACCTTAGTGCGAGTGTAATCAGTGGGACTACTTCCGGCCTGGCCGATGGTGCTGTCATCTATGTGTATCAGTCCGATGATGACTGTGATAGCGACCAGGGAGCTACGTTTGTGGGGGAAACCACGATTACTTCCAATGCCTGGTCAATTTCCCCCGGCCCATTTGATCCTGCTGGCACCTATACGGCAACTGTTACTACTCCTGGTGAAGGTACTTCTGTTTTCTCTGTTCCATTTGCGGATACCGAGCCGCCAACTGGTTATAGCGTGTCAATTAATAATGCTTATGTGAATATTGCTGATCCAACATTGACTTTTGAAATAAATGGAGGTGAAATTGGTGCTGATTACGATTACACAATAAGTAGCGATGCGGACGGCAATACCTTAGAGATAAACGGAAACGGGACAATTTCAGGTAGCCCTGAAGATATCAATGGGGTTAATATAAGCACTTTGCAGGATGGTACTTTAACGGTTAGTGTTGTTTTGACAGATGTGGCTGAAAATGCCGGAATGGCAGCCACTGCCACTGTGGAAAAGGATTTGTCAGTGCCAACTTTAAGCTCCGTGTCTATCGGCTTAGATCCTTCAGGAAATCCATCTTATGCCCATCCAGCAGATGTTGTTGACATAGCATTTACTTCGAACGAAGACATAACCAATGTAACTACATCTGTCTTTTCGGGAGGAGAGCCTGTCACCAATACTATCCCTGGAATTACTGGTGGCCCGCTTAACTGGAACATACGCTATGCTCCAACAGAAACCGATACTGAAGGATTATACACTTTTACTATAGATTTTGAGGATTTAGTAGGTAATGTAGGTACTCAGGTGACTACAGTTACTGATGGTACATTTGTGTATTTTGATCAAACCGCCCCTACTATAAGTTCAACATCTCTATCCGGAGATAATTTAACATTGGCCATAAATTTTGATGAAGGTATTTTCTCAGATATAGATGGCTTAGCTGATGTGATTTTGGACAATTTTATTTTAAACCAGTCTGGTGGGGTTGCCACCGTCAGCACCTCATCAATTAATGTTATATCTGAATCTCAGGTAGAAATTTCATTGGATATCACAGGGGTTCCTGATGGAACAGAAACGATTACTGTTGAGCCGAATGAGCCAATTTATGATGGAGCAGGCAATAGCATGGATTTAGGTCAGTCAAATAATTCAGTTACCTTAAATGATAAAAAAGCTCCAATAGTTTCTAACCTATCCTTGTACACTATAACAGAAAATTTAGCAGATATATACATTGAAGTAGATGAGACCAGTACATTGTATTATGTACTGACTCAGTCCGTGGATCCCCCAAGCTTTCAGCAAATTTTAGATGGGCAGGACGAATTGGGTTCTCCTGCAATCTCAGCGGCAAATTATGCCATTACAGGATTTACAGGGGACACTTACCAAATTACTGGGCTGAGTGCTTCCACCAATTACTATGTGTATTGGGCCGCAGAAGATGCTGTCGGAAATTTGTCTTCAATAATTTCTGATAATTTTATTACAGCAGATCCACCAGTAGATTTAACTTTTACCACTGAGTCCACATCGGTTATTCCTTTGATTCCTGGCACTATCGACAATTTGATTTATACAGTGAGTATGGAAGTTTCAGGGGGAACTGCCAATTTTTTCGGTATGATTTTCACTCCTGATGGAACCTATTCTGAAACAGACTTTGATCAGTTCAATTTTTATTATTCGATAGGAGTCAATGATTTTGGATCAGCAACATATATAGATTCCAATGGGTTCTTTTCAGGAGATCCTGAAATCCCTGATGGTATGGTTGGACTTTTATTTGAAGATACCTACACGAATGAAACTGTTTATTGGTACATCACGGCAGATATTGCTTCAGGAGCCACAATAGGAAATACTTTTGGACTTGATGAGCCTATTCCGGAAGAAAATCTCGGATTGGATGGATCTTTTAATATAATGGGGACATTACAGGCAAGTTCTTCATTTACCATTTCACAAGTCCCTTCCGGATACAGTGTTACAATCAACAACCCTGTGGTAAATCTTGCTCAGGCACTGTTGAATTTTGAAATTAATAGTGGAGAATTGGGAGCAGACTATGAATACGAAATTAGCAGTAGTGCTGATGATAATACATTGAAAGTGACTGGGATTGGAACCATTAGTGATGATCCCCAAATAGTGAGCAATGTCGATGTTAGTGCATTGTCTGACGGTGAGCTTTTAGTCAGTGTCATCTTAAAAGATGAATTTTCGAACGCTGGTTTACCAGCAACAGGTACTGTAGTTAAGGATGTTACGGTTCCTAATGTTATTTCTATCACACCGTCATTGTTTAACATAACAGATGCAGATGTTGGAGCAGGTAATTTTTCCGTTGTAATCGTTTATAATGAATCGATGGACATAGGCATCAATACCCCGGAGATCAGTTTTACTCCGGATTTAAGTTCTACTTTGACTTTTGCTAGTGGGATTTTTACAAATGGGAGTTTACCGAATGATACCTATACAGCTACATTTAATGTATCCGATGCAAATGTAGCTATAGGTTTGATAGATATAGATGTAACCTCAGGACTTGATCAGGTTGGTAATTTACAAGCGGACGGCAATCAACCTGATGCCTTTAATGTTGTCACTGCGAACCCTGAAATTGAAATCACAGGCCTTGATATAGAGATTGTGGATGGTGACAATACTCCTTCCACATTTGATGATACCGGCTTTGGAGACCTACTGGTGTCTGCAAGTCCCGTAACAAAAACATTTACTATCAATAATATCGGAACTGGTGATTTGATACTGGGTACTGATGCGGTAAGTGTTTCGGGAGATACCGATTTTGTGGTTGTTGCTCAACCGGATCAAGTAGTACTTGCAGGTGAGAGCACTACTTTTTCAGTTCAGTTCACGGCTCTGGCAGAAGGATTGCGTGTGTCAGAGGTTTTGATTTTTAATAATGATGTGGATGAAAATCCTTATAATTTCAATATTCATGGAACCGGACTTCTTCCTGCCCTGACTTTATTGGCACCAAATGGTGGAGGACAATTTCAACAAAATACTGCTTTAAACATCTCATTTACTACTGATAACCTGGATGAGTCAGAGATTATAGCTATCGATTATTCTTCTGATGGTGGTGTTAGTTGGACTGAAATTGGTTCAGGTACGGTGGCAGGTTTGAGTGGAGCTTTTACATTATTTTTAGATTCAGATATTTATCCTGTGGGATCAGAAAATCTGATTGCTGTTAGAAATGACGCCAATATCTTATTATCTGTTAGCGAAACGACATTTGAAATAATACCTGGTGATCCTGTAGTCACTATTTCTACCCTTCCCTCTACGGGAACGAGTATTACGGTAGGTGTTTCTAATCAGATTATATATCAATACAGTTATGATGTTGCAGTTTCTGATGCCACTCCGATCGATGTAGCTTTTACCTTACAAGGCAATGCTACTGTCGCTGAGTTTGCACCCGATGGCTTTAAATTATATGAAAGTAGCACTAACGATTTTTCTACGGCTACACAGATCGGAACTGCCAGCTATGGAAATGTTGGTACTGATAAAATCGGATTTTCTCTTAATGAAACCATTGTTGCAGGAAGCACGAGATTCTTCTGGCTTACGGTCGATATTGATGCATTAGCTAAAAACTCTAACTTTAACATTGCCAATCCACTTACGGGTGATTTTGGATTTGAAATAGCCATTAAGAATTTACAAACGATTCAGGGTGCTACATATACGATACAGGAGCCTACAGATCAGCAAATAACTTTAATTTCTCCTGTTGGTGGAGAGCAGGTGGTACAAAATGCCGATTTTCCGATTAGATGGACTACTTCTAATTTCGAAGGAAATGAAATGATTATTATAGAGTATTCCACAGATGCTGGTAGTAATTGGAATGCTCTGGTAAGCAATGCTTCCGCATTGTTGAATGGGACATACAACTGGTTTGTTGATGAATTTAATTTTACTCCGGGATCAAATTACAGGATTAGGGTAAGGACGGAAAATAATACTACCTCATCAGAAAGTGCTTCAAGTTTCGAAGTAATCATTCCTGACCCAACAGTTAATATAGCAACATTACCTGTATCGGGTAAGAGCCTGATAGCAGGAAGTAGTGCCAATATCATAGGTCAGTTAAGGTTTGATGTTACTGCGGCTAATGCGGAAGTAGCAGGAATAATTTTCCGGTTTCAGGGAAATTCTATTGCTTCAGATTTTGAAACAGGGGGATTTAAATTGTTTAGCAATAGTGTCAACAACTTCAGTACGGCAACTCAGATAGGTGCTGGTGTAGATTACGGAAATGTTGCTGAAAATAATGTTGGTTTCGAATTTGATCAGAATATTGATAGAGATGCCAGCGTATATTATTGGCTTACCGCTGATATTTCTGCCGGGGCATCTGTCTCATCGTTCAATACGCAATTACCTGTAGAAAGTGATTTTGGATTGGGTGACGCTAACAAAAATTTATTTGTAAGTGTTGGTGCTTCATTCAATATCATGCCTCCCGGTAGTCCTTCTATTGTAGTCACTTCTCCTGAGGGAGGCAGTACTTTCGAGCAGGGAAACCAGATAAATATTGGATTCAGTACTTCTGATTTTACGGGTGATCCTACTTTAGTATTGGAGTATTCCGCCAATAATGGTTCGAGTTGGACATTTTTAGTTTCCAATACTATTTCAGGGTTCAATGGTAGTTTTGCTTGGACAACAAGTGCTGCTCAGGTTTCCGGAGACAATTATAAGATAAGGTTGAGGACGGAAGATGGTACGGTTGTAGGAGAAAGTTCTGGAACATTTGAAATAATATCTCCTCCTAAGGAGTTGACTTTGATTAATCCGACCAATACAGGAATAACTGTTTTCCAGAATAGTACTTACATCATCAACTGGAGCGCACAAAATTTTGTAGGTACTGAGACATTAATTGTTGAATATTCATCGGATGCAGGGGCTAACTATATCGTTCTTTCAAGCGGACCGGTTACTATGTTTGCTGGCAAATACAATTGGTTTGTAAATACTAATGTTTCTCTGGGGTCAACAAACAAAATACGGATACGTACTTCTGATGGCTCTTCTGTAGTTACTAGCAGTTCAGATTTTACAGTAGCACCACCTGTTCCTCCTTCACTAAGTTTGCAATCTCCAAATGTGGGAACTGTTTCTATTGAGCAAAATAGCACTTTTGCCATTACCTGGCAGGCGCATAATTTTGTTGGTACTGAAAATCTGTTTGTAGAATATTCCAATGATGGGGGTGTAGAATGGTCGGTAATTAAAACAGGCACGGTTTCAGCTCTTAATGGAAAGATCAATTGGTTTGTTGATCATGAAATTTATGCAGCAGGTTCCCAGTATCGAATCCGGGTACGTACTTCAAATAATTCATTAATTTCAACCAGTCCTGATTTTGCAATTACGGTTCCGGAAGTAGCTACCATCAGTATTGAATCGCCAAATGGAGGTGAAATTTATGAGCAAAAAAGCAGTCACAGCATTTCTTTTGTTACAACTGGTATTTCTCGTACCCGATCTCTTGTATTAGAATATTCGATAAATGATGGCACAAACTGGACAGGAATTGCCAGTGGATTGGTAGGTCAATTTGAAGGTAACTACAATTGGTTTATTGATCAAAGCAAATATGCTACAGGCAACAGTTATAAAATAAGGATTAGAACACAGGATGGTACTGTTGAAGATACAAGTAACACATTTTTTAGTATTATAGAACCTCGTCCGGTACTTACGTTATTAGACCCAAATGGCAGTGAAAAGATCAAACGAAATTCAACATTCAGCATATTATGGGATTCAAAGAATTTTCAGGGATCAGAAACTTTAATCATTGAGTACTCCAAAGATGGAGGTTTGAGCAATGATTGGTTTTTTATAGCTCAGGGAACTGTATCTGGTTTTGGAGGAAAATACCAGTGGTTTATTAACCCTGCGACTTACACGACTGGCACTCAATACAAAGTAAGAGTAAGAAATACAAATAGTACAGCTTTGGATGACAGTGACCAAAATTTCCAGATTGTTCCTGAAGTGGTCAAATCTATTCTGGTAACATTTCCAAATGGAGGCGAGGTAATTGAGCAAAATAGTACACAGGTGATTAAGTGGAATACCACTAATTTTATTGGATCGGAGAGTTTGGTTATAGAATATACAACCAGTAATGCCTGGCAAGAACTTGCTACCGGAACTGCCAATAGCTTCAATGGCTCTTTAAACTGGTTTGTTGATAATACCATATTTGGTGTCAATACAGATTATCAGGTAAGAGTAAGAACCGTAGATTCTTCAGTCTCCGACAGGAACAATGAGGTATTTTCAGTAGTTGCTCCTGTTACCCAGGTATTGGCAATGATAGCTCCTGTTGGTGGTGAGCAAATTGAGCAAAATGAGACATATAATATTCGGTTTTCTTCTACAGGTTTTGCAGGAAGCGATGTATTGAGATTGGAATATTCGAATGATGGAGTAGGCTGGAATGCTATTTCTACCAATACAGTATCTGGTTTTGGTGGTAATTATATCTGGATAGTAGATGATTTCATATACAATGCGAGAGCTGATTATAGAATCAGAATAATAGATGATGCCAGTGGGTCAATTATTTCCGAAGGAGGAATTTTCGAAATAATTGAACCTGAAGTTGTTTCTGAAATAACTGTATCATCTCCCAATACAAATGAGCAGATTTCACTTAACAGTAATTATAAAATAGAATGGAGTACGGAAGGAATCCCGGATTCAGAAACCCTTATTATAGAGTTTTCGGCTGATGGCGGTTTTTCAGATTGGGATTTTCTTACCACGGGTACTGTATCTAGTCTAGAAGGTCAATACAATTGGTTTGTTGATGAAACTATTTACGATTTAGGAATTAGCAATAAGATACGGGTACGCACCGCCGATGATGTAGTGTCTGATGAAAGTGATGACTTTTTTGAAATCATATCTCCAGACCGGGTTGCCTTTAACATTCTGTCACCCAATGGAGGGGAAGTGCTTCAGCAAAATGCTACTATCGATATATTGTTCAACACTTTGGGGCTTGAAGATGATGAGACAATCGTTCTGGAATATTCTACCGATGGTTTTAACTGGACTAATCTGGCAACAACTACTGTAATTTCGTTCAATGGTAAATTCAGTTGGTTTATTGATCCTGTAGTTTTTTTGCCACATCAACGGTATAGGATCAGGATAAGAAATACAGATTCGTCTGCTATTGATGAAAGTGATGACCTCTTTGAAATAATTGAGGAGATTGTACCGGAACTTACATTGACTTCTCTACTGGGAGGTGAGCAAATTGAACAAAACAGTACACAAGCCATTACCTGGAACGAATCTAATCTTACAGGAAGTGAAAATATAAACATCGACTATTCTATAGATGGAGGAAATAATTGGTTAAACCTGATATCAGCTTCTGCCGATCAGTTCGGAGGAGAATATGTTTGGTATGTAGATGCTGCTACATTTGCTGTGGGTGTTAATTATAAAGTCAGGGTTCAAACAAGCAATGGTGTAGCTTCCTCTGAGAGTGAACAGCCTTTTGAAGTCATGGCTCCCGTATCTCTTGCTTTAAATGTGGTATCTCCAAACGGAGGAGAGCAAATTGAACAAAATAGCACATTCAATATCAAATTCAATTCCTTTGGCTTGGATGCCAATGAAGTGATTGACATAGAATGGTCAACAGATGGAACAGTCTGGAATAATATAGCCAGCAATACTGTAGCTGCATTTAAGGGTTCTTTTGCCTGGCTTGTGGACGCTGCTACTTATCCTATTGGAAGCAATTACCTGATCCGGGTGCAAAATACCACCAACACACTTCAGGATCAGGTCGATGCGGTTTTTGAGGTTATCGAACAGAAATCCATTACAGTACTGAATCCTAATGGAGGAGAAAAATTAGATCAGAACAGGAATTTTACTATTGCCTTCAGTACTACTGGATTAGCCGGAGATATCCCGCTTATTATTGAATACTCCGTAAATGGCGGGTTGTTTTGGAGTCCATTGACTGATGGCACTGTGACCAGCTTGTCCGGCAGTTTTGTCTGGTTTGTAGATAGGGCTTTATTTAAAGCATCTAACACATACAGCATTAGAGTAAAAACTAGTGACGGTAAGGTGTCTGATGTGAGCAATGCACTATTTTCTGTTATAGCTCCGGTAGCGACATTTGCCAACCAGGTAGAGCCGTTCAGTTTCACTGCCAATTGGAATAAATATCCCGAAGCTACAAGCTACTTACTCGATGTTTCAACCAGCAAGTCGTTCGATACATTTGTGTCTGGTTATGAAAGCCTGAGTGTAGCAGGATTATCTACTAAAGTTACTGGCTTGTATCATGATACAAGATACTACTACAGAGTGCGGGCAAATGTAGGTCCTGATTATACTTCTGCCAATAGCAATGTCATAACCGTGAAATTACCTGTGTCCACTGAGTTAAAAGCTGATTCATTATTGCTGGTCAATGTATATAATGCAACCAATGGCGAAAACTGGACAAATAAAGGCCAATGGCTACAGGGTAAGGTGAAAGACTGGTATGGTGTTACTTTTAGTGACGGAAGTATTACGGCCTTGGATTTGTCAAACAATAATCTGTCAGGTGGTTTCCCCGACATTTCATCCGGTTTTGATGATTTGGCAACTGTAAACTTAAGTAGTAACCTACTTACTTCTGTTGCAGATTTATCATCTCTGACAATAGAAGGGTCTCTGACTAGTCTCGATATTACTTTGAATAAACTTGATTTTGCAGCATTGGATGCCATTTCTGACATTAGAAACAATAATGCCTACAGTTTCAATCCTCAGGGATTGCTGCTTGAAGATACTGTTATCATAGCTGAAAGCACTTCTTCAATAGAGTTGAACAGATTGGTTGGAGGTACAGGCAATCAATACCAATGGTACAAAGACGGAGTGGAAGTAGCAGGGGGAGTTGATCCCGATCTTGGAATTGTGCCATTACCATTCTTGATTTATAAAATACATGACGGTATTTATCATGTGGAAGTAACCAATCCATCTTATGCCGGACTCATATTGGAAACTAACCCTGCTCAACTCCGGGTATCATCATTGGAGAGAGACAGTTTGGCCCTATTGGCTATATATGATGCTATGGGTGGTGCTAACTGGACCGGGACTGTCATAGGTTGGAGAAGAGACAACAGACGGGTTGGAGACTGGACTGGTGTGGTTGATGCGGGAAATAGAATTACCGGATTGAATTTACCTGGTCGGGGAGTAATCAATGACCTTCCTTCCGATATTAAAGATATTACCCAAATCAAATCAGTTGACCTTTCCGGTAATGCCATTACAGGATTGCCTGATATGACATCTTTGAAAAAGATCGAAAACATCAATGTATCCGGGAATAAATTGGAATTTGATGACTTTGAAAGGAATCTGGATCACTTAAGCAAGATTGTTATAGGCACACAAAACCCGTTTGGATTTCCTGTCGACCCTGTGAAAGTAAAAGCAGGAGTTGATTATCCGATCAGTGTGGAAATTGGAGGAGAGAACAATATTTATGAATGGGAGAGAAAAGCTTATGTGCTCTATGGAAGTCCTGCTTCTTTTGTTGTTCAACCGAAAGAGGTAGGCTCTACTGTAGTTTTGGAAAATTTAAGATTCGACAATATGGGAACATATAGGTGTCGGATTACTAATCCAGAAGTTCCCGGATTGACTTTGGTGAGTAATGAAACCCTGGTGGTGGGGACAGTTGATTTGCAAGGTAAGGTATATGATAATAATGGTACTGAAGTGAATGAAGGAGACATAGGAATGATGGTGATCAGAGATTTGAATACCAGGTATGATTCTTTGATCAATCCGGCTACAGGTCAACCAACATTTCAGGTAGGTTTGGACGGATATATTATCCGGGATGTACCATTGGGAGATTATATCATTGGTGTAAGGTCAGATCCTACTAAATATATTCAGACATATTATGTGAGTGAGTATGAGTGGTTGACTGCTGATACACTTTCTCTGAGAGATAAAAAAGGTAAATTGAATATCAATATTACTAACATACCAGTGCCCGATCCCGGCAATTTTGGTGATGGTACTTTTTCAGGTGTATTTGAAGAAGACGATGGGTTAGATGATGGCAGGACATTGGGTAGAAGAAGGTTAGCAGGAAAAGGTTGCGCTTTGAAAAGACGGAGAGGTTCGGGACGTGGAGATGCGGATGAAATATTTGACCTGTATGCTTATGTAGAAACAAATGATGAAGGAGAGTTTGTGTTTGAGGAGCTAATACCCGGTACATACAGGTTTAGTATAGAGTTTCCGGGCATACCAATGGACGAGAATTCATTCACAGAGTTTGTGGTGAGCGGAGACCTCAGAGAGGCTAATGCCTTCTCGGTACTGGCCACAGCAACTCCAGAGGGAGTAATTCATGTAGGACTCAACGAAATATTGAGTATCCACAAAGAGTATTTTGGAGAATTAAATGTTTATCCCAATCCTGCTAAAAATAAATTGACGGTCAATTACGACAAATTAACAGTGACTGGTGTGTATGCCAGAGTAGTAGATTTATTCGGAAATGTACTTTTGGATCAGGAAATAGTCAATGGATTCCAACAAAAAACGGAATTGGATATTTCAGGAATTCGAAATGGATTGTACATTTTGAATTTTATTGATACCAATGATGACAATCTCATAATTAGTACATCTAAGTTCGTCATTTCCCGGTAATTTTACGTTCGTTTAAAAAGACTGTTTTGTGAGGATTGTATCATAAAGCAGTCTTTTACATTTTAAATCAATAGAGATGAAGAATTTTGATATTGGAGAGGTAAACAGACTTATAAGCAAAAGAAGGTCTGTTTATCCCAACATGTATTCGGGTGAAATTATTGACAATCAAATCATCAAAAATATTTTAACAAATGCCAATTGGGCACCTACCCATGGCATGACAGAGCCCTGGAGGTTTACCGTATTTAGTGGAGAGGGGTTGAGAAAACTGGCTGAATTTCAGTCAGGCTTGTACAAGCAGACTTCACAAGCTAATGGGAAATATGATGAGTCTAAGTTTTTAAAATTAGCCAGTAAACCACTTCTTGCATCTCATATCATTTCGATAGGAATGAAAAGGTGTGACAATGAAAAAATTCCTGAGATAGAAGAGGTGTCTGCAGTGGCATGTGCAGTTCAAAACATGTACCTGACAGCAACAGCGTATGGTGTAGGTTGTTATTGGGGATCCGGAGGTATTACCTATTTGGAAGAAGCAAAATCGTTTTTTAATTTAGATGAAAGGGATAAATTGTTAGGATTTTTTTATATGGGAATTCCTAAAACCAAATGGCCTGAAGGAAGGAGAAAGCCCATCGAAGACAAAGTAATCTGGATAAGCTAAGGGATGGTTATTGAAAAAAGGTATAGATGCCCATGCACATAAATGTGATTCCGGGAATTCGATAGAGAATAAATTTATTTGTTCTAATAAAAGAGAATCTGGAGCCAAGTTGTACGAGGAAGATCAACAAAAGGAATGTTCCTGACGAGATCCCGGCAAGGTAGATAAAATAGCTGTTGTTGGACAGGTAAAGCCAACCTATACTTTGCAGGTAGGCGGTCATTGCCAGCCAAAATGGAATAGCCATGGGATTAGCCAGGCTGATTAAAATACCTTTTTTGAAAGCATTTCTTTTTTCGCCTATCTCTGGTTTGGTGCCGGGAAGTTTTTGTCGGGTCAGGTTGATAATGCCAAGTGCAATTAATACAATTCCCGAAACCAGTTGAAAATTTTCTGAAATAGGACTGCTTTCTGAGAGAAACATCTGAAACCTGACAGCTATTCCGGCATACAAAAATTCTGTAAGAGCTGCTGCCATGGCGAATGATAGTGCTGCTTGTTTTTTGTTGGAAACGGCATATTGTACCGTTGTGATGTTGATAGTGCCTGGAGGTATAGATCCCAGAAAGCTAAATAAGAGACCAATGAAAAAAGGGAGAAGCAGCATTATGCAGATTGGTCTTTTTGCTTGTTGTAGGCTCGGATTTTAAACACTTCTTTCATGCCATTGGAGAATGACATGTAAGGATGCCCTTTTTTATGATTCAACATACTTATTTCTGCCAAAACCTTCAAATGGTGAATGATATCGGTGTATGCCTGAGAAAGAGGAAATCCAGGATGGTAAATATGAGCGGGTTCTGATCCTGCCCCATTTAACTCTACTATTTTGAAATTTTTCCCCTCATATAAATCCTCAATTGATGCACAGCGCAAATCAAATCTTCCAAAATAAAACCCGTCAATTCCTTTACTGATTTTGTCTATTACCGATATTAGTTTGCTGTTGATCAGGTGATTGCCATTTAGAAATGTAGTTCCTCTGCAATGATTCCCAATGGACACTAATTCTACCTCTTCATTGTACAATGGTATATATTCGAGAATATCTAAATTAGAAGCCTCTAAAGTATGCAAATGCATTTTTGCTCGTACATCCTGTAGTACCAATTCCCGAACTGTAGAATTTCCATCGCCTGTTACATTTAACATTTCTTTCATTACTATGGAGCTAACTGTACCATTTTCCCGATTTGGGAATCGGTAGTAGAATATGCCCAGCTCAACCGGAAAATGCACATATTCCTGAACAAGAAAATCTACTTGTATTTTATTGAGATACCTGTCCAGATCGGTTTTATTTTTGATCAGTTCAACCATCCATCCTCTTTCTCCTACATCCGGTTTCAAAATAAACGGAAATGAAATGTTCTCTTTTTGTAACTTTTCTCTGAATGTTTTTTGATCCATGTCAGGAGTTACCTTATAAGTTTTTGGGATAAATTTAGAATTGATGCTATTGTATATTTTTTCTTTTGATTCTCCCAGCATACCTCCAAACTCAATACCCGGATTAGAAGCAGTGAAAAAGAAAAAAGAACGGGTTTTTATCACCAGCCATGTCCAATAAAACATCACAGGAAAATAAAATAAAGCAAATGGCCAGAATTCCCAATTGGTAAGTTTTGTCCAAAAAATGCTTGTACTCAACTTTTCGTATAAGTATGATTTTTTATGCTGAGCTTCCTTCTGCTCCTCCAACTGATTTGGTATGCTTACTAAAATGCTCATGGTTTGCTTATACCTTTTCCTGTTGGTTTTTATACCTGATAGTAGAGTTGGCTATTCCAAATCCTTTAGGCAATTCTATTTCCGGTGCAACTTCTGTCAGCCCGATTTTGATGAGTGCCAGGTGGTGTATGGCATGTTCGATGTTATAGACCAATTCCCTGTCAAAGTTTGATTTTACCTTCAAACTATCATCGTTTATATGACTATAGGAGAGTTCCAGAGTTAAATCACCTTTGCCAGAGTATCTATTGACCTCCACAGCCAAATGGTTTAACAACTCTAAAGCCAGTTCTGTATTTTCCTCTATTTCCTGATTTCTTTCACGTTTGTCATAATTCACAATTCCAGATTCAATACTGTTTGTCAGGCAGGTGAAAAATTCCAATGAATGCCTTATATGTTGGCCTACAGTGGCACCACTGAGGGAAACAGAAGGAGTTTTGAATTGTTTTTCGGTTAAGTTTTCTAATACAAAACGGAGTTGAACAAACAAACTACCTACAGCAGATTTTATTTCCATGTTTTGTATTTTAAATGAAGCGATTAATTGAATTCTTCATTTGGGTTTTAACAAATTTAAGCGGACACATCATATATTTTGTATTCACGAATCAAATTTTTATTTCGTTCTGCTTCTAAATTCATTTCCAATAACGATTTGATTAACAATAGCAGCAAGGAAATTAGTTCAAAGCAGCCATTAAAAATCAATTGTTTTTTTCCAATTTTCATCTGCTTTTACTTTTAAGTTGCTTTCATCTTCATTCCATTTGGTCAGGGTATTGGTGAAATAAAAGTTGTAGAAAAGTAACAGTTTACCATCTACAAGCTTGAACGTCTCCGGGTCAATTTTTACTTTATTACCCGACTCTCCCATGGCATAGGCACACCATCCTCCGTAAGCTATCTGGAATTTGGAAGGGTCTTTTTGAAATTCATTTTTGTTTTTAAGATTTTTGAACCAATAAACTACACCCTGATGACTTAAGGCAAATTCCCTGCTTCCTTTGATTGCCTTGTTTTCTGTAAAATAGGATACAGGATCGTATCCCTGAATCGCTTTATTGGACTTATCCAGATTTAAATTAGTAATTTGTCCGAGAAGGGCTTCCTCGTAAAACAATAAAATAAGGACAGATAAAATAATGAGTCTCATAGACTGTAGTTATAACGATCTCATAATTTAACGGGCTTCATTCAAATTAATCCAATAGAATATTTTCCAATTGAAAGCCTTGCGACATTACTTGTCAATATGCTGTTTCAAAAAGTCCCAAACCAATTCAGCTTCATATCCTTTGGACATGGCATATTTTGCCAGTTTATTTCTCTTTACGAAAACATTGTTTTCAGTCAAGTTGTCATTTTTGGCTGTAATTATTTGTTCCAAAGTATTAATGTAATCATCTGAATCGATTTCCTGAAGCCCTTTTTTTATACAATAGTCTGAAATGTCATATTGCCTGATTGCCATCAGTATTTTATTTTTCCCCCATTTCTTAATACGAAATTTTCCTCCAATAAAAGCCTTGGCAAACCTCTCTTCGTTAAGAAAATTTTCTGAAATCAGTTCGGATATTATCTCTTCTATTTCATCCTTACATAGTCCTGTTTCATATAGTTTATTTCTGACTTCTTTTTGAGATCTTTCCTGATAGGCGCAGTAATTGGCGAGTTTCAATTTGGCTTCTTTTCTTGTCAATTTTCAGAAGGGTTTTATACAGAGTTTAAATTTGAAAATAAAACGATGAAAAAGCAACTATGGCTCTGGTGAAGCATTGCATTTGAGTTCTAAATAGAGGATATTCATTGTAATTGAATGTGGCTCAAAATTTGTATTTTTGTTAACGGGTGTAAGTATCTCTACATTGAAAAATGCATTTATATTCAGGGTTATATAGAAAGATTTTACTTTTAGTGCTCTTGGTGTCGGTTCAGATTGACACAAGTGTTGCTGATATAAATAAGAACTTCCACTTCCTGCAACTGCCGTTTGAAGGGCTTTCTCACCACACTGTTAACTGTATTTTTCAGGATGAAAAAGGCTTCCTCTGGCTGGGAACCATCAATGGGCTCAATAAATTTGATGGATATTCCTATCAGGTATATCAGGCAAAAGAAAATTTGGAAAAAGGCCTGTCCAACAACTATATCAATAGCATCAATCAGGATGCAAAAGAAAACCTTTGGATTGGTACCAAATATGGACTTAATATATTCTCTCAGGATCAAGATCAATTCATAACATACTTTCCAAAGCTTAATGATCCAAATTCAATCAGTAATTCCAATATTGAAATCATATATAGGGATAAAAATAACAGAATGTGGGTTGGTACCTGGGGAGGGTTGAGTCTTTACCGGGAAGAAACCGACGATTTTATTAATTACATCCACGATTCACAAGATGAAAACAGCCTTAGCGGTGATGTGGTTACATCTATAATGGAAGATAGTCAGGGACGGCTGTGGATAGGTACTGCGTTTTCGGGACTGAATATGTTGGATTTATCCACTAACAGAATCAAACGATTTAAGAAGGATGAGACCAAAAACAATTGTATCAGTGGCAACAGTATCAGTGCCATATACGAAGATGAAAAAGGACAAATCTGGGTGGGGGTTGAGCAGGGAGGCTTGAATCGTTTTGAGGAAAAAACACAGACATTTAAGTGGTACTTGAACGAGGAAAAAACCAATAGCATAGCCAGCAATACGGTTTATTCAATTATAGAAGACGAAAATGGAGAGTTGATGGTAGGTGGGATGAATGGAGGGATTAGCGTATATAATGGTAGTGAAGATAATTTTTCCAGATATGATACTTACGGAAATTACAATCCCTTTGGTAGCAAAGCCAGTGTGTTTTGTCATTACAAATTGAAAACAGGAGAAGTGGTAATAGCCACATCGAATGGAGGAGTGAAAATTCAGGACAATTACCCGGCTGATATAAATCTGTACAGGAATGTAGAAGGCAATGCCCGGTCACTTCCAATGAACAATGTGTCTGCTATTTGTGAGGACAAATCCGGAAATTATTGGATTGGAACTTACGGTGGAGGCCTTAGTTATTTCGATGCTCAAACCAAGCAATTCAAATTATTTCCTGCTTTTAAAGACAAAACCGTTAATTGTCTTTATTTAGATAAAAAAAATGTTTTGTGGATAGGAACTCTGGAAAACGGACTGGCCAAATATGAACCGAAGAGCAATCAATTTACCTACTATAGAAGCAATACCGAAGATGCGGAAAGTATCAGCGCAAATTTAGTTACTGCTGTTATTGGAGGTGATTATGGATTGTGGGTGGGTACTGATCATGGGGTTAATTTTTTCGATATAGAGAGTGGAAAATTCACTCATTTTGAATCTACAGATTACAAAAATAAGAAAGTAGATATAGGCAAAGTCAATGCTTTTTTGATCGACTATACTTATAAACTTTGGGTAGCTACAGAAACGGGACTTTTTTCTTTTGATGAAGAAAATAAAAAATTCAGGCCATACGACAGGCGTAACTTAAACACTGACTCAAATCAGGGATGGATTTCTTACTTGTATGAAGACAAGCATCAGCATATTTGGATGAATAGTCTTGATGGAACTGTCTCTTTGTTGAATATCAACCGTAAACCCGTTGATATTTCTATTTCAAACCCAAATTATGAAATTACAGGTGTCACAAATATTCTGGAAGATTTTAATGGTTATCTATGGATTACTGCCCGGCAAGGATTATTAAAATGCAGTATGAATTATGACAACTACAGTATTCACGTATTAAATTCCTTTGATGTCAATGACGGTCTGCAGGGAGAGTTATTTAACAACAGAGCGGGTATAGTCAGTAAAAAGACCGGAGAAATATTGATTGGAGGCCTTGAAGGTTTGAATAAGTTCAATCCTAATCAGATGAATCTGAATCCAAATGCTCCTCCTGTTTTCATCACCGACATAAAAGTCAATGGTAAAGAATTGAAAATCCGGGATGAAAAGGACATTTCACAGTTGGAAAAAATAGATTTGTCCGGAAAAGAGGCTGCCACCATTGACTTCTCCTTTACTGCTTTGAACTATGTGAAACCCTTAAAAACACAATATGCTTATAAACTTGAAGGATATGATGAAAATTGGCAGTACGCAGGGAACAAACGAATGGCTTCCTATGCCAACCTTCCGGCAGGAAACTATAACCTGAAAGTGAGAGCTTCCAATAATGACGGGATTTGGAACAATCATGGATCAAATCTTAAAATCAATATTATGCCTGTAATCTGGGAAACCACAGGATTTAAGTTGGGAGTTATGAGTGTTGCATTGCTTGCAATCACGTTGGGTTTTGTTGGGTACAAACGAGTAATGAAAAGGAGAGAAGGGCTTGTATCAATTTTAGAGATGGTGTCTGGTAACCATACTGGTGGTTTATCGAGAGATTCTCATGACAAAGTCTTTATAGAGAAAGTGGTGAAATTTGTTGAGTCTAATATTACCAATGAAGATTTGTCCATTGAAGCTTTATGTAACGAAATGGGCTTAAGCAGGGCTAAGCTATTTAGAGATGTAAAAAAGATTACTGGCAAAACAGTATCAGGCTTTATCAAAGATATCCGGCTGGAAAAAGCTAAACTTTACCTTGATGACAATCCAAGAAGTGTCAGTGAAGTAGCTTATACTATCGGCTTCAAATCACACGCTCATTTCTCACGCTCATTCAAAGAAAAATTTGGTGTGTCTCCTTCTGCCTACGTTTTAGAAACTTAGTACTATTTTTATAAAAATCACTTAATTTATTCTTAATCCTATCGCCATGAATTTTAAACTTATTGTCCAATCAGTTATTTCTTTTGCTGTATTCGTATTTCTCTTTTCTTGTGAAAAAAGGAAACCTGAAGAACCTAAAGCCGGAGTGTCGGTAAGGTTTCCTGAGGTTGGAGAACCGATACAAATAACAAAATCCGGAAAAGAACACCTTTTTGCCAGTTACTACGGGATCAATTCCTTTAGCCGAAACCAGCGGTATGCTACTGTTTTGCAAACGGATATAAAATTTAAAAACCCGGATGAAACAGAACCTGCAACGTTGGGCTTGGTTGATTTGGAAACACTTGATTTTATTCCAATCGCTGAAACCCGTGCATGGAATTTTCAGCAGGGATGTATGGCTCACTGGCTTGGAACCAGCCCAGACTCACTTATCATTTATAACGATCTGAGAGATGGCAAGTTTGTTTCAGTAATTATTAATGTATTTACGAAACAAGAGAAAAAGGTAATTCCCTTCCCTGTTAGTGCGGTTTCTCATGATGGTAAAAAAGCAGTCAGCATCAATTTTTCCAGAATATGGACAACCCGGCCCGGCTATGGCTATGGTGGTGATGGACAGGATGCGCAGTTGGATGTACCTTTTCCTGAAAACGATGGAATTACGTTGATTGACTTAGAGACTGGACAGAGCAAACTGATAGTTTCTTTGGCACAAATGCAGTCTTTAGTACCTTCCGTCCCAGAGGGTGGTGTTGAGTATTTCAACCACACGCTTTTTAGCCGTGAGGGCAGTAAATTATTTTGGTTGGCAAGAGCCACACCCCGTCGAAATACGATCTCATTTACTGTAAATATAGATGGTTCTAATATTCAGGAAGCTTTTCCAGCCGGCTGGGGTGGTTCGCACTATGATTGGCTGGATGACAATCAGCTTATGGTTTGTGCTGAATATGAAGCCAGTCAATATGGTCATATATTATTTACAGTTGGGAAAAATGATTATAAGCGATTGGGAAAGGGTTTACTTGATTATGATGGTCACGGCACATTTTCTCCTGATGGAAAGTGGATGGTGACAGATACCTATCCGTCTAAAGGAATGAGAGAGCAAAAAATCTATTTGATGGATATGGAAACAGAAGCCATTTTGCCGATAGGAAGATTTAATGAGCCTGAGGAATTTAGCGGTGCATGGAGGTGTGACATTCATTGTCGATGGAGTCCGGAAGGCAACATGATTGGCTTCAATTCTACACATACCGGTAGTCGTCAGGTTTATTTGTTGAAGTTGAAGTTTTAATAGTCTTCCATTGATTTGCCAAAAGAACCACATACTCTTTGATTAGTGTTTGTTTGCAATCTGTTTCAGTTGTATTTATTAAGTAGTTTGTCATTTAGTTCGCCATCTGGATATTCTTCAATAAGTTTTTTGGATAAAGTTTTTGTCTGTTGATTCATATTTGAATGCAGTAGGTTATTGGCTAAATAGGAGTATTTGGAAAGAGGTGGGAGTTGGCTTGAAGCAAGCTCATACTTTTCTTTATCAAATTCTTTATATACAACTAGTTTATGTGCCATTTCGCTGTACTTGAAGTTAATATATAACTCAAGGAACTCATTGTATTCTTGACTTATTAAAGTTGCATAATCTATATTTTCTTTATCAAACTCTATCCTTTCTGTAATATTGGCTGGAATTCCATTTTCGAAAAACTTTGAAGTCATATCTGGATGATCAAGAAGTAGGTATCTTAAAAATTCTTTTCTTGCGGCAAATTCTATTTCTGCTTTTGTAAAATTGTATAGAAAAGGACTTATAAAAGCACTCTCCTTTTTCAGTGAAGTCAACAATTCTTTTTCTTTTTGATTCATATTGTCGATGGCTTTTTCCACCGTGTTAGCCATTGTGATAACCTCATCAAGTCGCTGATCTAACTCAAATGTGGTCTGGTAATATTTGGAGCAATAAATATTCTCATTTAAAAAATTTATTTCAGTCTGACCATAACGACTGGTTTTTGATAATTCTACAATGGTTTCTGATCCAGGCTCTATCAAATAGGTTGTTATAGGCATGGTAAAAAAATTCTTACAATAGCCATGGTAATATTCTTTAGTGAAACCCTCAAATAACAAGAAGCTACGCTGGTCGAGAAATCTCTTCTCTGGTGTTAGAAAAAGTATGAAGGGTTCATCCACTCTGTCAAAGGTATGTTCGAAAGTTTTATTACTTCTTAGTAGGTGAAAACCTTCGAAAGTGGAATAGGGAGAATGAAATGGAAGTGAAGCAAAGTATAGTGTATCTGTAGGCCAATTATCAACTTTTCCTTTGATAACTGTCTTTTCAACCTTTATTTTATGGTTAAATGGTATTTTCTGTGTTTGCTGATTACAGCTTAGCACTAGTAAAAGAAGTAATGGGATATTACTAATAGCGAATTTGTTTAGCGGGTAGAAATTTGAAAATATAGCTTTCATGATATAAGATAATATTTATGTTTAATAGAGATGTGATTAGCCTATGGATATGTTAGGCAGAGAAATCTAGGGCTCTTTGTTAATTAATTTTACTTTACTTTCTGAGTTGAAGGAAATCTCCATAGAAAAGAATAGAAAGGCCTATTAGTGGGATTGGAACTGCTCCCATAAAAATTGCTTTAGATATTTCCATTTGAAAGAATGCTATAATAATGAATATGATAAATCCAGTCCCAAATTTAATGAGTCTGATTAGGGGTGATGAATTGCGTGTAATTGATACGATAAAATATGGTAGGAAAACAGATAGAAAAAAAGCACCTATTCTACTGTAAAGATTTGCAATATCAGAGATTGTCAAATACCCAATAATGGTTGTTAACGTGATATTTAATATTATCAGAAATATCCCATTTACTAGCTTATGACCCAGATGATTAAATCTATTTTGTGCTTCCTGTGATCTTAATTCATTGGGATCTAATTGTAATACGTCACAAATCAAAGTGATTGTAGTACCTCTCGGTTCATTTTGATCGTTTTCAATTCTTTGAATTGTTCTCAAATTGATCTTAGCCATAACAGCCAACTCCTCTTGGGAAATGTCTTTTGATTTGCGTGTTTCGTAAATTATTCTTCCGATTGATTTCATGGTTTTTGATTTTTGCATTGGGCAATGCTATGAAAAATCAATACAAAGTTTTGCGACATTTCTTTGACTTTTTTCTGACATTTCTGCGACATTATTAAATCAGATGTATGTTCGGATAGTTGCCAACTTTTACTAAAGTTAATAATAATTCTATCTTTAAAATTAGAATCTAATTATGTGAATAATATTCTCTCTGTCCTACTGTGGGTAGGAATCTCATCAAGTAAACTTTTAAACGTTCAAGTATCATAAATTAAGAGTAGAAAGGTTTTGGAGATTACTTCCGTAATCTGCTCTTTTAAAGCAAAAAATCAGATACATACACTTTTAGTCAAGCAATTGAGACTCTGGGTCAAGCAAAGTTTGCAGGTAATTAGCAAATTTGAAATTCGCATAATTACTATTATTATTTATAATGATCAAACTATTCAGTTTTACTAAAATGCATTCCTACAACTGGTACTTTGCTTTTGGGTGTATCATGCTTGTCGGGGCTTCTTGTCAAGAAGAAAAAGTTGACTTCAACACGCAGGTCAGGCCTATCCTCAATAAAAATTGTATCAGTTGTCACGGTGGTGTCAAGCAATCAGGTGGATTTGGACTGATCTTCAGGGAAAATGCGCTTGGTGAAACCAAAAATGGAAAAATAGGTATAGTGCCTGGGCATCCTGAAAAAAGTGAGATGATCGCAAGGATCACTCACGAAAATGAGGAAATGCGTATGCCTCTCGAAAGAGATCCTCTTAAGCCTGAGGAAATTGAAACCATCACAAAATGGATCGAACAGGGTGCAGAGTGGCAGGAACACTGGGCTTATATAAAACCGGAAGAGCCTGAAGTACCTGCTATCAATAACTCTGACTGGGCAAAAAACGAAATAGATCATTTTATTTCAGAGAAATTGCAGAGTCATAACCTTACTCCTTCAGGAAGAGCAGCAAAAGAAGACTTGGTGAGACGTGTTTATTTGGATCTCATTGGTTTACCCCCAACATTGGATCAGGTAGAAGCATTTGTTAATGACAATTCAACTGATAGTTTTGAAAAAGTAGTTGATCAACTCCTGGCATCTCCACAGTATGGAGAACATTGGGCAAGTATGTGGCTCGATCTGGCAAGGTATGCAGATTCCAAGGGCTATGAGGCTGACAGAGGAAGACAAATTTGGAAGTATAGGGATTGGGTGATCAAGGCATTCAATCAGAACATGCCTTTCGATCAGTTTACCGTTGAGCAACTTGCTGGTGATCTTTTACCAGATCCATCTATAGATAACCTTGTGGCTACTGCCTTTCACAGAAATACGCTAAATAATGGTGAAGGAGGTACTGACAATGAAGAATACAGAATATCTTCTGTGATAGACCGGGTCAACAATACCTGGGAAGTGTGGCAATCCACTACTATGAGTTGTGTGCAATGCCATAGTCATCCATATGATCCCATCCGTCACGAAGAATACTATACTTCAATGGCCTTTTTCAACAATACATCCGATTGGGATGTGCCATCCGAACATCCTATCTTGAGGGAACTGAAAGAGGAGGATGAAAACAAGCTGGATGAAATCAAAGAATGGATCGCTGGCAGATCGTCTGATAAAGTGGGGAATAAATGGGAAAGATTTGTACGTATCGGAGAGCCAAAACTCAGACCAGAAGATTTTGATAAGGTAGAAAATGTTGTGCACTACAATCGGGCAGGACAGGACTATATGCAAGTACACAAAGGTGCTTTAATAAAAATAAAAAATGTTTCTCTTAATAATGTTGACAGGATTTATTTCAATTACAAGCAATCCGGCAAAGATGAAGGGACTTTAGTGATCAGAATTGACAGCCTGGATGGAACGATCATTGGAAAAACCCCTTTAGTCAAAACAAATGGTTTTACTAATCTGCCGATTGCTATTACCGGAGGTACTAAAACAGCAGATCTTTATTTTCAGTTTGACAGCAAGTCCAAAGATTACAGTTGCTCCATTGATGGTTTTTTACTGGGAGAAAAACTACCGGGTGAAAAAAATGAAGAATATAAAGAAGTGTATGCCGATATTGATGAAATGTTGAATGCTCCTGCAAAAAATACCACGCCAGTGATGGTTGAAAAATCAAAAGCACATAGCAGATCAACAAATGTATTTGTTAGAGGCAACTGGATGGTAAAAGCAGATCAGGTTTCCTCAGACATTCCCAAGCTGTTGAATGATGAAGATAAGGAGTTTGCTGATCGACTTGATTTGGCAAAATGGTTGGTAAGCGATCAGAATCCATTGACCGGAAGAGTGATGGTCAATAGATTCTGGGCAAAACTATTCGGAAGAGGTATAGTATTGACCGTCGAAGACTTTGGTACCCTGGGAGATTACCCTTCACATCCTGAGTTGCTCGATTGGCTGGCTCTAAGATTTTCCGGTGAATGGGATTGGAATGTAAAAAAGCTTTTGAAAACTATAGTGACATCTGCTACATATCAGCAAACTGCTGTGATATCGCAAGAAGCCAAAGAAAAAGACCCAAATAACAAATGGCTTTCCAGAAGTCCCCGCACCCGACTGTCCGCAGAACAAATAAGGGATCAGGCACTTGCTGTATCCGGCTTGTTGAGTGATAAAATGTATGGTCCTAGTGTTATGCCTTATCAGCCCGAAGGAGTCTGGACAGTGGTATATAGCAATGAAGCATGGGAAACAAGTGAAAATGAGGATGCTTATCGTCGTGGTTTATATACCTATATGAGACGGTCAAGTCCCTATCCTTCATTCATCACATTTGATGCTGCCAGCAGAGAGTTTTGTTTATCAAGAAGGATCAATACCAACACGCCGCTTCAGGCTTTGGTTACACTTAATGATCCGGTGTACTTTGAAGCAGCCAGAAATTTAGCAAAACAAATATTGCCTCTTGAAGGGGATAAAAAAGCAAAAGTAGAGACAGCTTATCAAAAGGTAATGGGTAAACTTCCTGATCCGTCAAAAACAGATATTCTGGTAAAATTGTTGGACAACACAGAAGAATATTATAGTGAGCATGTTGAGGAAGCCAGAGAAATAGCTAAGTCAGATAGCCTGGAGTTGGCTTCACTTACTGTTATGGCCAATGCCCTTATGAATATGGATGAATTTATAGTAAAAAATTAAATAGAAATGGACTTATACAACGAAGCTCGAAAGACTAAACTGGAATACACCACTCGTAGACATTTCCTTAAAAAGTGCACTACCGGGCTTGGTGGGATTGCATTAGCTTCCCTTATGGGGCCACAAAATGTTTTTGGAAAAAGTTTGGAAGAAAAGATGCTTTCTGACACTCTGCCTCATTTTTATCCTAAAGCAAAAAGAGTGATATACCTGCACATGGCAGGTGCTCCTTCCCAGCTGGAACTGTTTGACTATAAGCCAAAACTCAAGGAATTGCATGACTTGGATTGTCCAAAGTCACTTTTGGAAGGTAAAAAGTTTGCATTTATTCAGGGAACTCCAACCATGCTTGGGCCGCAGCATGAGTTTAAACAATATGGCCAATCCGGTGCATATATTTCTGACGTGCTACCTCATTTCAGTACCATAGTAGATGATGTTGCAATTGTTAAATCAATGCATACCGATGAATTTAACCATGCACCGGCTCAGCTCTTTTTACAAACGGGCAGTCCCAGAGCAGGAAGGCCGAGTATTGGAGCCTGGGTGACTTATGGGCTTGGATCAGAAAATGAAAACCTCCCCGGCTACATGGTATTGGTGTCTGGAGGAAAAACCCCGAGTGCAGGAAAAAATGCCTGGGGCAGTGGTTTTCTTCCATCAGAATATCAGGGGGTGCAGTGCAGAAATTCGGGAGATCCAATTCTATATGTATCCAATCCTGATGGCATGAGCAGGAATATCAGAAGAGAATCCCTTGATGCGATAAATGCCATAAATCAGAAACAATATGAGGAATTCGGAGACAAAGAGATCATGTCTCGAATTTCTCAATACGAGATGGCATTTAAAATGCAAATCTCTGTACCTGATGCCATGGACATAACAAAAGAACCGGATTATATCAGGGAAATGTATGGTGCTGAACCCGGCAAGGCCTCATTTGCAAATAACTGCCTGCTGGCTCGTCGTTTGGTAGAGCAAGGTGTTCGGTTTATTCAACTGTACGATTGGGGTTGGGATATGCACGGCAACTTTGAAGGTGGCTCTGTGAACAAAGGACTGAAAGATAAATGTGATCAGGTGGACAAACCAATGACTGCTTTGATAAAGGATCTGAAACAGCGAGGCTTATTGGATGATACCCTTGTAGTATGGGGAGGAGAGTTTGGAAGGACTCCAATGCGTGAAAATCGTGGTGGTGTTGTGATGCCGTTTTATGGTAGAGATCACCATACTGAAGCATTCACCATTTGGATGGCCGGTGGAGGTATTAAAGGTGGCTTGTCTTACGGAGAGACAGATGAAATAGGATATTACGGGATTAAAGACAGAGTACATGTTCACGACTTGCAAGCTACCATGCTTCATCAATTGGGACTGGATCATGAAAAATTTACATATCAGTTTCAGGGTAGAGATTTTAGATTAACGGATGTGCACGGTCATGTTGTAAAAGACCTTTTGGCATAAATGGAACAAACCAGACGACAATTTTTGACCAATGTTTCTGTTGCAGGAACGGGTCTTGCTCTATCCGGAATGAACATGATCACAGAGAATAAAACAGTGAAATCAGGATTTGGAATAAAATTTTATGCCACCAGATGGGGCTATCAGGGTTCAATGGATGCTTTTTGTCGTCGTGTGAAAGCTGAAGGTTATGATGGTGTCGAAGATTGGTTACCTGGAGATAAAGCACAGGAAGAAGCCCTCTTTGAAGCTTTAGATAAATACAATTTGTCTTATGGAGCTTTGGCAGGTAGTGGAGGTAATGACCTCAAAGAGCATATGGAAAGTTATTCTCAAAATCTAAAAAAGGTGATTCTTAAAAAACCGGATTTTATCAATAGTCATGCTGGAAGAGATTTTTTATCTTTTGAAGAAAGTACACAATTGATACACTTGGGCATTGACTATTCCAAAGAATCAGGAATCCCTGTATATCAGGAAACTCATCGTGGACGAATGCTTTTTGCAGCACATGTATGCAAACCTTTTATAGATTCAATTCCGGAGTTGAGGCTTACTTTGGATATATCCCATTGGTGTGCAGTAGCAGAGTCACTACTAGGAAATCAAAAAGAAACAATTGCTAAGGTACTGGATAGAACAGAGCATATCCATTCCAGAATAGGACATGAAGAAGGGCCTCAGGTGAGTGACCCACGTGCTCCGGAATGGAAAAGGGCAAAAGATGCCCATTATGCCTGGTGGGATGCAGTGGTTGCCCGAAAGAAGGCGGCAGGTGAGTTATTGACTGTCACCACTGAGTTTGGCCCTGCCAGCTATATGTGGACACTGCCTTACACTCAGCAACCTATAGCCGACCAATGGGCTATCAATGTGCACATGATGAACGAATGGAAGGAAAGGTATCTGTAAGGAAGTATCAGATACACTGTATATCACATGCTTTTCAATTTCATGAAAATAAAAAATGAAGTATTAAAACACAGACTATAAATGACCATACTTTTAGATGCAAATATTCCTTTGTTTTTTGGCAGATTTCACCCGTTGGTAGTGCACCTGCCTATTGGGTTTATTATCCTGGCTGCTATTTTCGAATTGATTTCCTGGAAGAAAAAAATCGATCTGGATGGTGCGATTGCCTATGGTCTTTTGATAGGGGCTACTTTTGGAGTAATTGCAATAGTCCTTGGGCTCATGTTGGCTTCAGATGGAGGGTACAATGAAGAAACGCTGAATATTCATAAGTGGACAGGGATAAGCACATCCCTGATAGCGTTTATTGCTTTTTTTCTTAAGAGTAAAATCAGCCAATTTGATTGGGCAAAAAGAGCATATCAGGTCACTTTAGCTATGGCACTTCTCCTGCTTTCTGTGGCAGGACATTATGGCGGCAATTTGACTCATGGGTCAACTTATTTATTGGAACATGCGCCGAATTCTATTCGGTCGATTGCAGGCTTGAAGCCTCCCCGCAAGCGAATCACTTCTTTAGATTCCGCATTGGTTTATGAAGATGTAGTTCATCAAATATTTGAAACCAAATGCAATATTTGTCACAACAATGACAAGGCAAAAGGGGAACTGTTGCTCATAGACAGGGAAAGCATAATGAAAGGTGGTGAAAACGGGCCTGTAATTGTTGCAGGAGATCCGGCGGAAAGTGAATTGTACCGTAGAGTCACCCTAGATCCCAATCATGATGATTTTATGCCAACGGAAGGTCGAACACCCTTGACAAAAGAAGAAGTGGCTCTCTTGGAGTGGTGGATAGAACAAGGAGCTCCATTTGATAAAAAAGTAGTTGACCTTACTCTTTCGGACAGAATAAAAACATATTTGAAAGAGGTTGGAATAGGAAAGGAAGAATCTTTTTTAGCGAGTTTAAAATTGCCTTCCGTAAGTCAGGAAACTTATGATTCTATAGCAGCAAAAGGTTTTAAGATAAAGACTATAGCAAGCAACAGTACTTTGTTGGAAGTAACCTATTCTTCCTATAATAGAGAACCATTAGATGAAGAAAAATTGATAACTTTATTAAGGGCTAAGGAAAATATTACCTGGCTCAATCTTTCAGGTAGTCAATTGGATGATAAATGGTTTTCTTATATTGGGCAGCTTACCAATCTTACGAGACTCAAGGTCAATCAGACTATGATTACTAACGAAAGCATAAAATACCTGGAGTCTCTTAAAAATTTGGAGTACCTTAATATTTACGGAAATCAAATTACGGATGAAGCAGTTGAAAGTATTTTGCAATTATCAAAACTTAAAAAGTTGTTTATCTGGCAAACCAACATTTCAGAAGAAGGGATAGCCAGAATCAAAGAAGCAACTCCGGGACTACAAATTGAAATAGGAGTTTGATGAGAATGTAGAAAAAGTTCCTTAAGGCCAAGTGTCTGATGATTGCCATTGTTATTTAGATTATGTCACTAATTATTTAACTAAACAATAAACTTATGGCAACAAACAGAGGAATTGCTTACATCAAACCAGGTATCGTGGAAGTGCAAAATATTGCATTTCCGGAGTTGGCACTTGGTGATCGGAAATGTCACCATGGTGTTATCCTGAAAATTGTTTCAACCAACATTTGTGGGAGTGATCAACATATGGTTCGTGGTAGAACTACCGCACCGGAAGGGTTGATTCTTGGACATGAAATTACGGGATTAGTATTGGAAAAAGGCAGGGATGTTGAGTATTTGGAAGTCGGAGACCTTGTCTCAGTACCGTTCAACATCGCTTGCGGTCGGTGTAGAAATTGTAAGGAACAGCAAACAGGAATTTGTTTGAATGTTAATGATGCTCGTCCTGGATCTGCTTACGGATATGTGGATATGGGTGGCTGGATAGGCGGCCAGGCAGAGTATGTCATGGTACCTTATGCTGATTTTAATCTACTGAAATTTCCAAACAAAGATCAGGCAATGGAGAAAATCCGGGATTTGACTTTATTATCAGACATTTTACCAACCGGGTATCATGGAGCGGTAACAGCCGGAGTGAAACCGGGTATGGTTGTATATGTCGCTGGTGCCGGGCCAGTAGGGTTGGCATGTGCTGCTTCATGCCATTTGTTGGGTGCGGCAGTAGTAATCGTGGGAGATATGATACCCGAGAGACTGGCACAAGCCAGAAGCTTTGGGTGCGAAACCGTTGACTTGAGAAAGGATGCCACGCTTGGAGAGCAAATAGAACAAATTGTAGGAATTCCGGAAGTGGATTGTACTGTAGATTGTGTTGGGTTTGAGGCCAAAGGACATGGACATGGAAGTGATACAGAACAACCTGCTACTGTGTTGAATGCTGCCATGGAAGTTACTCGTGCAGGTGGTGGAATTGGTATTCCGGGACTATATGTAACCGGTGATCCGGGAGGAATTGATGACAATGCCAAGGTAGGAAACCTGAGTATTAGAATCGGATTGGGTTGGGCTAAATCCCATCATTTTCATACCGGGCAGTGTCCTGTAATGACTTACAATAGAGATTTAATGCAAGCCATTCTTTACGATAAAATTAAGATAGCCGATGCGGTAAATGTGCAAGTGATCAGTTTGGACGAAGGGCCAAATGGCTATAAAGATTTTGATCATGGTGCAGCTAAAAAGTATGTGATTGATCCTCATGGAATGATCCCTGCTTAAAAATCCCATCTTTGACTTATTTTTATGAGGCTGTCTTTTGAGGCAGCCTCATTTGTGTGTGGGCTCTATAAGAAAATCAGTTAGCTTTAGATTTTTTCAGAAACCGAACATAAAAAAATAAGATTATTCCTAATAGGATAAGAGAAATAAATTGAGAGTGTGATAAGATACCGTCTATTATATAGCCTCGTCTGATATCTCCTCTGAAAATTTCAATGACTCCCCGTCCTATGGCATACAACATGATGTAGATAAAAAACAATTGGCCTTCAAATCTCTTGTGCCTTTTGAACATCAATAAAACTATAAGAATAGTGATGAGTAATGTAACACTGTACAGTTGTGTAGGATGCAGGTGTTGGTGAAGTGGGGCTACCGAAGCTGTATCCGTAAATTCGATAAAAATCAATCCATCAGTTTTCTTTCCGTAGCAGCATCCGGCAAAGAAACAACCCATCCTTCCAAATATATGGATGATAAGTCCGGCAATGGCTACAATGTCAAGCATAGGCATCACAGGTAATTTGTGTTTTCGGAAAAACCATATCACTGAAGGAATCACAAACAATAGTGACCCATAAAATACAAATCCGGTACGGAAATTATGGAGCATATTGGCTGGAGGAAAAAAATAAAATCCAGGGTCTTCAAGAAAATACAGTACTTTGCCACCGACAAAAGCTGCGATAATAATTATGCGGGCTAAGCCTTGCATCGTTTGGCTTTCTATGCCGAGTTCTTTTTTTGCAGTGGTGGAAGCGTAAATAAAACCCATAAGTGCACCAAATGATATGAGCACTCCGTAACTATGGATATTAACAAGGTGTCCAAAAAAATCGATTGAAAATAATACAGGATACATAAATCAAAGTTAGGATTCTTTCCGGTATAAGTTCTAGTTTTAATGTTAATGAAAACAAACCAAGTTTCTGAATCCAGAGAAAAAACTTTCCTGTTGGTGAGGGAACAGATATATGATAAAAGTGGTTTTGAGTTGACCAATCTGCAGATAGAAAAGGAAAGTAGGGAATATGATGCTTCTACCTTTGAGATAGGTCGCTTGAAAGTGATATTCCGAAGTGCTAAAATTACTCCAACAAAAACTGGTCAATTCGTTACTTTATGGAAAAGAATTGCTGATGGGCCGATTCAGCCTTATGATGTTGCTGATGATTTTGATTTAGTAATAGTTGTCGTAAAGAAAGATGATTATTTAGGACAATTCGTGTTTCCAAAATCTGTACTGACGAAACACCACATCATTTCTAATAATCAAAAAGAAGGAAAGCGGGCAATCCGGGTTTATCCTCCCTGGGATATTGCCAGTAATAAGCAGGCTCAAAGCACACAAAAATGGCAATTGGAATATTTTTTATCCGCAGATATGGCCAAGTCAATTGATTTGGGTAGAGCCCGTAAACTTTATTTTCAAAATTATTCTGAATGAGAATTTAGGATAATTTCACAAATGGGACTGATCGCCTAAAAGGTAACTATGCTGATTTTATTTTTCTTATTCACCTTAAAATACCTTCGTTTTGTTTTGTGAATAATGATTCCAACTCCAATGAGTATGGCACTTGTTCTGACTACTTTTCCATTTACATTCCAGCCTCGTTGTTTTACTACCGTGTGGTTAAATTGATCTACAATAAAATACCCGGCTCCTGCCAGAACACTTGCCCCTGCGAGAACGTCAGGATTCATTCTGTGCTGATTGTATTTTCTGATGTCAACTACTGAAATGTCTTTTATATTCACAACGGAATTTTGAAGAAATACAGAGTCTCCGTTCAGTTTTTTTATGGTTTCAACATTGAAATATTTTTCTCCTTCCAGTCGAAATTTTATTTCATCACCTTCATAAATTTTGAATCTCTTACCCATACCCGGACTTGACATTAAAAGGAAGTCTTGAGAGAGACAGTTGTCGATAGAAGCTGATAGGATGAAAAGCAACAAAATGAATCTTAGCACAACTATAGGATTGGGTTTTGAGTTAAATTATTACAACTATTAATTTAATGATATTATATATTTGTATTATATGAACATTAAAGATATAAATTTTAAGGGATATAAAGAGAAAGCTACAGCACTCTTGCAAGACAAGAAAAAAATTTATGAGTTGCTTGGACAATCCGCTGATAAACTGAGAACTGTAGTGGAAAATAATGAAAAGTTACGCGGGCTGGTGGAGCAAATCAGTTTAATGATTAGAATGGTGAAGGCTCAATTTTCAGGAGAGTATAAAGATTTTCCATTGAAGTCAAGTGTGATGGCAGTCGGAGCACTTATATATTTTATTACTCCTCTTGATTTCATTCCTGACTTTATAGTTGGTTTAGGATTGACTGATGATGCGGCCATTGTATATTGGGTCTATCAAAGCATTAAAGAAGACATTGAAAAATTCCGTCAGTGGGAGATTTCACGACAATCTGCATAGCATTTTCTTCTAATTTAATCAAAAAAACAGCGTTGACTTTATGAGTAATAAGACATTAAGAGTATTGGGTATATCCGGAGGGTTTCTTGTCATATTTTTGGCTACTCTGCAATTTATGAAATCGTATCAGGATGGAGAGCCTAAGTGGTACAACCTGGTGATGATCTCAGGAATGTCGTTGATATTGTTCTACACTATATTTAAAAAATCTGTGAAGCCTAAAAAAACAGATAAAACACCAACCAAAAATAAGAAGGGGAGTATAATTCAATAGCTATTAAAATAAAGGTGTTAAACATTTGTCTTCTGTTGTCAGATTACTTGATTCCTTTTTTTTATTTACACCTTATTGATTTAGGCTTGGTATTTGCTAAGCAACCAATTTTATGGTTCATTCAATGAAATAGTCCTTTTTTTGAATGGAAACAGGTGAAAGACAGTCATTTGAAGATATTTTTTAATAGAGTTTAGTTTGATATAATGCGGTATTTGTTTTTAGTTATTTGTTTTTTGTGTTTGTCCACATCATTATTTTCTCAATCTTTTAGTATTTCGGGCACGGTACAAAGTGCGGAAGATGGATTGACATTTCCGGGAGCATCTGTAGTCCTCCAAAACCCTTCAGATTCTTCAATGATTAAGGGAAGTGTTACTGACTTTGACGGCAATTTTAAAATCACGGAAATTAAGGCTGGTGCTTATTTAATAAAAATCGGATTTGTTGGATTTGAATCTTTGTATCAGAAAGTTGAACTTAAAAAGAACTTAGATTT
Organism: Reichenbachiella sp. MALMAid0571; assembly: GCF_040151475.1. Lineage (NCBI taxonomy): Bacteria > Pseudomonadati > Bacteroidota > Cytophagia > Cytophagales > Reichenbachiellaceae > Reichenbachiella > Reichenbachiella sp. MALMAid0571. The sequence continues at coordinate 63,093 of NZ_JBDKWG010000147.1, read as the reverse complement.
GGGTAAACTTTTACTTAAAGAAAGCACCAAAATGTTAGATGAAATCCAAGTGGTTGGCAAACCGATCGCTGCGATGCAGAAAGGTGATACAGCTCAGTTCAACGCTGGTGCTTATAAAACTACAGCCGATGCGTCTGCGCAGGATTTGGTAGAGAAAATACCGGGTATCAATATGCAGGACGGGAAACTTCAGGCCAATGGAGAAGATGTACAAGTGATACTGGTAGATGGGAAACCCTTCTTTGGAGGGGATGTGAAAGCTGCTTTACAGAATTTGCCTGCTGAAGTGATTGCCAGTATTCAAATCTTTGACAAAAAAAGTGACAAAGCTGCGATGAGTGGTTTTGACGATGGAGAGCAGCAGAAGACGATTAACATTGTTACCAAGCCCAATAGGAGAAGGGGTGAATTTGGTAAAGCAACCGTTGGTATTGGTGATGATAAAGCTTATCAGGCTGGTTCAAGTGTTAATTTTTTCAACAATGACCGTAGGGTAACTGTTACCGGAATCAGCAACAACATCAATATGATTGATTATTCTGCTGATCCTAATACTCTTGGTGAAAACAGAGTGCAGAATGGGCAGGTAAAAACCAACAATATAGGGGTGAATTTTAGCGAAGATTTAAGTGAAAAGTTAGAGGTACATGCTAGCTATCAGTTTTCAAGGCAGGAAAATCAGGAAAGCCAAAATAAGTTTAGAGATTATGCTGTTGCATCTGACTCGGGTCAAGTTTACAAACAAGAAAGTTATGTGAATAGGGTTGATGCATTGCATAGATTTAGTTTTAAAATCGAATATAAGATCGACGAAAACAATCGGTTTATTATGCGTCCCAATCTTAAGTTTGACAATGAGAGGGTTAATGATGATTTTTCCGGTATTACCACTTCAGCCAGCGAACTTGTTAATTCAACGGAGAATAGTTCGGTAAGAAAATACAAAGACTATGATTACGATAACAATCTTTATTATAGCCACAAATTCAACAAAAAGGGGCGTAGTTTGACTACAGGAATACATACAGGGTGGCACACCAACGAGGATTTTGCTACAAGATATGCTGAAAATTATTTTTATTCAGAGAGTGACAGTGTCAGTATTATTGACCAGCAGACTACATTGAGTAGAACAGGAATTTCATGGAGTGTCAACACATCGTACACTGAACCTGTTGGAGAACATAGTATGATGGAATTGGAATATAAGATTGGAAACAGAATAGATGATTCTGATAAATTAACTTTTGATATCGATGAAAGTATGAAGTATGCCAGAATAGATACTGCATTAAGTAATACGTTTGAAAGCCAGTACCTGCGTCAGAGTACAGAACTGGGGTATCAGTATAAATTTGAGAAAATAAAATTTCAAGTCGAGGCTGAATACCAGGTTGCCAACATGGAAAACCAACAGGAGTTTCCTAAGAATATGCATCAAAATAGAGTATTTAAGAGTGTATTGCCATCTGCCAGAATAAACTATGAGATTTCTGAGGATAAAAGGGTTGAGTTTAATTATCATACCTGGACTAATGAGCCTTCAGTGGGCGATCTTCAGGATGTGATCAATAATTCAAACCCTTTGCAGTTAAGAGCCGGAAATCCTGATTTAAATCAGACCTATTATCATTGGGGAAGAGCCAGATATTGGTTCAATAATGAAGAAACGGGTAAATCCATATACGCTTCAGTGGAGTCTTCTTTTGCTAAAGATTTAGTTACTAATGCCACTTTTATTGCGGAAGAACAGACAGAGGTTGCTGATGGTATTATTTTGGAAGAAGGATCTCAGCTGACACGTCCGGCGAATGTCGATGGATACTATTATGTAAGGTCTTATATGAGCTACGGCAAACCTTTGGAATCCATCAAATCCAATATTTATTTTAGAGGTGGAATGAGTTATTACAAGAGACCTGGTTTGATCAATGATCAGGTCAATTACTCCAATACAAGTAAATTTGGAATGGGAGTTTCTTTGAACAGCAATATAAGTGAAAATCTGGATTTCAATATTTCTACCGGATCCAGTTACAACGTAGCTCAAAATTCACTTCGTCCGACGCTAAATAATAATTTTTACAACCATACTACTAATTTTAAGTACCGTTGGGTGTTCTTAGATGGGTTTGTTTACAGGGCAAATGTCAGGCATCAACTCAATACGGGTTTGTCCGCAGGGTATGATAACTCTTCTTTATTATTCAACATGAGTGCAGGGAAGAAATTTTTAAAGGATGATTTGGCGGAAATAAGTATCAATGTTTATGACTTACTTAAGCAGAACAATAATGCCAATAGAAACATCACCGAATTGTATGTAGAAGATAGTCAGTCCACAGTATTACAACGCTATTTTATGCTGACCTTTACTTACAACATCCGACACTTCAGTGCAGGTACTACCAAGGAAGATTTCAAGGACGTTTACGAGCTTTAAGGTTTTCATCCTCCTTTCAATTATTTAGAAAAATTGATTGATTCAAAAAGGCGATAGCAATAAATTTAGTTCGGGTTGGTCTTTTGATCAAACAAACTGATATTGCAGTTTCTATTCTGTTTTTCAAAAATGAATGGAACTGTTTATTTAACTGTAGAACAATGAAAAATCACCTAATTATTCTGAGCTTGAGTTTATGTATATCCATGGCATGTCTGGGGCAAAGTGGAAAAGTCTTTGATGCGCTTACTATGGACAGTAAGATTCTGAAGATGGAACGCAAGTATGCCATCTATTTGCCACCTGATTACGAAACATCGCAAAGGAGTTACCCGGTTCTTTATTTGTTGCATGGTGCCGGAGATGATCAAACCGGATGGATACAGTTCGGAGAAGTGCTCCGAATAACTGACAATGCCATTAAGGATGGAACAGCTACACCGATGATTATAGTGATGCCGGATGCAAATACGGGTCGTCGTGGTTATTTCAATAATGTAAATGATGAATGGAGATACGAAGATTTCTTTTTTGATGAGTTGATTCCACATGTGGAAAAAACTTATCGTACCAGGAATGAAAAACGTTATCGTGCCGTGGCAGGGCTTTCAATGGGAGGAGGAGGTTCTTTTATGTATGCTTTGCATCGTCCCGATATGTTTTCGTCAGCTTGTCCATTGAGTGCTTACATAGGAGCCCTTTCTTTAGATCAATTCAAAGATCGTTTGGCAAAAAACAATGAGAAGTATAAAGATTCGGAGATTGAAGCATACTATCAACGACACAATGCACTTTCGCTGGTTAATGACATACCTGTTGATGAGTTGAAATCAGTTCGTTGGTTCATTGACTGTGGTGACGATGATTTTCTTTATGAAGGAAACAGCCTTGTACATATAGTGATGAGGAGCAAGAATGTTCCCCATGAGTACAGAGTAAGAAATGGAGGGCACAGCTGGAGCTATTGGCGTGAATCGCTTCCAGTGGTTTTGGGATTTGTATCCGATACTTTTCATCAGCATTAGATTGTTGACGAGACCTTTTTTGTTAACGAGTATAATGAGTCTATTCATTTTCAAAAAGCTCCAGTTGCTCTGGCAATAGCCTGAAACTTTTCCTGTGATATGAGGTGATTCCGTGTTTTCTTATAGCATTTCGGTGGGCAATGGTGGGATATCCTGCATTGGTATTCCAATTGTAGTATGGGTATTGCTCATGCAGAGCGTCCATCAGTTGGTCTCTGTGGGTCTTTGCCAAAACAGATGCTGCAGCAATGGAAAAATATTTAGAGTCTCCTTTTACAATACATTGATGAGGTGTTTTACTATATTTATTGAATCTATTTCCGTCTATGATGAGCATTTCGGGTGTACTCTTCAGTGTGTCAACCGCCCTGTGCATTGCCAGAAATGAGGCATTCAGGATGTTGATTTCATCTATTTCATAGTTATTGACTTCTCCAATGGCCCAGGCAATGGCAGCAGCTTTGATGTCATCTATCAGACCTTCTCGTTGTTTTTTTGTTAGCTTTTTAGAGTCGTTCAGTACAGGGTGGAAATAATCTTTGGGAAGGATAACTGCGGCAGCCACCACTGGCCCGGCAAGACATCCCCTACCAGCTTCGTCACATCCTGCTTCTATTAGATTTTCCTGAAAATAGGGGAGCAAACTTTCCATAAGTGGCTAATCTAGCTAGATTGATCAATACTTACCAGCCTTTGTCAAAGGTTGTAGTGAATTTATTAATGATGCTGATATATTGTAGCAATTGAAGTAGCTGTATATTTGCGTACTTAATCAATGTCAATCATACGTAAAGTGAGATCGGTCGAACGGTTGTTTGGTCGTCTCGAGTTGGAGATTACCGAATTTAAAGCACAGACAGGTCTGTTTTGCGTATCGGGATGTGGGAAATGCTGCACTAAACCGGACATAGATGCCACGCCATTAGAATTTCTTCCTTATGCCTTTTATTTGTTTTTGAATGGGAAAGCTCAGGAAACGCTGGAAACGCTGGAAGAAGAAAAAAGTGGAATATGTGTGATATATAATCCGCTTTCGGTTGGAGATAAGGTAAATGGGCAATGCAGTGAATATCCTTATAGGGGATTGATTTGCAGGCTTTTTGGGTATGGAGCTTCCAGAGACAAGCTTGGTGAACTGCGATTGGCAACCTGCAAAATAATCAAAGAAGGACAGGCTGAGAACTATGGTAAGGTGGCCGGATTGATCAGCCAAAAGATGTATGTGCCTGTGTTTTCAGATTACTATATGCGTTTGGCGCAAATTGATTTTAAAATGGGCAATGCTTTTTTACCAATCAATCAGGCTTTGAAAAGAGCAATAGAAGAAGTGTTGCACTATTATGCCTATCGTCCATTTCCAAGAGGGATGAAAACTGTAGCTTGATGATTTCATCAAGCTGTTACTGCCGATCGTAAATCATTTTTCCTCCTGTTACCTTTCCGTTGTAAAAAATGCGATAAAAGTACATCCCATCTTTTACAGGTTGCCCCTGGGTGTTGGTGCCATCCCAACGTACATTCACACTTCCGGCAAATTGGGGGTAGTTGATTAGAGTCTTGATGTTTTGTCCGGAAGCGTTTAAAACGATTACTGAAAGTGGTCCTTGTTCGGGTATTTCAAATTCAATATCAATATGATTGCTGAAAGGATTGGGGAAACTATTAGTGACAACCAGTGACTGGCTATTAGCGATTGGTTTTTCTATTTGCAATGTATTTTCTATGATTGATTCAAAGACACCATTGCCATGAGTGGCCACAACAAATTTGCCATCTAAATCTCGGTAATCCATCATTCGGATGACCGAATTGCCTATGGTTTCGTTTGCTTCTTTTAGCCAAACGGTATTGCCTCCATTTAAGATATTTGTAGAATACAAACCAGAACTGGTGCCTACGAAATACTTGTAATTTCCACCTGAAAGTGGAATGATTTCACTCCATCGGATACTTGGTCCGTTTCCTGTTCCGTCAGAGAATTCTTCCAGGTTACCACTTACATCTGCAAAGGTTTCTCCTCCATTTTGAGAGTAAAATATACTTGGAATATTGTAATTAGAGTTGATGACAAAAACATTTTGGGCATTTGACGGGTCGATGGTAATATTTACCACATATCCGCCGCTATTGAAAACTGTTGATACTTTTCCTGTCCCCGCATTGGCATTTTCTATCTTCATTACTGTACCATTGTCTGTGCCAACATACAGTATATTCGCTGGTGAGGTGGATATATCTAAAGCTGTAACATTCGTGTTCATTTCTTCAATATCTAAACGGTCCCAGTTTACAGAAGTCGGATTTTGTTTTCCTCCGGGTATTTGAGACAAATTATTGTTTCTCCATACTGTCTCGCCACCGGCCATATACATCCTGTGATAATTGTTGGGATCAAGAACATAAGGGTTGATGAAAAGATACCCACTGCCACCTTCAGGATCTACTCTGGCAAAAGAAGTCAGGCTACTTTGTTTGTTTAGCGTTAACCTGTAGATCTGAGATTCTTGGAATGAGGCATACCAAAATAAATCCTCCGGAGTAGTGGCAACAAATCCTCCGTCACCACCAAAAATGTCGTTCCAGGGTTGGTTGATGCCGGGAGCAGTCTTAAGGTAAGTGCCATTGTCTTGCATACCACCTATTATTCCCTCTGATTCCTTGGAAATAGCTATTGAATAAAACTGTGAAGTGACGTATCCATTATTGAGGCTGACCCATGTGGGTTCGTTGGCTTTATTGTCAAGGGTTATCATCAGTCCTCCATCGTTGGCACTTATCATTTTATCAGGATTGGAAGGATAAAATACTAAAGCATGTTGATCAGGGTGGTGGCCTTCGTACTCATTGCTTGATCCTTCAGGATCATAACCACCGATCCAGGAATTGTTTGATGAAGTAGAAAATCCGTCTGTAGTTCGGTATAAGTTGGTTCCACCAACAAAAACAATATCCGGGTTCTCAGGATGAACAGCAATAACCATGTTGTATCCTCCCTGGGTATCAAAAGACCCCAACTCACCTTCGAAATCAGGTGCGTTTGCAGATAGGTTTTGCCAGGAAGCATTAGAGTTGTTATACTTCCATATTTCCAAGTCATCATTGTCAACAGCGAAATACACTATGTTTTCATTGCCTGGAGCATAGTCCATTACAATTCTTTGGTGAAATCTGGCAAAACCAGCAGGAGTAATATTTGTCCAGTTAATTCCATTCGTGGATCGAAAGACACCTTTGTTGATTACGTTATTTCCAAGAGCAGTAAATACACTCAGAGTAGCGTACATGGTACCTGATGGAGTAATCATCACATTGGTGTAAAATGAAGCTCCTGATTGGTTGAGATCGGTTCCATCAGGCCTGTTAATTAAATTCGCACCTAGCACTGTTTGCCAGGAGTTACCCCCATCTTGTGAGTGTATGATGCCTCCATATACCGCTGCATATACTTCATCCACGTCGGGTCGAGTGGGGTTGGTCGCAATGTTCCATACGTAGTTAAAAGCACTGTTAAATTCTGCCTCCTTTCCACTCGTGGTAGAGGATAAAACATCCCAGGTTTTTGCACCATCGGTCGATTTAAAGATTCCGTCACCTCTGTAGGGTGCTCCCTCTGCTCGTGTAGAATTGCCCCTGAGTTCTCCTGTACCGTGATACCAAATATTTTCTTTGCCGGAGCGAATATCCTGAGCCACACAAGTTACACTATTGATAGCCGAAGGGTGAGAAGCACGAGACCAGGACAATCCGGAATTTTCAGAACGCCACATACCACCAGACACTCCCCCTGCTATGATGATGTTTTCATTGGTGACATCCAGTGCAAGGGCACGAGTTCTGCCACCTACATTGGATGGCCCTGCCAAAGTCCAGAGTTGTGCTTTGGTTCTGTAATTTGTTTTTTGACTTACTGATTCTACGGTTGGAATACTTTTTACAAACTCCGCTTCTTTTTCATGAATGTTGTCAGGAATACGTCCTGTAGCAGGGTCTGTCAATTGCCTGATTTCATAATTAAGTCTTTTCCACGGATCTTCCTTTGTGCCTATTGCTGATGGGGCTTCAACCAAATTAACTTTATGGGACGATTTTGTATTGGTTTTGATAGAAAAAAATAATAATGCTGATATGATTGTCACAAAAGCAGCTATGATGAATATTAACTTATTCATTTGATAAGCCTTAGTGCCGAAACATTGTTTTTCTCTACCATTCTTATGAATGATTGCTCATGGTTCACCAGATTTAAAACTTCTTCAAGAGGAATCCATTTAATATTGAGAGACTCTTCATTTTTAACCACCTCGTTCGGTTTTTTTGCGATAAAATGAAACCGAATGTCATAATGTTCATGTTCAGGAACATTTCCCCTTTCGGGAATGGAGTGTATATCAATATCGAAAAAACCATTTTGAGCCAGGTAGAATGAACTTAAACCTGTCTCCTCTTCCATTTCCTTTTTTGCTACCGCTACTACGTCCTCTATACTGTCGGCATGACCGCCGGGCTGTAGCCATCTGCCCAGCTTCCTGTGGTGAAGCAGCAGGGTGTTTTTCATTGACTGATCCGTGATCCATGCCGATGCGGTAATGTGACCAGTCAATAAGGTTCTCTCAAAACAATTTGGAAATTCTAATAACGATAGAAACCGGGGAACAAAAGCTTGTTCTTCCGGATAGGGAGATTCGTACTCACAAAGTTGATTTCGAATATCTTGCCTTGTCATTAAAGGCTATTCTTTGATTATGGTATTTACAAGATTAATTTTTCCTTCTATTAATTTACTTGTAGATACTCCCTCACCAACATTGTCTTTGTCTCCTTTTTTTGCATGTATATAATATTGGATAGGCTCTAACTTTTTAAAAGTAACCCTGCCTTTTTTATCTGTTTTTTCACCTTCTCTTACAGGTTTTTTTTCTTCAAAATAATCTTCTTCACTTGCATAAAGAGTAACTGTCGCCCCTTCAACTATATTTCCAAGATGATCCAATACAGTGACCTTTAAGAAAGTAGGTAACAGGGGTTTGTTGATGGTATTGAATGCTGAGGTGGTAAGTGACAAAACGGTTAAGATTGCGACTGAATAAAATGCCTTTTTCATGATATAGAAATCAAAGTTTTAAATTGTGTAAATGACAAACATTGCCACATTTGACAGCATCAATTTCCCTGCCAGTAGCTGTTCCTTTTTTATTTTTTTGAACTACTTTCATTATCTCATTAGCAATACGCCACCATGCTGTTCGATTACCCCTCTTTCCAGATCAAGGGTGCTTTTGTAACGCATGATGTAAGCGTAAGTTCCCATTTGAAGTAATGCACCTCTGTATGTTCCGTCCCATTGGAAATTCTGGTCGGTGGACTGAAATACCATTTCTCCTTGTCTGGAGAAAATGTAGATTTGAAAGTCAGTGACATAAGGATTAGGAAAAACTGTAAAAGTGTCGTTCAGTCCCGAACTGCTGTCTGGTGTGAAAGCATTGGGTGCATAGATTATTGGATCGCAATCGTCCAATATTTCAATGATATCCCTGATGCAGGTAAGCCCGTTACTAATAGTAACTTCATATACTCCGGCATCCATTACTTCAAACAATCTTTCAGTTGACAAGATAGGATCTTCGTTGATGAATCTCCACTCATAGGATGAAAACAATCCCGGATCTAGTACAATGGTGTTTTTAGTAGGGTCAGGATCAGCACTACAGAATTTTTCTCTATTTCCCAGAAGCAACTGATCTTGAGTGATAGGGACAATCAGGACGTCAATATCATCAGTAGCAGAACAGTTGTTGTTTACTCCTGCTACAGTTACGCTATAATTTCCACTGGTTTTGGCAGAGACCTCAGCACCTGTGTTGGGTAAAATATCTCCAAACGGATCAGTCCATTCGAAGGTAACATCTTCTGTGATATTGGCAATGGCAGTAAGCAGCACTTCAGAGTTGTCGTCACAATTAGGCTCTGAGCGGATGAAAACGGTAATTTCATTGAATACTTCTACATCTATGGAGCCTGTACCCTGACATCCCGAGCCTTGATCAAGTACAGTGACTTCATATTGACCTGTCGAGGTTACTATTAGCTGAGAGGAATTTGAACCATCTCCCCATACATATCCCAGATTTCCTCCTGTTCCATTCGTTATTCCTGCCACCAAAGTAAGTTGCCCGCTACAATTGTCACCGCTGATGGTTATTTCCACATCAGGATCATCATTCTGACTTACTATTACTTCGGAAGTTTGTGGGCACAATCCATTAGGATTAGAATCTGATGAGGTAACTGTGTAAGTTCCTGCTTCACTTACAGTAATGGTAGATCCTATATTTGTTCCAACGATACTTCCTCCATTTGGGCCAGTCCAGGCATAGCTCACACTGGCTGGATTGCTGCTTTCAGGGAAAATAGAAACTTCTCCGGAGTTACCGCAAATGTTTTGAGGGGTAACGGTAAACTGTGCTACAGGATTTTCTTCCAATACGATATTGGCAGCTGATTGCGTACACCCTGTGCCATTATCCATGACTTCAATAGAATATGTTCCTATGGGTAAATCATCTATAGTAAAGGAAGATATCATTGATGTAGTGCCTGACCGTACTATGGTGTTGGTGTCATCAAATAAGTTATAATCGACGAAAGTTGGGTTAGAAAGTGTTACTTCTATGTCTCCATCATTGCCGCATGCAGGTAAAGGTGTGGGTGTAATGGTAAAACCAGCCGGTTCACCAATTGCGAGTGCCTGAAATTCTGTACAGCCTGAAACCGTGTTTGTAACCCGTAGCTGATAGGTACCTGGCGACAATGCATTGTTTACGGTCACAGGAGTTGCCGTAGGCCCTGTCACGGAAGTAGCACCAACTATTACCGGACCGTTCAATTCGTAAGTATAGCTTCCTGTGCTGGTTACATTGAGTTCAATAATTCCATCGTCAGTTCCGCATCCTGTGGCATCCTGAGCGGTGGAGGTGAACACCGGAGTTTCTATCACATTGATCGTGACACTATCTACTCCCATACAGGCAAATATATCCGTGACCTCTAAACGGTATGTATGAGTTCCAGGAACAGAAGTGTCTATTCTTTGAGTTCTGAGGGTATTTCCAGTATTAACTCCATCAAGAAACCATGCATAAGTTGACCCTGGATTTTGGGCATCAAAATCCTGTACAAATTCATTTTGACAGACTGTGAGATCAGGGCCAAGGTTGACCATCGGTCGGGTATCATCTACCAATACCTGAACCACTTCAGAGCTACAGCCATTTTCGTTGGTTAAAAATACGTCAATGGTGCTTCTTTGATCTACGGTGATTACCCTTGTGGTATCTCCTGTTGACCAGGTGTAGGTAAATGTAGTGTCTCTTGGCCAGGCAGCTAAAGTGACAGAGCCATTACAGAGTGTAGTAGCAAGAGGGACATCAGGATTTGGTGGTATGGAAAATATTTCAACTTGTGCAAAAAATGTAGTGTCTAGTAAGCAACGATTCTTCATTCTTAAACTCACATTATATACTCCTACTTCATTGTAAGTATGATGGACTGTGGTGGAATCAGAGAATGTGCCATCACCAAAGGTCCACCTTACTTCATCGATCATTGAAGTAGTGCTGGCAGTAAAAATTGTTTCTTGTCCATGGCATGCATTGTCATAAGAGATGCCCGGTGTATTGGGTGGATTCGATACGGTTTGGATAAAATTAGGCAATCCCAATCGACTGGTTCTTCCTGCCAGGTCAAACCCTGTTTCGACAAAGGAGGCATTCATGTCATCTCCGTTCGGGTTATTGATGGTACCTAAAGTATTCGAATTTTCTACAGCCATATATATGATGCCGTCAGGTCCGGTTTGGATGGTTCCAAAACCTTCCGATGAAGTGGCTAATTCAAATTTGGTGGCTTCAATGTCTTCTTTAGCAGTAGGTGCATTGATGCTGTCCAGATCATATTGTAATAATTTGGAATTATTGCCATTAGTGGTAACATAAAGGCGTTGTAGGCTCGAAGAAAACTCGACACTGTATGCCAGTGAAGGGATGGGTTCTTCAATGTCTAATTGAATAAAATCATCCACTATACCTGTGGAATCCGTAAATGCAAAGAGTTCCACGAAATTGTCTGTTTCATCCTGTAAAGCCACAGCAATCCGTCTTCCTCCCGGATCTACTTTCATGGAAGCTGTCCCGTTTCTTTCTTCACTAAATTTATGAACCGATCCTGCTGCGGATATTACTGCTGCTCCAATACCATCTTCAGTAATGGGATATGCACGGAATACATTATTTCCATATTCATGAGTGATCAACCATACCACAGAACTGCCAACTGCTGTGGCCGTCATTCGCTCAGTACTGTTGGTATATAATGGTTGGTTTTTAAATATAACTTCTCCACGAGCTGTATCTTTTTTGATGTCGATCATAGCGTATTTTACATCATAAGAATAATCTCCCCAGACCGGATCTGTTGTAAATACATAGAAAATGGTACTGTCTCCCGGCACGGGAACGATCATTGCCCCCTGTACTGACGTACTGTCTCCACCAATATCATTACCATTTACCATGAGTTCATGCTCTCGGTTCCAGACCGAAACGCCATTGGTGTAAAACAGGAGTTCTCCATTGGCATCTGATATAGAAGATGCCGCCACAGGGGAGGTCATGAGGTTTTCGTCCGTTATGGGGGACGCTCCATCATTGAAATCTATACCTGCCATTTCACCAAAATACCATTGATTGTTCTTCTGGGTGTCGTCCCCATAAGTGGTCACTTGTATCTGGTCATAAGCAACACAACCCGTAGGACTGACTACCGATACCCAGTAGTAACCTGTTGTATCTATTGTGATTGTTTGTGTTGATTCTAAGGTGTTCCATGCATAAGATACTCCTCCTGTACCTGCATCCAGCAGCAATGTTTCGCCAGCACATATTATGGTGTCAGCTCCTAAATCCACTTCAAGGTCATTTTGAAGTATAGGTACATTTTTGGTGACAGATTCACTCACTCCGTTAGAGAAGACAGTCAATGTTACAGGATATACACCTGCGGCCTGATAAGCATGTATTGGGCTATGGGAATCTGAATTTTCGCCATCTCCAAAATCCCAGAAATAGCGTTGTGGCGTTGGGTCAACAAATGGAAAAAAATGAGTTGGTGATGCGGTACAACTACCCGCATAGACAAAATCGACTAAATCAAAAGTTTCAAAGTTAGGAGCTGGAAATGCTGGAAATTGGAGTCCCGAGAAATTTTGATTTCCGAAAACAAGGCTGTCATAAAAAACATTGAACCTTGCACTGTCGGCACTGAATATGCTGTCAGCCTGATTTATTCGCCCCACTTCGATATTGGAAGTGCTTGTCAATTGGTACAAATGATAAACCCTTCTATCAGGCCCTCTTTGCACACCATAACTCCTAAATACTGGACTGGATAGCACAGCATTCACACTCATAGAAGGATCATCTAAAGCCACTTGATATAAGTTGCCATTATTTCCAGCGGCAGTTCCATGCCGTGAAAAGTAAAGTTTAGACCCATTGGAAGACCATTCTAAATCATAAACTGCTTCTGATGTAAAGTCCGTATTACCACTATTGAGTATTTGAGAATTAAATGCCAAGGCACCTGTTGCCGGATCAAAGTCCAGTAAAATAATATTTCTGTTTTGATCTTTGGGTGCTACAGCCAGCAGCAACGAATCTTGATTGTAGGCGAAAGATGCAGCAACAAAACCGGGAACACTTGGTGTATTCAGGTTGAAAGTTTGAATTCCTGCAATGTCGGGAATTCCGTCGTTTACTTCAAGTACTTTATATTCAAATGTCGTTCTGTCGTTGGTGATCAACCAATGTTGGTTGGTTGCAGTACCTTCTATGGTGATCATTCCGTCAGATGGATTGGTCAATCCAGTAGGAAGATTTTTACCTGCAATGTCTCCTCGGGCAGGTTCTCCTATTCCTATATTGGCATTGCCCATCAGGTTTTTATCCACTACAGAATATAAGATTTCGTTAGAGCCAGTACTGCCGGGGTTAGTGAATAGGAGGTAGCGCCCATCCATAAAAGTAAATGGAATTACTGTAGCGGCTCTGTTTATGGTAGGATCTGCTTCTAATCCAGTTCCGTTAGGTAAAAGCTCATGATTGGTGTCATACACATTATTTCCATCGGAATAGTAAAGAAGGTCGCCTGTAAGGGGATCAGAAATCACGGCACTTCCTCCGGTTCCAAATGGGGTAAATTGAATGCTGTCTAGTCTGGGTTGATTGGTGCCTTTGTTAAATAGAATAGCCCTGTCTGAGTTACCAAAAAGCCAATTGTATTCTGCCAGGTTTTGACCCTGAGAATATTGAAGAGAAAACCCCACAATGAAAAAAAAAGTGCTGAAAATTAATTTTTTACTCATACTGTCGTTCAACATTCTTATAAGGGTTACAAAATCTCTAGTTGTCTGTAGCTTAAAATAAAGCAGGACAAATTGAGGCTTAAAAATAATTCAATTAAAATTACAAACGCTCAAAATAATAATTTCTATACCTGTCCGGCAACAAAATTTAAATCATTTCTAAATTGAAACAATATTGTATAATTTGCACCGACTTTAATTTTGGAGTTTTGAAATTGACCTCAATGCGTAAAAATCTCATATTATTTTTTTGTTTATCCATTTTGTTGGTGGATAACAAGTTAAAGGCTCAAGACCCTCAATTCTCTCAATATTACGCTGCGCCACTTTTTCTGAATCCTGCTTTGACAGGTATCAATCAGATGGGTAGGGCAGGTGTGAATTATAGAAATCAATGGCCTTCTATATCTGCAAATTTTGAAACCTTTTCGGCTTATATAGACTACAATTTTGATGAAAAAAACAGTAGCCTCGGGTTGATAGTTACTAAAGATACAGAAGGGCTTGTAGGATTGAATTCAACTGAAATAGGACTTCAATATGCTTATCAGGTTAACCTGAACTACAAGTGGGTTTTCAGGCCTGCTTTTCAGGTTTCTTACACCACACGCGACTTAAATTTTGATAAACTGACATTTGGAGATCAGTTTGATAATACAGGAAAAATAAATCCTTATTCTGCCGAACAATTTAATACAGGACTTAAAGTGAGTTACATGGACTTGGCTTTGGGTGGCATGTGGTATTCCAAGAGTATGTGGATAGGTGTTGCTGCACATCACATTAGAGAACCTAATCAATCAGTGACGGATGGTGAAAGCCCATTGCCCAGAAAAGTATCAGTACATGGAGGGTATAGGATACCACTTCGTTCAGGTTTTATGAGCAAAGGAAAAACTGCATCTGGAGCAGAGAGAACACTGTCTCCTACTTTCAATTACCGTTCTCAGGGAGATTTTGATCAGCTGGATTTAGGTATGTATTTTACTATGTCTCCTGTGATTTTTGGCCTTTGGTATCGGGGAATCCCGGTGAAGTCTCCTGAGGGAGGAGGAGGGAACACCGAATCTGTGATATTCATGATGGGATTGACAAAAAATAAAATGACAATGGGTTACAGTTTTGATTACACCCTGTCTAAGTTAGGTATTGGAAGCGGAGGAGCCCATGAGATTTCTATTACTTATACTTTCAAAGGAGGAAGCCCACGTAAGCCTTCAAGAGAAGTGAGGGAACTGAAGTGTCCTGTTCCTTTTATCTTTTAAATTATTCTCTGGTGAAACTAGGTGTTGACAGTTTCAGTATCCAATTGTCTTTTATAAGGTAGAATTATTGTAATTGTGGTTCCTAATCCCACTTTCGATTCGAATGAGATATTACCTCCATGCTCTTTGATGACATTGTAAACGGTAAACAACCCAAGGCCTAAACCTTCACCTACATCCTTTGTTGTGAAAAAAGGATCTGATATTTTGGGTAAAATATCTTCCGGAATACCAACACCATTGTCTTGAAAGGTTATTACTATATTGTTTCCAATTTTTTCAGATTTAATAAATATTTTACCTTCATCCGGAATAGCCTGGATGGCATTGGTCAATATATTGAGAAACGCCTGATTCATTTTTCCAGGATTTCCCAAGAAGCCCTGAACAGATGGATCTAACTGTTTTTCAATGGTAATTCTATAGAGAATTTCATTGTTAAGAATAATAAGACAATTCTCAAGTATGACATTCAAATTGCAGATTCCGTGGTACTGGTCTTTGGTGTGTACATATTGGTTTAGGCTATTAATAATTTTTACAATTCGATTCACACCGTCATTGACTCCATTCAATAAGCCTTCAATATTTTCATTGTCTTTTACTCCTTTTTGATTCTTAATATGAAGAGAGATTCCATGAATTCCACCTTTGATATAATTCAATGGATTGTTTATTTCATGAGCTATGCCGGAAGTCAACAGACCCAATGAAGCCATTTTTTCAGATTGAATCAACTTGTCCTGAGTGCTTTGAAGTTGACCCAATGTGTTCTTGAGCTCGTTTTTTTGTTTGGAAATGTCATTGTTGACCTGTTCCAGATTTTGAGTACGTTCTTGTATGATAGATTCCAGATGAACTTTATATTTTTCTAATTCAAGAGCGGTATTTTTTTTGTCGTTGATATTGCTGATTACTGCCAAGATTCGATCATTAGCTCCAATTTTCACTTGCTTTAGGGTAAAAGACACCCATAGTTCCTGACCTGAATCTTTACGTATTTTCCAGTCAGATGAGGTTGTTTTATGATTATTGGTTTTTTTAAAAACAGTCTTAAATAAGCTATGACTAAATTCATCGTCAAAATCGAAAAGTCGTTTGGAAAGACTCTCTTTATTTTCCAGATGCGACATGCCATATAAACTTAACAGGGAATTGTTGTAATCAACAACTTCACACTGAAGGTCAAATATGACAATAGCGTCACTGGTAGCATTGAAAATCTCATGGTAATTTTGCTCACTCTCCATGATTTTGGCATTGCTTCTGGTAAGGTCTGCTATCATGCCTTCATACGTAGAGTTGATATACATAAGCGTCAGGAACAGGGTAACAGATACGGCAACTATCATTAAGATATGAATTAGCCAGGAAAAAACGGTATTAGGATCCCCTGAAGCAGCCCCCAAATGACCACTGATGTGCAAAGAACCGAAGATTCCAATGAAGAAGAGACAACAACAGTATATGATAATTGTTTTTTTAACTGAAAAAGAAAAGAAAGAGAAAAGCGGGATTAATATGAGTAAAACCTTGTTGGCCGCTAATGATCCCCAAACATATATATCTGTAAGAATGACGAAAATAATTCCTAATATTATTATGGAAGATTTTGTCTCAAGACTGATTTTTTTTCGATAGAAAGTGGTAATAATAAGAATAGCTACAAAAAACAGGTCAGTTATGAAGGAAAATTGAAAGCCGGAAAGAAAAAAATTGCTTAGACTAAGTAAATAAGTAATGAAAGCGATGATTGATCCAAAAATCAAAGCTTTATTGACAATATTTTCCTTGTCTGATTTTAGAATGGAACGGGTTGTCAGAGGCATGTTGCTTAATTAGAATATAAACGTTCTTAATCAGGATATCATAGAAATAACAATGTTGTAATACCTAAATATACTGCATAAAATTGTTATAAACAGTGGCTTGTTATTTTTTTAGAAACTTAAAATGTTGTTTGTAAGACATCAAGATTGGTCAATCTTCATTAATTTTCCAAGATGGAACCATTTGAATACGTTGTTGTACTCACCTCTTTGATTCTTGGATTGGGTATTGCGCAAATACTTACGGGTATAGCAGATATAGTCTCACACTGGAAAGCTATTAAATTAAGTATTCCTCATACTATATATGTATTCGTCGTTTTCTTTCTTCATATTCAGGAATGGTGGATCAACTATGAATACTCCAAAGTGATAGATGTGTGGACGCTTCAACTGGTCTTTGGTATTTTAATATTTCCGATTTTGCTATTTATTCAGGCCAGGATGCTTTTTCCAACTGGGCTCAGAAGTTCCGATACTGATATGGACTTGTATTTTGAAGACCAATGGCGTTGGTTATACTCTATTGGCGCAATGACGGTGGTAGTTAGTATTTGGCACAACATTCTGATTACAAATATTCCCCTTACAGAGCAAATACAGTTATTTGTACTATTGGTTGCTTATCTTGTGTTTGTCGTTTTTAACATTCGGAATAAAGCTACTCATATTGTTTTCCTTGGTCTGCAATTGGCGGCCTGGATCATTTATATAGTAACAGAAGAAAGCGTTTTGTGATTTTTTTGAGTTTACTATTTGTTTTCTAACGGGACAAATTTGTGATGAATACTGTCTTCAGAAACTGTCCATATCCTGAATCCCAAAGGTCTTTTGTCAAAGTTTTTGCTGGTTACTTCTCCGCTCACCAATTGGATTCCTTTGTACTCGTTGATGATGGTTTTGTGGGTATGACCAGAGAGATATGCTTTTACATTTTTTTGCTCAAATAAGCTTAGTAGTTCTTTTCTTTTGTCTTTGGGTAAATTGAAATACTGGTCTTTTTCTTCAGGCTCTTCCAGATATAAAGGGAAGTGACCGATAACAAACACAGGCTTTTGTTTTTTGCTAAACTCTTCCAGTTTGTCTTTAAACCATTTGTCGTGCTTTTCAGATTCTGTACCTGTGGGTACTTTCCATAGCTGAGTATTGCATACCAGAAATGAGTACCCTTTGTTTTGAAAGTCAAAGTAATCATCTCCAATGGCGTTCCGATATTTCGTTAAGCTCGAATCGCTTGGTGTATTTTCTACGTCGTGATTGCCGGGAGCGCAATAACAGGGCATATTGAATCCATTTTTTATAAAATTAAAATCATTGAAAGAACTATCGTTGGCATTGTTGACCAGGTCTCCGCAAATGACCACAAAATCAGGTGCAAGTATATTGATTTGCCTGACAGCCTGCTCAAATGCTTTCTTGTCATGCTCGTAACCTCCCATACCCAGTTGTGTGTCACACATTTGTACAAACGAGAAGGGTTCCCGGGTTTTATCCTTGCAGGACAATAGTAAGGTTAATATCAGTACTAACAAGTAATGAAAGGATTTCATTGTTTATAAAAAATGAAGTTAAAATCTATAATAGCAGTCAAACTTTACATTGTGTTATTTGATAAGTGAAGTTTCATTCTTTCGTGGGAGTTTTTTAATCCAGATTTATTGTCGGTGATCAGATACCCATTCGTTTTTGTTGTCAATTTTTATATAAAAAAATCAGGTTGAAACTGGTAAATCAGGTACTCAAACCAGATTTTAATAATAAAATTAAAAGTAAAGAATTTTCGTTAAAACTGGTGTTTCATTGAATTTTTGATAAAAAAATGAAGTAGAAATACTTCTTTATTCAGGAGTGCATCCATTTCAGTAAAAGGTTGTTGTAAATTTTACGTACATTTGGAGATTACCTAAACAACCTAACTCTATGCTTAGAAAAAAAGCCGACTTAAAGACGCTACTGTGGATGATTGCATCAACGGCTCTCTTTTTTTTCCTTTGGAATTCAAATGAATTTATTTGGTGGCTATACATTCCATACCTGTATTTTGCTGTATGTTTTTCTGTATTTGCTCACAATCACAACCACCTTTCTCTTTGGAAAAACAAATATTTGAATCAATTTCATAGTTGTTGGATAACTGTATTTTATGGATTTCCCACTTTTGCATGGATTCCAACACACAATACAAACCATCATCGTCATAACAATAAGGAACCTGACTATACTAAAACATATATGGTTTCTGAAAAAAACAATCTTTGGACACTATTGATTTACCCGACATTAAGTGGAATGGCTCAACAAAAGGCTGTCTTTAATTATTATAAAGAACAGTATGGGAAAAATTGGGAAAAATTCACTTTCTATACACTTCAGATTGTATGTCTTGTTTCGTGGATTGCAGTAGCTTTTATTATAGATTGGCAAAAAGCATTGATATATGTGTTTATCCCTCAGCAGGTTTCTTTGAATGTTGTACTTGTATTCAATTATATACAGCATGTGCATGCTGACGAAGAGTCAAAGTACAACCATTCCAGAAATATAGTTGGCTGGCCTTTGAATTTCTTTCTTTTTAATAACGGATACCATACCATTCATCACATGCAATCAGGATTGCACTGGAGTGAAACTCCGGCAGCTCATAAAAAGATTGAACACCTTATCGATGACAATTTGAAAGAAAAGTATATGTTCTGGTATTTGTTCAGGGTTTATATATTGGGGCTTTTTATACCAAGCCTGAGAACTGATTCTATGAGACTTGCCAGACAAGAAAGAGAATTTGAGTCTTCAGAGGTAGTTGCTACGAATGTTAGTGCAGTAGCCGTCTAATTGTTTTTCTTACCAGTATTGGGTTATTCTATATGTATATCATATCGATCTAAAAGTCCTATGGCTCCATGTACTGAGAATTTTGCCTTTTTGATCCGGTTAATTTCCGGGTCAATAGAGTAATTGTAGGAGGTTCTAAGGTCTGATTTCTCTAATACAGTATTTCCGAAAACAGCTCTGGTAAAGTCACAATTGTCAAAAACAGAACTGGTCAAATCTGTTTCTGTAAAGTCGGCTTCATGGAGGCTACAGTTTTTAAATTTTGTTCCTTTAAGTTTTAGTTGATAAAACAGAGCCAGGTTTAAATTGCAGTCAGTAAAACTAAGTTGTAGCAAGAATTGATTGCAGTCACTGAAATCCAAACCCAATAACTTGCAATTCTTGAATGTCACATCTTTTAGCGAAGTGTTTTTCAATTGAGACATGCTTAGATCACAATCATTAAAAGTGCATTCCAGGAATATGCTATGCGACAGGTCTGAGTTTAGAAAATTACATCTATTGAAAGTACACCCATCATACTCAGTCAGGTTCAGTTTTTTTTCAGAGGGGTCTAATTTTTCGAAAACCCGATTTTCAATAATTCTATCAGCCATGTTTTGATTAATTTTCTATGGTTTTGTCTTTGACAAGATGTATTTATCTGCAAAACTACTCTTAATACGTTGACCTGAGATGTCAAGCATTTCCAGCTTTTGATTTCCAATAGCAAACTGATTCATGCCTTTGTTTTTATTTTGAAGCCATACCACACTATCATTTTTGATTGCATAAGTGCCTGAGTTGGTTTCTTTTGATTCACTTTTTCCAATGTACAATATGTTTTCAGTGTAGGTCATGTTTCTGTTTAGTGTAAGGACGTAATTTATGGCTTCACAATCTGCACAAGGAAGTGTTCCTGAGTAAGTTCCTTCGGTCAGTACGATTTGGTCTTTACAATTGGTTAAGACCAAAATCAACAAAAAGGGGTAAAGAGTTTTTTTGACCATTAGTGTTATAAAGGCGGACTATTTTACTTTGTAGGTCTTGTGAATGGCCTTTTCAAATACTTCCCAATGTGCATCGGTCATTCTTCCAGGTGTAAATAAGCAAATCCCGGCAGCTCCGTTTGTCATGGATTCGCTTATAGCGGCCTCTAGTTCTTCTGGCAAAAGACCATGATTCTCAGGGTCTTTTTCATCTCCTTTTTTTTCTGGTTTTGGACAGATAAACAGGCCACTGATGACGGGCTTTTTATTGTTTAGTGCTGCTACGGATTCTTTGGTCACTTCTCCGATCCACTTAGGATTTTCAAGATAAAAATCATTGTAATTCATTGGAAAAAACGCATCCAAATTCCACTTATCCCATTCTTGTCTAACTATCTTTTTAGCGATAGAATTAGGTCCTGGAAATACTGCCGCATTGATTTTTTTATTTTTCGAATGAACCACTTCGGTTAATCGGTTTACAATACTGGTAATCAAATCGTATCGAAACTGCTTCCATTCTTCTACTTGTGAAGGATCTTCTGACGCTTTTATGTCAATTCCGGTTTTGGCTTTGAAATCTCCAACACATAGATCACAATAGCAATAATCGTATTGAGGAAATTCTCTATCCATTACCAGGCCATATTTGTCCCAAAGTCCTCGGGCAAGGATGACATCAGGAAATCGGATATAATCCAGATGGATGGCATCTACTTCTTCTACATCAGCTATTTTGGCATACATGTCGGCTAGAAAATTGTACGTTCCCTTCTTACCGGGGCATAAAAAATGGTAGTGACTTACATAGGGAGGTTTGTCATAAGTAGATTCACCCAGCCCATTGATGGCATACCATTCAGGGTCTATTTCCGGTTTGTTGTGCTGCACCATTGTAGGTATCCAGGTATGAAACCCAAGACCAACTTCTTTAGCAATTTTTCCAACTCGTTTGTAGGTTTCTGGGTTTTGTCCACCATTGTACATGAGTACATCTATTCCTTTGCTTTTCAGCTTAGTAAAATTCGCTTTGATCTCGTCATCGGTAGCTTTTCCGGGACCTCCCAGCCATGCATAGCAAGGGATTTTGTCCTTTTTCACTTCCTTTTCTTCGCCCACTTCTTTTTTTGAATTGTTGCAGGAGAGCGTGAAAATCACTGATATGAGGATGATAATTCTATACATAGGTTATTGGTTTTTTGTGCGTTTTACAAGTCAGGTTTATGCCAATTTAATGAATATCCCTTATTGAAAAACAGATCAAAAGAAAGTTAATTAAATGCTTATTAAGAATCTAATTTGTTTAATCTTTTTTACTTATTGAATTGCTAATTGGGATATTGACCTTGTTGAGTAGGATTAACCGCAGGTCAAATTGAATGGAAAGGTCGTCATTGGTTTTGATTAGACCCATCAGTGCTTTGGGTGGATCTATATTGAAATCACTCATTTTAACAGTTTTTTCACCTGAAAAACAAAGTTCTTTGGCCTCTATTTTGTTTTTCTCAAAACCTATTTTGTATTCCTTTTTAGTACCTGCCAGCATTAGTGATACCTCAGCGTTAATCCCTTTTGATAGATTATTAATGTCAATGTTGGCTGTTTGGTATATGTTTTTAACATTGAGAGAAATTTCAGGGAATTCTTTCTCTCTAAGAGCATCTCTGAAATCACGATTGATCGCTTCATGTCCACAATTAAACTTATTTACCAAAAATGTTGTTACTGCATTTTCACAGAGTAAGTTGGATTCAGAGTATTTGGTTAAAATAATGAGTGTGTCTTGCTCAAAATTTTGTTCGAGTTTACAATCAAATTTACTGATGTTGGAGGTGCCACTGATGGTCAGATTACTTTTATTGCTAAGCACCATCATAACTAAATCAGTTTCTTGTCCACTAGAGGTCGTGGGCAAAAATGTTAATATGAGGTAAATACAAATTGAATGACTCAGTAATTTCATTTTTCGTAAACGATTTCTTATTACAAATATCCGGAGTTTACATTGGGGTAAAAATGATAATACTCATCAATTCATATAAAATACAGCATGAATATGGATTAGAGTCTGCTTTTGTGTTGACTTTAAAGTTCAGTTCCACAGTTATGACAGTATTTATCATTTCGATCTAGTCCGTCAGCGTTGCACTCAGGGCAGATTCCTTTGGGCCTGATCTCGTCATTATTTGCTTTTATCATTTCACTGGTTACAATCCCCGTAGGTACTGCGATGATCGCATAACCGATGATCATTAGCATAGAAGCTACCAATTGACCAAACCAGGTTTCCGGTGCTATATCTCCATAACCAACTGTAGTAATGGTTACTATTGCCCAGTATATGCTTCTTGGAATACTCGTAAACCCATGCTCGGAACCTTCAATCAGATACATAAGCGTGCCCAGAATGCTAACTGTACATAAAATCGTTCCAAGGAAGACAATGATCTTGTGACGGCTGTCGTATAGGGCATTTCCAAGTTGATTGGCACCCCCCATGAAGTGTGTCAATTTTAAAATCCTAAAAACTCTTATTAATCTTATCGAACGAATAATAGCAAGAGAATGAGTACCATCAAAAAACAAACCTACATAAGTGGGGAAAAGAGAGAGCAAATCCACAATGCCCATAAAGCTAAAAATGTATTTGAGTGGTTTAGGGGTTGATATTATCCTTGCAATGTATTCAATTGTAAACAGGATGGTGAGAATCCATTCGGCTATTCTTAATTCTTTTCCAAAATGTAAGCTTATTTCGACGACACTTTCAAGCATAATCAATATCACGCTCAACAGAATAATGCATAACAAGACTAAATCAAAAAGTCGTCCTGCTACTGTATCTATTCCAAAGATAATACGGTATATTTTCTGCTTTAATGGTTCAAAATGCACGGCTACTTTCAAATGTTCTTTGATCGACATGGGTAATCCTCCTGGCTGGTTGGACGAATTTAATAAAAATGAAGATACGACTACTTTATTGTGGAGAAAAAAGACAGATGGAAATCTATTCTACTACAGAATGCAGATCATTTGAGGTGTTTTAAACTATTGGTTTTGGTTTATCCTTTTTAGCGAAGAAAGAGCTTATTTCTTCAGTAGTTCAGGGTATTTCTCTTTAAATCTATTAAGTCTGGGAATAGACACACTCATCACATAGGGTTGGTATGGATTGCGCTCTTCATAGTCCTGATGATAATCTTCAGCCTTGTAAAATACTTTGAATGGGACTACTTCTGTAACTATTTTTAACGCAGAACCGAAAATCCCTGAATCATTCAACTCTTTAATATATTCTTTTGCTAATTTTTCTTCATTAGCATTTTGGTAATAAATCATAGAACGGTATTGAGGGCCTCTGTCAGGCCCTTGTTGGTTTGGGGTAGTTGGGTCGTGTGATCCGAAAAACACTTTTAGAAGGGTTTGATAGGTGACTACTTTTGGATCGTAGTAAACCTCTACGGCTTCTGCATGACGGGTTTTTCCACTACTTACCTGTTCATATGTTGGGTTTTTCAATGTTCCTCCTGAATATCCGGAAATTACTTCTTCTACTCCTTCAACACTTTGAAAAATGGCTTCTACACACCAAAAGCATCCGCTCGCAAAATAGGCCTTACTGAATTTACTTAGGTCTTTAGGCTTTTCATGTGGGGTAGTACTGTTACAGGCCAGCGAAAATACCATGGAAAAAGCGAGTAGTATGTATTTAGATGTTTTCATTTTTCTTTGGAAATTGTTCAACTAGAAAACGCAATATCAATTTGGTCGGTTAAAGATAGTTCAATCTTCATTTTTTATTTGTCATGCAGACTGCATACTTTTTTTATTTGATGTCCTTATTATTATTTCTGCAATTACCAAATTGGGAATCCAACAAAGCCATGCAATGATAATGTACGCATCAATAAAACTGAAATGTAATACAATTTGGAAAAATGGAAGCCATAATCTTAAAGTAACAGCTGCAAAAGTAAGAGCAAAACTGCGAATCATCCAATGACGATGCTGTGTTACTTCACCATTTCTGATAGACTTAAATGCCATCACTGAAGTGAGCAGCCATAGAATTCCAAGTGATCCAAAACCCATTTCAGCCATTCTCCCTCCTGTGGCATGGATGGCGATGAACAATCCTGAAGTACCGCTGATAAGCACTGATGTCAAATAGATTTTTCCTAATAACCTATGAAGTTTCACCTTTCGTTTTCTCAACTGTGAGCTAAATTGAGAGAAACCTGAAATCAAAGAAAGGCCGCCAAAACTTATGTGCAAATAAAAGGCAATAACCCAGGAATTTTCTTGAAGTAATGCTGCTGGTTTACTACCAAGAAAACCTTTTTTCATATCAATTAGAAAATATAAACCGGGGTAAAGACCGACTCCTAATGCGAAAAACGCAAACACTCCCCACAATGCAAATTTTAAATTGTTAGTCATTTAGTTTTAATAGTGAAAAGATAGTCGAGCGAGTTCCAGGTTAGGAAAATAAAGTATTCAGACGGGTTTTGTCAATTATTTAAATGCAGGAATACCAGTGATTTCATTCCCTAATATAAGTAAATGAATGTCATGAGTACCCTCATAAGTAATGACAGACTCCAGGTTCATCATGTGTCTCATCATTGGAAATTCGCCTGTAATACCCATAGCGCCATGTATTTGTCTGGCTTCACGGGCAATATTTAAAGCAGTTTCTACAGCGTTTCTTTTTGCCACAGAAATCTGGACTGTAGTGGCTTTTCCTTCATCCATCATTTTACCCAGTTTCCAGTTGAGTAGCTGTGCTTTGGTTATTTCAGTAAGCATTTCTGCCAGTTTTTTCTGAACCAACTGAAACGAGGCGATTGGTTTGCCAAACTGTATCCGTTGAGTAGCATATCTGCGTGCAGAGTAGTAGCAATCCATGGCAGCACCAATAGCACCCCAGGCAATCCCGAACCGCGCCGAATCCAAACAGTTCATCGGTGCACCCAATCCACTTTTGCCCGGAAGCAGATTTTCTTTTGGTATTTTTACATTGTCAAATACCAGTTCGCCAGTGCAACTTGCACGTAAGGACCACTTGCCATGAGTTTCAGGAGTTGTAAAGCCTTCCATACCTTTCTCAACTATAAGTCCGTGAATTCTGCCCGCCTCGTTTTTTGCCCAAACTACTGCAATGTCAGCCTGAGGTGCGTTTGATATCCACATCTTGGCACCATTGAGCAGGTAATGATCCTCCATGTCTTTAAAGTTGGTAGTCATTCCGGAAGGATTGGATCCGTGATCAGGCTCAGTAAGCCCGAAGCAGCCTAAAAACTCTCCTGAAGCCAATTTTGGTAAGTACTTACGTTTTTGTTTTTCCGAACCAAATTTGTAGATAGGAAACATAACCAAAGAACCCTGAACGGAAGCTGTAGATCGCATGCCAGAATCACCTCTCTCTATTTCCTGCATGATAAGCCCATAGGAGATATAATCCAAACCTCCTCCTCCATATTCAATAGGTATTGTCGGACCAAAAGCACCTATCTCTCCGAATTTCTTTACTATTTCTTTTGGAAAATGATTGTTCTCTGCCCAATGTTCAATATTTGGAGTGATTTCCTTTTTTACAAAAGTCCGGACTGAACTTCTGATTAATTTGTGCTCTTCGGTGAGAAGGTCATCAAGAAGATATAAATCGGGCGATTCAAATTCATCTTTGACATTTCTTGACTCTGTCTTGTTCATTTTGGGTTTTTATTTTGGATATGCTAATAACAAATTTACGTGTAATTTAATTCATCACTATTGTTTTCTTGTACCAATATATTGTGGTAATCCCTTAAGAAATTATGACCTGATTTTTTTGATATAAACTTGAAAACCGTAGAATTTAAAACTTAGTGTTACCAAATGATCTACAAACCATTTAGCTCGAAAAAGTTCAAATTGGAATATAATTTGCAAATTTGTATCATCGAGTTATTTTGTAACCTGACTCCTATTAGAAAATTGATAAATTATTGTTTTTTCATATTATGTATGATTTTCATTTCGATACAATGTGTTGTCGGACAGGAAAGGTATGTCAAAACTACATATTATGATGAGGCTCATGAAGTGGTAAAAGAGCAGTATTATGTAAACGATACCATTGATAATAAACTGGAAGGAAAGTACTCATCTTTTTTCCTTTCAGGTTCACTAAAGTCAGAGGGTAATTACGTCAATAATGAGGCCTCCGGTATTTGGAAATACTATTTTGAGAACGGAAATCTCAAAACCACAGGAGTGTTTGATAAAGGAAAAAGTACAGGCATTTGGACATATTATTTTGAGCAGGGTGGGAAGAGATCTGAAGGGTTGCTGGAGAATAATAAGAAAGTAGGAGAGTGGGTTTATTATTTTGAAAATCAAGAGATTAAAAGCCGGGGAAAATATAATCAGGATGTTAGAGAAGATATTTGGAATTATTTCTATGAAGATGGGGAATTAAAGGCGCAGGCATATTATGATAATGGGGTGGGTATTTACACCGAATTTTATTCTTCCGGTAAGTTGAAAATGAAAGGTTTGAATAAGAACGGCCAAAGCGATAGCCTTTGGACGTATTATTATGAAACAGGAGAAAAACTTGCCAGAGGATACTATAAAAATGGATTAAAAACCGGTCCCTGGAAATATTTCTTCAAGAATGGAAATATTTCTTCTGAAGGTGGATATGAAGAGGGAAATTCTGTTGGGAATTGGATTTATTATCATGAAGATGGCTCTAAGAGTGCAGAAGGAATTCAAAAAGGAGGTTTGAAAGACGGATATTGGAATTTGTATTTTCAAACAGGTGAAGTAAAAGGAACAGGAGAATATGAACAAGGAACAGGACCTTATAAAGAATACTACAGTAGTGGAAAACTCCGCTTATCAGGTTTTTTCAGGAAGGGGCTTAGGGATGGGTTGTGGACATATTACGATGAAAATGGTGATATAGAAGGAGAAGCCGACTTTAAAAAGGGAACTGGAGAATATATAGGATACTACAGTGATGGTTCAAAAAAAATGGAAGGGGTGCTGTCTGATGATAAGAAAATCGGAGAATGGAAATTGTACAAAAAGGATGGTGCTTTGGCAGGTACTTATTTCCCATTGTACGAAGACGAACAGCCTATTTTCAGAGCAGCAGAATCATTGGACGACTCTTCTGACTCCAGAACGAGATACGATAAACCGGAATATCGTTTTAAAAGCAAGCAATTGAGGTATTTTTCTTCGGTAGTAAATGAATATAAAGGTATTATTCTTTCTGCCAATCCATTGTTGATGCCGATTGGAAGATTACCCTTTAGCCTGGAGTATTATATTCAGGAGAGGTTGGGATACGAATTATCATATACCTTAAACAG
Organism: Reichenbachiella sp. MALMAid0571; assembly: GCF_040151475.1. Taxonomy (NCBI): domain Bacteria; kingdom Pseudomonadati; phylum Bacteroidota; class Cytophagia; order Cytophagales; family Reichenbachiellaceae; genus Reichenbachiella; species Reichenbachiella sp. MALMAid0571. Next base: position 34,944 of record NZ_JBDKWG010000147.1, on the reverse strand, counting down.
GAATCCCTTTTTTCAGCGAGCAGAAGACATCAAACAAAATGATGTTTATAACTCTGGAAGTACTTTCAGTTTCAGGCAAAAATTTTACAATCAGGATCGGTCTTCAGGTATGTTTTATTTCAGCCATGAAATAGGATACCAATATGTCAACAACAGGGTCAATGTGGAAGATGCCAATGACCCTGAACTGATCACCAATGTTGGGTCAAGGGAATCAAGGTATCATTATGGAATTCTTGTAGGAACCAGGCTAATGAGATACCCGGGAGATGCGGGTTTCGGTATGGATATTTTTGCAGGCGTTGGTATCGGAAGGCGTGTTTATGAAAAGAAATATACCGAGCAAGGTTATGATCAGTATTTTCAAGGATTGAACCAGTCAAAGACTTATATACCTATTATTGTAGGGCTCACTTTTGGTTATCTGGGTATGAAAAAAAGAGAGTATTATCCTTAAAGGGGCTGTATTAGATTGACTGTATTATACAAATGAGGAGTCTCTGGAAAGCAATATTTGGTATAATACAGTAGTTTTTGAACAAAATAGAGATGGTTTTTGGTTTTTAATATTAGGAGTTTTACATCATCATAGAGCAGTATGCGATTGCATGCTTTTGTAAAACTACTATAAATATGTACTATCAATTCACTATCAGATTTTGCCAGGTTACTGCTTTTCTTTTTATTTTTTCCTTTTTTTCAGGCTGTGGTAACGAAAAAAAGGAGACACCTGCAACGGACGAAGAAGCCTTCACAAAAAATATTAGGGAAACAGAAGCACTGAGTCCTGATGAAGAGCGGGCATCCTTTACTTTACCGCCAGGTTTTGAAATCCAGCTATTTGCCTCTGAGCCTCAAATCGGTAAACCACTCAATATGTCTTTTGATGCAAAAGGAAGAATGTGGGTCACTCAATCCTATGAATATCCTTTTCCGGACACTACAGGTGTTAGCAAAGATAAAATTTCGATTTTAGAAGATACAGATGGTGACGGGCGTGCCGATTTGATTACCGACTTTGCTGATTCTTTAAATATTCCCATAGGGATTATTCCAGTAAAAGGGGGAGCTATTGCCTATAGCATTCCGAATGTTTATTATCTGAAAGACAATGATGGTGATGACAAGGTTGATGAAAGAAATGTAGTCTTGAGTGGGTTTGAGTATAAAGATACTCATGGTATGGTCAATAACTTCTTCAGGGGGTTGGATGGTTGGATTCATGGATCGCACGGTTATGCCAATAAGTCTAATGTTACAGATCGTAATGGCAAAATCCTTGTAATGCAATCGGGAAACACTTTTCGGTTTAGAGAAGATGGCAGCAATGTAGAGTTTACTACAACAGGGCGTGTAAATCCCTTTGGATATGCCTATGACACATTGGGTTATTTGTATGCCGTGGATTGTCATACAAGTCCTATTTATCAACATATTACAGGAGCTGACTATCCTCATTTTGGAAAGAAACCGACAGGTATTGGATTTGGCCCATATACTGAAATCAAGAACCAGCATGGAGCCACTGCGCTTGCAGGGCTAGAATATTATGTAGCTTCCCAGTTTCCTTCAGAATATCAGAACAGTTTTTATTATGGTGATGTGGTAACGAGCCGAGTGTACCGCAGTACCATGGAAAAGAAAGGGACAACTGCCTACATTACCCAAGAGGAAGATTTTATTTCAAGTGAAGATCCTTGGTTTCGTCCGGTGGATGTAAAGATGGGGCCTGATGGCGCATTGTATATTGCTGATTTTTACAATAGAATCATTGGCCACTATGAAGTACCGCTGGATCATCCGGGAAGAGACAGGGAGCGAGGACGGATCTGGCGTATTGTATATACCGGGGAGAAGGCACATGACGAACCTGTAGATTTTGATTGGAGCACTGCCAATTTAGGGAAGTTAATTGAAGGACTTGGGCAGGAAAACCTACCGTTACGTACCATTATTTCAGATCAAATAATAGACAGGTTTGGCGAAAAAGCTATAGAATCTTTAAATAAAGCCTATGCCAGTAGCAACAATACAGGGCAGCAAATACAGATATTGTGGCTACTTTACCGAATGAGTGCTTTGCCTGATCAATTGTTGATTGCGGCTTCCAATAGTGCTGATGTAGTAAGAGTACATGCTCTGAGGATCATGTTTGAGTATGATGAGATTAGTGACGACCTGCTTCGAATTGCCAGTGATAACCTCAAAGAATCTCAACCTGACATTGTCAGGGCTTCTGTTATGTTACTGGCAAAGCACCCTAAAACAGAATACCTGCCACGGTTATTTTCTATTCAGGCAAAACTTCCGGAATATGACACCCATTTAAAATATGTTATAAGGCAGTGTTTGCGTGATCATCTTAGAAATGAAGAAGTAATTGCTTCTGTACTCAATCAAAATTGGAGTCAACAAGAAATGCAATCGTTGGTAGATGTGATCATAGGAGTAGATTCCGAAGCTGCTGCCAAATTTATTCTGAGTTATTTCAAATCTCTAAAATCATTAGAAGTAGAAGGATTGGATAAACTGACGGAACATGCTTCCAGATTTATTGCTCTTTCCAATTTAGACGAGCTTGTTTTGGCGGTTAAGTCACTTTCAGGAAATGATCTTGACTTACAATACAACCGTTACAAAGCCATTAAAGGAGGAGTAGATAGAAGAGGGGTTAAAGAAAGTAAGAGTGCCAGAGAATGGGCTATCAAGCTTGCACGTATTTTTTTGGATAAAAAGGATTTGGAATCATCTCTTTGGAGAATAGAACCAATAGAAAAATCTATTTATGAGAAAAATACATGGCAGTTGATAGATGTTGAAGCCAGGGGTAACCTTGATGCTACTACTGCACTCGCAAGTGGCTCGTTTGAGGATGAACATCAAATGAGCAAGTTATACTCTCCGGATTTTACCATTCCGGAAACACTTTCATTTCAACTTTTTGGAAACAAGCGTGATTCCGATGATCCGGATGTAAATACCAATGTAGTTCAGCTTAGACTTAGCGAATCAAATGAAGTGATTCAGGAGGCTTTTATTACTGAGCCCAGTATGCGCAAAAAGATAACCTGGAACAACAGTTCGGGCAAAGGCAAAAAAGGATACTTGGTTATTGTGGACGGTTCACCATATACAAACCGCACAATTGGAATTGGGCAACTGACACCATCTGTAGTAGATTTTCCAGCCGAAAGCCCGGGTCTCTTAGCTGAGCGGCAAGTCTTTGCAGCCAATGTAGCCCGGGATTACAAACTCAAGTTATGGAGCAAAGATTTGGGAGAATTATTTCTGTCAGAATATTCAGATTTATATGTGAAGGCTGCTTCTGCAGAGGCTCTCATGTTGATTGATGGCAACAATATAGACATAATAGAAGAAGTGATTGTCGATGAAAATACACAGCCATTTTTAGTAGAATCATTGGCACAATCAATAAGCAAATCCAATAGTACCAAGGTTCCTGTTGTTTTGAGGAAAGCGTTGGATAATCGCCCTTATGCAGTACAAAAGGAGATAGCAACAGTTTTGGCCCAGTCAGGTAAGGGTGTTGATCAATTGTTGGGGGCAGTGGCTCAGTTGGAAGTTGTTCCCAGAGTGTTGCTAGAGAGACAAATCAATGAATATTTATTAAATTCAGCTTCGAAAGGGCAATTGAGTAAGTATGAAGGGTTGATAAGTGGGATTAAAAAACCTAATGAAGAAATTCAGACCCTGATAGACAAACGTTTGGAAGATTTTCAATTGTCGGCAAATGCAATAGCTGGAGGCAAAGATGCATTCGTAATGCATTGTACACCTTGCCATCAAATCAATGGTAACGGTGGATCAATTGGGCCACAGTTGGATGGTATTGGCAATTGGGGAGCAAGGGCATTAACAGAGAAAATTCTGGATCCGAATAGGAATATTTCCAAGGCTTTTATCAATTACAACATCAAACTTAAAGACGGGACAAACCAGACCGGATTGTTTAGACGGGAAGAAGGTGAGTTGTTGGTTTTTGCCAATGCCGGAGGGCAGGAATTTACGATAGCCAAAGATAAAATTGCTGAACAAAAAGCAAGCCCTTTTACTTTAATGCCTGATCATTTTAGTAGGGTAATTGAGGAGGAAGACTTTTATTTATTGTTAAATTACTTATTAAGCCAAAAGTAATATGCTACGATCAAAACTTTACCTGATAATTGCAGTCCTCATGTGTCAAATGGGTTGTACTGCGCAAAAGAAAGAAAAGACTTCTGAAGTTAAACAGGAGACACAATCGTTGATCTTTCAAAAAACACATTTATGGGATGTTTTTATTGCTGAAGGTGTAGCCGTAGGAGATGTAAACAACGACGGAGAAATCGATATTATGGCAGGAGCTTATTGGTTCGAAGCACCTAAGTGGCTTCCCCACGAAATCCAGCCTCCAAAATCATACGATTACACAAAGGGATACAGCGATGCATTTCCCAGCTATGCTCACGATGTAAACGAAGATGGTTGGATAGATTTCATAATTTTCGGTTTTCCGGGTAAATCTGTGAATTGGTATGAAAACCCTAAAGGGCAGGACGTTCACTGGGAGGAACATGTCATCGATACCAATGCCTGCAATGAATCACCCTTCTTTGGAGACTTTGATGACAATGGTAGGATGGATTTGGTTTTTGGCAATGAAGAAACAGGCATAATGAAATGGTTTGAGCATACTATGAATGATGGAGTTGTAAATTGGGTATCGAGGGATGTAAGCAAGCCCAACTCACCCGGAACACCTAAATACTCACACGGATTGGGTATGGGCGATATTAATAGAGATGGCAGAAATGATGTAATCATTAGAGAGGGTTGGTGGGAAGCACCGGAAAATAAAGATGAACTGCCATGGACATTTCATGAGACAGATTTAGGCCAACTGTGTTCTCAAATGTATGCTTACGATTTTGATAAAGATGGAGACAATGACGTGATTTCTGCTGCTGCTCATAATTATGGTATGTGGTGGCATGAGCAGGTAAAGGGAGAATCGGGTGAGTCTAAGTTTGTTCACCACCTGATTGACAGTACTTTTTCACAAACCCATGCTTTGATACTCAAAGACATGAATATGGATGGGTTGCCTGATTTAGTTACCGGAAAAAGGTATTATGCACATCAGGGCAAAGATCCGGGTGGAAAGGAACCTGCAGTACTTTATTGGTTTGAACTTCAAAGAGATGAAAACAACAAACCGATGTGGATACGCCATCTGATAGATGACAACTCCGGCATAGGCCTCAATACAGTAGTTGAAGACATGAATGGTGATGGTAAACTGGATATTGTCATTGCCAACAAAAAGGGAGTTTTCATCTTTAAGCAAGAGTAATCACTCGTAGAAAGAGGTTAAGACGTGAGATGCCTTCCTGTTGGCAGGCCTGCCAGATTTACCTTTGAAAATCAGATGTTAACGGCAATTTCCAAGTTCTTTTCGAAAAGAAACCTGACAGGTTTAGAGTAAGGAGTTTTTTGTTCTTAACTGCTGCCCTGATGATGAGGCAGTAGTGACTGAAACCGATGGAGCTTATGTAGGCAGGTATCTCATAAAAAAGTATTTAAATGCTTTGAACCATATTAACTACTCTATTTTTACCTTTCTATTTAAACTACAATCAAGGTAAATTAATTTCTGCTTTCGCTTGTTGCTTAATTTTTATTAACTACATTTAAGGTAAATATTAAATTTATGGGAAAATACCAATTAGGTGAATTTGAGGAAGTAGTACTTTTGACAGTGGCCATACTTCATGGAGAGGCTTATGGAATAGCCATTATAGAAGAGATGGAAGAAAGGCTAAACCGCAAGGTGAGTATTGGTTCATTGCAAACTGTGCTTAGGCGTCTGGAGAAAAAAGGGCACCTCACATCAGAATTTGGAGAAGCAACCAAAGAAAGAGGTGGGAAGCGAAAACGTTATTTCACGGTAACCCAATACGGCAGAAGTGTATTGGAAGAGACAAAAGAACAAAGATTGGGAATGTGGCGTGCTATACCCGAGATAGTTTTCAATAAAGGATGAATAAAATACCCAAGCCATCTGAACTTTTGCTCCGCTTTTTTCGCTGGTTTTGCCATCCGAAGTATAGGGAAGATATAGAAGGCGATTTGTTGGAGCGGTTTGAAAAGAAGGTTAATACCATAGGTGTCAGGAAAGCAAAGTGGAGTTTTTTCAAGGATGTGATCAGGCTTTTCAGACCCTCTATCATCAGGCCATTAGAAGGAACTTATAGGTTAAACCAATTCGGAATGATCAAAAATTATTTAAAAACCGCCCCCCGTACATTTGTCAAAAATCCGTTGATCACCATTGTTAGCCTATTTAGTTTGGTTACTGGTATTGTGTGTTTTCAATTAATTCATGTTTGGTTAACTAATGAATTAAACACTGATCAATTTCATAAGAATATAGATAACATTCAAGTGGCTGTAATGAAATCTAACCCAATAGCCGATTACAAGCCTTTTAGCCATTCGAAGTTCTTTAACATGAACTATCATGAGTTCCCAAATATTAAAGGAAAATTGGAGATAAGTGTATATGATAACGATATCAAACTTATATCTCAGAATAGCGAATTTTATGGAAAGGGATTGATCGTTGATAGTACCTTCTTCGATTTTTTTGATTTCCCCTTGCATTCTGGAAATGACAAAGACATTCTTACCGACCCCAAAAATATCATTTTGACAAAAAAGTATGCAGCTAAGGTTTTTGGAGATAAAAATCCAATTGGAGAGGCCGTAAAAATTGAATGTGATAAAAGAGGTATTTATCAAGTAGCTGGCTTGCTTGATGACATTCCTTCGAGTAGCTCTATAAATTTTGATTTTCTAATTCCCAGACATTCACAGCAGAACTGGGGTAAGATGAGTACGGATTTAATTCTTACGGATGATTTTTTTAACGAAAAGGAGTTTAAAGCAAAAATTGCTGAGATGGGTAGGTTTCATCCTCAATTTCCTGAGAGTACATTGTCCTGCATTCCATTTAGTTCAATATATTTTGAAAGGCATTTTGATTATGGTTTATTTTCTAAATATGGAGACCTGAATAATGTCAAAACGATGTTCATAATAGCATTGTTTATTTTACTGATAAGTGCTTTGAGCTTTGCCAATTTACAAACTACGCTTCAGCTTTCTACAATAAAAAACATGGGAATCAGACAGGTTAATGGAGCTTCAAAATTCGATTTGATAATTGAAACCTTAATTGGGCGATTGTATTTTCTGATTTCGTCCACCATAGTGGGTTGTTTTATATTTGAACTCATCTTTCCTTTTTATACAGGTATTCTAGAAATGGATTTAGACAGGAACAGAATCTTGGATGTAGCCGGAATTTTCAGTGTTTCTGGAATAATTATTTCTATTTCCATGTTTTTTGCACTGGTTCAAATTTCTAAGATAGAAACTGTGAAAGCACTTAAGAATAAGTTGTCAATTTCGAGTGTGTCGAAGATTCAAAGGGCACTTACCACAGTTCAATACGCTGTGACGATAATACTAATGATCGCCACAACCGTAGTATTCATACAATTTAAATATATGCTCAATAAGGATACAGGTTTGATTGAGGACAACATTATTAGTGTCAAGTTGACGAATCAAATTCCAAATAGATTATCAAGGGATGAGATGGTAAAAGAACGGGAAAACCAAAAGAAGGATTATCATTTCGTGGTAGATCAGTTGCGACAAAACCCGAATATAGTCTCCATATCACAAGGAAGAATGCCCATCAGTTCCGTTGCGTATCCTATGGCTTGGCGTTTTCAATCCCAAGGAATAGACTACACTACTGAAAATATGATGGTAGTTGACCCAGAGTATGATGATTTGTTTGGTATAGAAATATTGGAAGGCAGGTTTTTTTCTGATTCCCTTGATATGTCACGACAAAAAAAGGTGGTAATAAACGAAGCAGCCAAGAAATATTGGGGAATAGAAAATATAGATACTGCCAGGATTGCCAATCAATCTTGGGGAGATGACGAGGTGCCATATCGAGTCATTGGAGTAGTAAAGGACTATCACTATGAACATCTATCGGCTAAGATTAAACCACTAATGTTGGTTTATATGAGAAACTTGGAAGAGAACTTCTTAATAAGAATCCAAGACGGAAAGGAACAAGAATGTATGGCATTCATTGAAAAGCTATTTATGAAAGTGAACCCTATGGGTTCATTGAACTACGCTTATTTTACTGATAAAATTGAAGCCCAATACAAAAAGGAAAGAATAGTCAGTAGAATATATTTGGTTTTCACCATCATCGCCCTGATGCTCTCTTTAATTAGCCTGTTCACATTCGCTCTGTATGAGACTAAAAGGCGTACCAAAGAAATAGGAATCAGAAAAGTGAGTGGTGCAAGTTTTCAAGATTTATTTTCACTTCTCAGTCTGTCTTTTCTGAAAACAGTATTTATTGCTTATTTGGTCGCTTGTCCGGTTGCCTGGTATGGTATGAACAAATGGCTGGAAAATTTTGCATATCGCATAGATATGAGCTTGTGGGTATTTGCTTTTGCAGGTTTTATTGCTGCAGCATTAGCACTGCTTGCTGTAAGCTGGCAAAGCTGGAGTGTAATTAGAATAAACCCGGTAGAATCTTTAAGGTATGAATAATATCCCAAAGCCACCGAAACAAATTATCACTTTTAGTGAGAGCATTGAACCAGCTTTACTAAACTTTTGATGCTACTGGCTGCTAAGCTATATTCTCCGCTGGTTTTGCTATCTGGTGTAAATGTAGTTTGACAAAGCACCATGTAAGAAAAACTGTGAATTAATATTACTCACTAAATTGTAGAACAAATAAAATAATTTCCCGTACATTTGTTCTACAATATAGTATTATATAAAAATGAAAGAAACACGATTAGGGGAATTTGAAGAAGTCATCCTTTTATTGGTAGGTATTTTAGGAGAACAAGCCTATGCCTTCAAAATAGCTGAAGAATTTGAATCACAAACAAAGAGAGTAGTATCTATTGGAGCAGTCCATTCTACATTGAGTCGGCTGGGTGATAAAGGCTTTCTAACTTCCGAAATGGGTGAATCAACTGCAGAGAGAGGAGGTCGAAGAAAGCGTATTTATACCATTACGGCGAGTGGGGAAAGGACTTTGAGAGATGCCAGAGATTTTAAAATATCACTTTGGGATCAGTATCCTGCATTTGCGAGACTCACATTTTCTGGAAATTAAACGTGGGGATAAAAACAAAAATACCACCCCAACTAGCTGAACGCCTTCTCACTCTCTTCATCCGAAACGATCTGATCGAAGAAGTCCTAGGCGATCTGGAAGAGAAATTCTACACGACTGCAAAAGGTAAATCAGTCTTTCTGGCAAAGCTCAATTATTGGTATCAGGTATTTAATTATTTAAGACCTTTTGCTATTAGAAAACTAAGATCAAAAAACTCAAGTCGAATCACTATGTCCAGACATTATTTCAAAATATCCTGGAGGATCCTTGTCAGAAACAAGGTCTTCTCCACCATCAAGATTGGCGGTTTTTCGATTGGGATTGCCGCTTGCATTCTTATCTCTCTCTTCATTCAGCATGAGTTGAATTATGATCGGCATTATGAAAATGAGGATCGTATTTTTCGCATCACCAATCAATGGTCTCAGAATGGACAAGTCAACAGATGGATAAACCTGCAAGGGCCTTTGAAGGAGGTTTTTGAAGAAAACATCCCTGAATTGGAAAAGGTCGCCCGTGTCGTGACCTGGAGTTGGGGCAATACAGGTGACAATCATATAAGAAAGGTTAACTCCCCTCAAAATTTCTACGAAGAGGGCTTTTTCTACGCCGATCCCGAGTTGCTTGAAATCCTGGAAATCCCTCTACTTTATGGCTCAAAGGAATACACCCTCTCAGAACCAAACAGCATGGTCATTTCCCGGCGAATGGCCGAGAAATACTTCCCCAATGAAGATCCCGTGGGCCGTCAGATGATCCTCAACGACAACCCTGATGATACTTACACTATTGGTGGGGTGATGAAGGACTTTCCTTCCACCTCGCACCTGCAAGGAGACTTTATACTGACTTTGTTTGGAAGGAAATTTGGGCCTGGCTCCAGTGGTTGGTGTTGCTCAAACTATGCTTTTTATACCAAAGTGAGTCCTGAAGCCAACGTGAGTGATGTGCAGGGAAAGATGGTTTCCATGAGGGACACCTACGCAATTGATGGGTTCAGGCAAGCCGGCCAAACCGAACTGGACGAAATGCAGGAATTTCATTCTTACTACATACAGCCTGTGTACAACATTTATCTAAATCCTGACCAGATTGGAGACTATATTGACCATGGTTCTGCAGAATTGATTTGGATGTTAGGAATCATTGCACTTATTATTTTACTACTCGCCTGTGTTAATTTTGTCAATTTAACTACAGCCAAATCACTCAATCGCGCAAAGGAAGTGGGTCTGAGAAAAGTAGTTGGGGCAAATAGGTACGGTCTTATTTCTCAATACCTCTCAGAGTCCATTCTTTATAGCTTCATTTCTATTCTTTTAGGCTTAATCATGGCGTTTATAGCACTTCCTTTCTTCAACGAACTGGCCGGAGCTTCTCTCGAAATACCTTGGACATCTTGGTCGCTGTTTTTACTTTTAATAGTTGGAGGGGTTATTATTGGAGGATTGTCCGGTATTTACCCATCGCTGTATTTGTCAAGATTTCGGCCTGCTAGTGTTTTGAAAGGAAAATTAAGTGCCGGAAAAAATAATTCCTACCTGAGAGGATGTTTGGTGGTTTTTCAGTTTACGGTGACCATTATTCTGCTCATAGGTGCCCTGGTTACTCATGAGCAATTTCAATTGGTAATGAACAAATCACTGGGTTATGAAAAGGATCAGGTGCTCTTGATTCAGGGCTTGGAAACGATGGATTCCAATAAAAAAGACTTGCTAAAAGAAGAATTGCTCAGACTTGCTGAGGTGAAAAATGTTACGGTTGGGGATTTCATTCCGGTACAGGGATCAGCCATCCAAAACCGTACATTCTGGATATCCGACAGAAGACAGCTTGATCCCGGCTTTGAAGCCGCCCGATGGGCTGTTGATACAGACTACATTGAAACTTTGGGTATGAAAATAGTCAAGGGAAGGAACTTTATGGACATTCCTTCCGACAGTGCTGGGGTCATTATCAACGAGCGAATGGCTAGGGAATTTGGATTGGAAGATCCAATTGGCATCCGAATAACAGATATGTTCAACAATGAGTACCAGGTTATTGGTGTTGTCAGGGACTTTTATTTCAACTCTATTTTCGCTGATGTGAATCCTTTAGCCTTGTTTAAAGGAGAGGGAAATGCCACGGCTTCCATCAAAATAGCCTCAACGGAAATCAATCGGGCCATTACGGACATTGCCGGGGTGTGGGAACAAATACAACCCAATCAACCTTTCCGATACAGCTTTATGAACCAACGATTTGAAAGCATGTACGAGGGCCTGAACAGGGCAAAAGTTATTTTCCTCCTCTTCGCCACTTTATCCATTATAGTGGCGTGTTTAGGGCTTTTTGCGCTCTCTGCCTTTGTTGTGGAGCAACGCAGCAAAGAGATCAGCATCAGAAAAGTACTTGGTGCTAGTGTCGCTGGAATCTTCCGTCTGCTCACGCTGAATTATGTCCGGTGGGTGCTGATTTCACTCATCATAGCTGTGCCACTTGGCTGGTATATCATGGACGACTTTTTAGGTGAAATCAAAAACAGGGTAAACATGTCATGGACCCTCTTCGCCATTGCCGGGCTGATCGCCCTGGGTATTTCCGTAGTTACGATAAGCTTCGAAACAATTAAAGCCGCAGTTGCCAATCCTGCGGATAAGTTGCGGAATGAGTAAAATATGGAGTTTAAAATTTTTGATACTACTGGCTGCTAAGCTATATTCGAAGCTTGTTTTAGCCTTGAATTTACGATCAATGAAATTTATGAATACTTCAAAAATAGGATGGGTACTGATCTGTACAATTTTGACACTTGTAGGTTGTGGTGAAAATGGCCAGAAATGCGAACCGGTAGCTGGAACTGAGGCAGATATCAGCCTTGACTCATTGGCCAATGCCCTGAACTGGCCTAAGGAATTGAAGGTTACACATTTTACAGGCCCTGAACTTACACCCAGTCCTGCATGCCTTGCTGTAGCAGCTACAGGGGAGGTTTTCGTTGGAGTGGATATGATGGGCTCACTTGGTAAAGATCCGGGTAAAGGTAGTGTGGTGAAGCTTGTTGATTGCAATAACGACGGAATTGTTGACAAACATACTGTTTTTGCTAAAGTGGACAATCCTAGAGGTTTGATATCCTTAGGAAATAAACTTTTCGTATTGCACACTACTTTTTCCAAGGAAACAGGAATAGCCAGTGGAATGGATTTGGTTGTTTTTGAAGATAATGATGGAGATGGTGTGGCTGATGGGCCATCACAGCCTCTTTTACAAAATATTAGTTCTCCTAAGTTTTTACAAGATAGGGGAACGGATCATGCTACCAATGGCATCCGAATGGGTATCGATGGATGGATTTACATTGCAGTGGGTGATTTCGGCTTTCACAATGCTGTAGATCGGTCTGGGAAAAAAATGACCATGTTGGGCGGTGGGATCGTGAGGATACGTCCTGACGGTACAGAAACGGAAGTATATACTCATGGTCTAAGAAATATCTACGACGTAGCTATTGATCCTTTTATGAATATCTATACAAGAGGAAATACCAACGATGGTGGTGGTTGGAACATCCGTTTTATTCATCAAATCCAATCAGGAGAATATGGTTATCCAGTGTTGTTCAAACATTTTACAGAGGAGATCCTTCCTGCCTTGGTTGATGTTGGTGGTGGGTCAGGTACGGGTTCTTTGTTTATGGATGATCCTACCTGGCCTGATAAATACAACAATGTACCCATGATGGCAGATTGGGGAAGAAGTCAACTGTACATCCATCGGGTGACTCCTGATGGAGCCAGTTTTACGCAAGATGAAGAAGAATTTTTTAAGCTATCTCAAATCACAGATCTTGATGTGGATGCTTCTGGCAGGTTGTACATGGCTGCCTGGGATGGTGCAGGGTACAAAGGAGACTCAAGCAAGGGATATGTGGTAAGGGCTATTCCTAAGAACTGGGAGTACAAACCCTATCCGAACCTGAAAGAGTTATCTATATATGGGTTGATAGAATACATGAAATCAGGAAGCGCAGCTGCACGGTTGCATGCACAACAGGAGCTTATCACCAGACCGGTAGAAGATGCTTCTCAGGCTGCCTGGAAAATAGCAAGCGATCAAAGTTTGCCATTGAAAGTACGGGTAGCAGGTATCTTTGGTTATAGTCAGGTCGCTGGAGAGAGTGCTGTTGATAATTTGGTTTCGTTGACCAAAGAGGATGCACTTAGAGAATTTGCATTACGGGCACTTACGGACCGGAAAGGCCGTCTGGACAATGTGCCCACTGAACCATTTATCCAGGGATTAGAAGATTCTTCTGACAGGGTGAAAATTGCAGCGGCTGTTGGCCTTGGCCGTCTCAACCGGACAGAGACTGCTGATGCATTGTTGCAAATAGCTGTTCCGGATTCGTTTGTTGCACCTGAGAAAAATACTGAAGGCCCACATGCAACGCCCAATTCAGCCATAATACCTGCACATATTGCTGTCAGGTCTTTGGTTAGCCTCAATGCTGTTGATGCTTGCGTTGCTGCCATAGGAGGAGAAAACTCAGATCTTGCACTTTGGGCATTACGCTATATGCATGACAGTAAGGCTGTAGAAGGATTAATTGCCTCATACGAAAATGCAAATGATGAAAGTTTAGGTTTAAAAGAACAAATATTGGTAACTATTGCAAGGTTGTATCAAAAAGAAGCTCCTTATGATGGGTCTTGGTGGTGGAGCACACGTCCTGACACGCATGGCCCTTACTATAAAACCGTTACCTGGGAATCTTCCGAAAAAATCAAAGACTTTTTATTCAAAGAGTGGGAAAGTGCTAATAAGAATGGCAAGCAGTTATTCGCTGATTTGAATGGTAAGCTTAGAATGGGCATTACGGAATTTGGTGGAGAGGAGAAAGAAGTAGTGACGGAAGCTAAAGATCCAGAAATCAACTTAAATAAAATCAAAAACAAAAAAGGGCAGATTGGAAAAAGCTCAATTGAGGATATCATGTTGGCAATGGGGAAATTAAAAGGTGATCCTGTACTCGGAAAAAAGCTTTTTACGCAACAAGGATGTGTTGCCTGTCACAATTTGAAAAAAGGAGAGGTAATGAAAGGCCCATTTATGGGTCAGATTGGCTCTATCATGAATCGAGACCAAATAGCTGAATCTATATTGAAGCCGAATGCGTCTATTTCTCAGGGATTTTCCTCTGTTTTGATTACTACTAAAGATGGTAAAAGTTATTCCGGGTTTGTTTCTGAAGAATCAGCTACAGCACTTAAAATAAGAAATATTGCAGGACAGGTATCTACGATCAAAGTAGAAGACATCAAAGCAAGAAAGGAACTGGAAAACTCTATGATGCCTGAAGGCCTGGCCAATGCATTGTCCTACGAAGAATTCGCATCGCTAATTACATTCCTGTCTCAACAGAAATAAAGTACTTACTGGAAGTTTTTACAAAGCTTCCAGTAGCCAGTGCAATAAAGAGATTGTCGCAAAAGTTAAGCAGTTGCCGGACTTGTTCCGGTATCCCTTTGGAAACGCAGCAATAGCTGTTTCTAGGACAGACCTCAGAATACCTGCCTAAAGGGCAGTCAGGAATCTGGGGATTATTTGACTTTTGAGACAGCCTCTTTATTCTATTTGCAAACAGGAGACGTATATTAATTTTGCTTTGGTTTTCGGGAAATATAATTGTAATATAGATGTTCTGTTATTGTGCGTGATGTTGTGAAAAAGCCAATTATGAGTATGGAAAAAAATGGCCCAAAAATATTCACGATTACTCTTATACTATTTTTAGTACTTCTCTTAGATTCATGCCAACCTCATATTGCAACTGGTATATGGAAACAAAGGGGATATGGACGAATTTTAAAAGTGGATGGGAGCGAATTTTCTATTTATACCAGCACAGATGGTTATTGTAATGAGTTGTCCTCAAAGGGAAAGTTTGATAAACATTTCAAAATAGTAAGCATAGATGAAAATGAGCTCATAATTGATCATGGAAGTACAAGAAATTATCATTTTACCCGTATCAATGAGCTTCCTTCAGTATGTGGTTCTGGAAATGAAAATTTTGATACAAATCCTATAAAGAATTTCAGTGTTTTTTGGCAATTGTTTGAAGAGAATTATGCTTTTTTCGAGCAACGAGGTATTGATTGGAACGAAGTAAATCAATACTATACCCCAAAGGTTGAGCAAATCAAATCAGAATCAGAGTTTTATCAACTCATCAAAAGTATTTTAGACTCTTTACATGACGGGCATGTTAAAATAAGAGTACCGGAATCAACAAGTACAGAAGCAAATAAAAATGATTTCAATTTTGAACAGGTGAAGGTAGAAATTCCGGATGCCATTTTGAATAAATATGTTGCTTCACCAAAATCATATAATGTTAAAACAATTTCTTGGGGTAAGCTAAAAGGGACAAATGTGGGTTATATAGTTGTTCCTAAAATGTTTGGCTTTCCAAACTACGGGCTTTCTGAAGATGATTTTAACAAAAAATTAAATGAAGTATTTGATGCTGATCCGGGACCGGGATATGATTATTTCCAAGAGGAAAGGAGGGGTGTTGATTTTGTAATGGAAAAAATTCATGCAGACCTGGGAGATACTGATTCCATTGTTTTTGACCTGAGGTTTAATGAAGGAGGGTTTAGTAGTGTGTCTCTAAAACTGTTAAGTCACTTTATACATAAGCCTTATAAGGCTTACACCAGAACGATAGAAAAAAACACGGAGGAACCTCTGGTGCAGGATTATATTATTAAGCCTGCCATGAAAAACATTTTCAATCAAAAGATTTGTCTTTTAACAAGCTACTGGTCTGCAAGTGCCTCTGAAATCTTTGCGTTAAGCTCTATGCCATCTGATAATTTCACCAGATATGGTAGCAAAACCAATGGTGTACTTTCGGAAGTTGCTTGGTGTGTTTTACCTAATGGATGGGAAATCTCAATGTCCGTTGAGGTTGTTTCTGATCCAATCGGAAAAGAATATGAAGTAGTAGGGGTTCCTGTGGATTTTGATATGAATTATCCGGAAAATGGAATGGATTTTTATCAAAGTTTCTATCAACACGGAGAGTTTGCAGATCCATTATTAGAGAAGTTTTTAAAATAAATTTTCACATTCATCAATAGACATTATCACGGTTGATTTATTATGGAGAATTTTGCTCTTAAAAAAACCGCCAATTCATTGCTAATTTTGGAGAAAAAAATCTTGTAATCTCTCTATGCACAATCAACCGTGATAATGTCTAATGTCTGTTAAAAGGCTAAATGATTTTGGTTAGTTTTATTTGATTTGCAAATAGGAAATATATAGTTATATTTGTTTTGGTTTTAGGAAAATAATATTAAATATGAAGATAGGTGCATTTGAAGAACTGGTTTTATTGGCAGTCGGCTCCCTTGGAGATGAGGCTTATGGTGTTACTGTTAAGGAGCTTTTACTGGAAAAAACGGGAAAGAATCCAAGCATTGGAGCACTACATTCGGCTTTTTATCGATTGGAAGAAAAAGGATGTTTGGAGTCTAGTGAAGGTGGGGCTACGGCAGAAAGGGGTGGAAGAAGGAAGAAGTATTACCAGCTCACCTCCTTTGGCAGAAAAGTGCTGGTGGAAGCCGATGAACTGCGCATGGCCTTCTTCCAACAAATCCCCGGACTGAATCTCAACAGAGGATAATGAAACACTCGCAACATATCCCCAAATGGCCCGAACGTCTACTCAGAGCATTCTGTTCCGAACGGGTACTCGAATACCTCCAAGGGGACGTGTACGAGCTTTATGAAATCAGGCTTAAACGCTTGGGGAAATTCCGGGCACAACTTTACCTGATATTGGATGTTCTTAGTGCATTTCGCCCCCTCTTTTTTAAATCAAATTGGTCAAACTCAAATACTATAACAATGCTTAAATACAATCTAATACTCGCTATTAGAGGCTTCAAAAGATACAAAAGTACTTTCTTTATCAATTTAACTGGCCTGTCAATTGGACTGGTATCGGTACTTATGATCTACCTCTGGGTACATGATGAAATGTCATTCGATAAGTTCCATGTCAAAAAAGACAGATTGTATCAAGTAATGACAAATACAAGCTCAGAAAATGGCATTTTGACACATGGGAGTACATCCACGCTGTTGCCGGATGCATTGAGAAGTGAAATACCCGAAGTGGAGTATGTCGTGCCAGTTCGACCAATGCCTGTTGCTATCATATCTTCCGAAGAAGTGCAGGTTAAGGCAAGTGGTCAATTCGCAGGCAAGAATTTTTTTGATGTATTTACCTACAAAATATTGGTGGGCAATCAACAGAATGTCCTTCAGGATAAGTATTCGATGGTTATTTCTGAAGAACTGGCAATTAAACTTTTTGGCACACCGGAGAAGAGCTTGGGCAAATCGGTAGAGTGGAAATTGGATAATTTTGGTGGGACTCACATCATTTCGGGAGTTTGGGAAAAACCGAAACAAAACTCGTCTGCACAATTTGATTTCCTTGTTAGCCATGAGGCTTTTCTGGAAAGAAGCAGAATGGATAACAGCTGGGACAGCAATCCTATCGCAGCTTACCTTACCTTAAAACCAGATACCAATCTTGACTTGTTCAACTCAAAACTCAGCGATTTTTATAATAAAAAGCGAGGCAATGATATTGCAGAATATCCTAGTATGTTCCTCCAGAAATTCTCTGACAAATACCTATATGGTAGATATGAGAATGGCAAGGTTGCAGGTGGGAGGATCGATTATGTGATCTTATTCTCTATAGTGGCAATCTTCATTTTGGTCATTGCCTGCATTAATTTCATGAACTTGAGTACTGCGCAGGCATCCAAAAAGCAAAAGGAAGTAGGAATCAAAAAGGCCTTTGGCATTTCCAGAATTATGATTGCATTCCAGTACATCAGTGAATCCATTTTATTGTCAGCTTTATCACTCGTGGTAGCCCTTGTTGTGGGCTTCCTATTGTTGCCTGAGTTCAACCATATTTCAGGGAAACAATTGACCATGAATGGTGGTTGGGTCTTGTTCCTCTTCGGGTTTTGTGTGGTGCTTATCACTGGCCTAATATCGGGGAGCTATCCGGCATTTTATCTATCCGGCATGAAAGCGGTAGAAATACTCAAGGGAAAGTTGCATACTACTGTAAGCGAGCTTTGGATACGAAAGGGTTTGGTAGTCTTTCAGTTTTCCATTTCTGTCTTGTTAATCGTCGGAGTACTTGTGGTCTATAAGCAAATGAACCTTGTACAAAACAAAAATCTTGGATTCAGTAAAGAGCACGTAATCACGTTCTCCTGGCCCAGGCAGCAAAATGAAAATATGCAGCTATTTCTGGAGCAAGTGAGGAACACGCCAGGCATCATTAACACTTCCAGCACATCTGAACCAATCATTAATGTTCAAAGTACATCCAGTGGACATGGCTGGGAAGGACAGCAAGCCAATGAAGAAGAAATCCAGTTCACAGGCTTAAATGTAAACTACAATATCTCTGAAACATTGGATATTGAATTAGCGGAAGGCAGATTGTTCTCAAAAGAATTTGCAAGTGACAGAAATGCTGTAGTACTCAATGAAACTGCAATCAATGCTATGGGATTGACCGACCCAGTCGGACAGTGGATGGAACTGTTTGGAATGAGACGTGAAATTATTGGGGTGGTAAAAGACTTTCATTTCCAGTCCATGCACGAAAGCATCAAACCGATGTTTATGGTCTTCAATCCCGGATATGCAGGAACGATCAATATTAGACTTAATGCAAATTCCGAAAATGGAACAATTGCCACCATTGAAAGCCTCTATCAAAGCTTCAACGTAGGTGTTCCTTTTGAATTCAATTTTCTTGACGATTCCTATCAAAACTTATATGAGTCGGAAATGAGGGTATCAGGCCTGTCAAAATATTTCGCCTCTGTTGCAATTGTATTGTCGTGTCTCGGCCTATTTGGTTTGGCAACTTTTACTGCCGAACGCCGGACAAAAGAAATAGGGATTAGAAAAATCCTGGGATTAAGTGTATTTGGCATAGTGAAAATGCTCACAGGTGATTTTTCCAAAATGGTACTTGTCGCAATTATTATTTCATTACCCCTTGCATATTTCATGGCTGAAAAATGGCTGGACGGCTTTGCTTACCATGTCGATTTAGAATGGTGGTTTTTTGCAGTTTCCGGGTTAGCAACATTGACCATCGCACTGATTACTGTAGGCTGGCAGACTTTGAAAGTAGCTCAAATAAACCCCTCTGATTGCTTAAGGGATGGATAACAAGTACCTCCCCAATATTGGCGTCAGATTCCTTTACTAGACTACCATGAAGATTTATCAGATGTTGTTATATGATCTGGAGGAGTTTATCCATGGGAATTCAAATTTGTATCAGAAAAGTGTTGGGTGCTTCATTCCAAACAATATTTCAACTACTTACCATAAATTTTCTAAAGCTTGTGGTTGTTTCTCTTGTTATGGCAATACCAATAGGTTGGTTAATGGTGCAAAACTGGTTGCAGGATTATGAATACCGGATAGAAATGCATTGGAGTGTATCTGCTGCAGCTGGTGCAATAGTGGTGGTATCTGTATTGACTGTTAGTTTCGAATCCATTAAGGCTGCTGTGATTAATCTGGCAAACGGGTTGAGAACTGAATGATGGATTTCTTTTTATAATTTTCCACTCAAACCATGTTTAAATTGAAATATGAGAAGTACCTTTAGTCCCTATATGTTACCTATTATAAGCAACTATTCTTAACCTGAGAATAGATCAAGTGATCTAGTGCAAGTTTTAGAATCCAACCTTTTTTATGAAAGTTAGTGCCTTTACTTTTTCAATTGTTTTTTTATTCAATTGTCACCTTCTTTTTGCCCAGACCGACCAAATCAACAGAGAAAAATACAAATTGTTTATCTATGAGACCCAAGCTACTATAGAGGTAGATGGTATTTTAGACGAAGAACCCTGGCTCAATGCACAAAGAGCTAGTGATTTCTTCAGAGTCTTACCAATTGATACAGGTTTTGCTGTTTCCAAGACAGAGGTAATGATGACCTATGATGAAACACATCTCTACATGGGTATTATATGTTATGATGTTACTCCCGGCAGACGGCCGGTTGAGTCTCTTCGAAGAGATTTTACTTTTGGGAAAAACGACAATTTCCTTTCATTTATAGATACCTACAACGATCAAACCAATGGATTTTCATTTGGAATATCTGCCGCAGGTGCTCAGTGGGATGGTACTCAATCCAGCGGAGGAACGGTTGGACTTGATTGGGACACTAAATGGAAATCGGAGGTGAAAAATTATCCGGACAAATGGGTTGCTGAATTTGCAATTCCCTTTAGAAGTATCCGCTATAGAGAAGGAGATACAGAATGGGGCATAAGTTTTAGTCGCTTGGATTTAAAAAATAATGAGAAATCGAGTTGGACACCAATACCAAGACAATTTCCTACGGCTAGTCTGGCTTATACCGGAACTCTGGTTTGGGATAAACCACTTGGCAAAGCAGGGACTCGGTTTGGTCTTATCCCATATATATCCGGTAGAGTTTTACAGGATGTGGAGACTGGAGAACCTGCAAATACCAAAGGAGACGCAGGGTTGGATGCGAAAATTTCCTTATCTACTTCTATGAACCTGGACTTAACGGTGAACCCGGATTTTTCACAAGTGGAAGTTGATAGACAAGTAACCAACTTGAGTAGATTTGAACTATTTTTTCCTGAAAAGCGTCAATTTTTTCTGGAGAACAGCGACATTTTTGCGAGTCTGGGGACTTACGGCTTGAGGCCTTTTTTTTCTCGTAGAATAGGTCTTCAAAATAAAGTAAGGGCAGGAGCAAGAGTCAGTGGTAAGCTGGGTGAGAAATGGAGGATTGGCCTGATGAACATGCAGACTGGTAGTAGTGACATTGAGTTTGGAGCCAATTATAGTGTCGCCACTGTCCAGAAGCAGGTATTTAGTCGTTCGAATCTGAATTTGTTTGTAGTAAACAAAGAGTTGACAACAAATTATAATGAACAAGATACCATTTTGGCTAAATACAATCGGGTAGCTGGCATTGATTTCAATCTCGCAAGTGCCGACAACCAATGGACAGGAAAGATGTTTTATCATCAATCATTTTCTCCTCAAGCAATAGATAAGCATTTTACCACATTCGGAGAACTGAATTATAAGACCCAGCAATTCAATCTATCGGGACGCTATACCTATGTTGGAGATGGTTATGATGCCGAAGTGGGTTATGTGATCCGAAAAAACTATCACCGAATCAACCCTGAAATAGGCTATAAGTTTTATCCTGGCTCCAACCGCATTGCCAACCATGGTTTCAATTTCTCAGTAAATAATTTTTACAAACCAGACTTTACTTTAACCGATAGAGCACTTCAATTGAAATATGCTATCGTTTGGCTCAACAGGAGTGAGCTTAGTCTGGAGCTTACTGATGGGTTTGTGAGACTCTTAACGCCATTTGATCCTACAAATAACGGAGGAGAAAAATTGGATACAGGAAGTACTTACAATTGGAAAGAATTTACTTTGACATATACGTCTGATGCCCGACAGCTTTTCAATTATATAGTTTCAGTAAGGTCTGGAGGTTATTTTGATGGCAATAGGTTTAGCTTAAATGGAGAAACGAATTACCGTGTACAGCCTTTTGGTTCATTGGCTTTGGTATCGTCCTTCCATCGGATTACCAATTTGTCCACTCAATTGAGTGATACAGAGTTTTTTCTGATAGGCCCAAAACTGGACATCACATTTACCAATAAAATATTTTTTACCACTTTCGTTCAATACAATGATCAAATAGATAATTTGAATTTGAACATGAGATTTCAGTGGCGATTTGCTCCGGTTTCTGATTTGTTTATCGTTTACACGGACAACTCTTTTCCAGAGAATTTTCAAACCAAAAACAGAGCTTTAGTATTGAAATTGTCTTATTGGTTCAACTAAATCCTGCTTAGAGATAGCATAAAATGAGGTATTAATATAAAAGAACGTGCTCATTGGCATACTTTACCAAGTCTGTTCTGTTTTTCACCCGCATTTTTCTTATCATGTTTTTCTCATGGGTTTCGATTGTTTTTAGATTGAGAGACAACTGTTCAGCAATCTCTGGTGTTGAGTGATCTTGAATAATCAATTTCAATATTTCCAGTTCCCGATTTGATAACAAATTGTTTGATTTAGATACTTGTATTTGAACTTTAGCAGGATCAATTTCTGGACTAAAATAGGTTTTTCCGTTTAGAATTTTTGCTATAGCCGATTCCAATTGGCTGTACATGTCTTTTTTTAGGAGATAACCATTTATGCCTAAAGAAATCAATGGGTTTATTATGTAGGATTCATCATGCATGCTTAAAATGAGTACTTTGATGTTGGGTTGACAAGCTCTGGCTGCTTTGGTCAATGCTGCACCGTTAAGCCCGGGCATTTCATAGTCTGAGATCAACATATCATATTGATCTTTATTGAGGGCTTCAACTGCTCTGAAGGAGTTACTCTCTTTCTTAACCTCAGCGATTACTACGAAATCATCTATTAGTTTTTTAATGCCATCAAGAAGCAACGCATGGTCATCTACAATTAAAATTTTCGGGATTTTCATAAATAGCTTTGGGTTAATCTTGTTAAAGATTTGAAACACCAAAACTAGTACTCTCTGATTTTTTGACAATACCCTCTATCTGGTATAATTTTATTCTAGTGAAATTAGTTAAAACTATAGTGACTTATAGCCAGTAATAATTCTATTTCTCGACCAAAACAAAATCTACTCTTCGATTTTCTTTACAGGGGGTAGGACAGATGGTTTCTGTATCTCCTTTTCCAATAGTTGAAATCCTTTTTTTGTTTACCCCTTTATTCGTTAAATATTCCATGATGGCATCAGCCCTTTGCTGGGATAAGATTAGATTTTTTTTAGGGTCACCTAATTTGTCTGTATGTCCATTGATAGTTACATCTGTACTGGGATTGTCGTTTAAATAGCCGTAAAGCTTGTCAAGTTCATCATATGAACTGGGTGTCACTGTGGATTTTCCCAGGTCAAAAAATACATTTTTTAAAATGATAGTACTACCAACTTTTACTTCATCATCGCCTATTTTTACTATGGGCTTAGCGATAGGAAGTACTTCTTTTTTTGCTTCAACTTCTACAATTGCTACTTCTTCTTTTTCTATAACCTCCTCTATTTCTTCTTCTTCCACGGGTTCAGAGTATTCGATAGGTTTACTTTCTACCACATCTCGGGTCATAGTCCATAAATTAAAATCCCTCGGATTATCGTTGTTTTTCCAGATTCCAGAGATTCTATTTCCTTCTTGATTCAGGTATAATTTAGCAGTTCCTGTTACTTTTTTCTCATTCCAATCAAATTCAATTGAATTTTCACTGATTTTACCATTGTTTACTTTTCCTTTGATTTTACTCTGCCCATTAGTATATACATAAGAGCCAGTAAAAGATTCTCCTTCCTGCTCAAAGGTTATGTCTTGCCAGTTGGTGTGCCAGACTCCATCCACCTGAACAGTCCTTTTTATTTTGTTTGCTGGGATTCCTATGGCTTCAAATTCAGCAAGTTGTACACGCTCGTTGTTGCCATAGTTGTCTAAAATAACAAGCTTGATCCACCTGGCTTTTGTATTAGGTACATCAAAAATGTTGACTGTTTCTTTTTTTAGCTCGTATTCACCTACTGTATTAAACCCCGTGTCTTTGCCAGTTTCGGACATTTCTACCCGTACGTTTTTGGTTTCTATTCCCGGATAAAACTCACACTTGTTATTGAATATTAATTGCCGGATTTTATATTCTTCTGCTAATTCAACAACAAATTCAAATGGAAACTGTGTGTTTTTAGAACTCCAAACATATGGGCTCTTATCGAATAATGCTCCCGGAGAGTATTTGGCAAGTATTTTTCTCTCAGTGATCTCGACCATAGATGGAGGGACAGAAATCATTTTAGAGCCCAGCTCCAGAGAAATAATATTGACAGGCTTTTGAGCAAAAGATGAATTAAAGACCGCATGAGATAAGAATAAAATGGCGTAAATAGTTAGTCGCATGGTATCTGTATATTTAGAGTCAAGAAAGTTTTGACAAGTTTATTCTATTTGTTATTACTAAGGTAATTAATTGATTAACTAATGGGAACAAACTTAACACCAAATTTAGCATTCATGTATTTGAACGGATTAGAAAATTCTGATGTTGGTAGTATGTCTGTACCTTATCAAATTTATAAAGGAACTGGTTTAAAATAATTACATATATTTTCCCATAAGGTTTTTCATCTCTTCTTGCAATAATTTAGCTTCAAAGTGAGCTGCTTCTGCAAAATCTTTCCCATCGCTTTTATAGATGATGCCTCTGGCTGAGTTCACTATTAAGCCACATGTGTTGTTCATGCCAAACTTACAAACAGCTTCCAAATTCCCTCCTTGTGCACCAATACCGGGAACCAAAAGAAAATGGTGCGGTATAATTGCACGAATTTCTGTGAGGTATTCAGGCCTGGTAGCACCCACTACATACATGAGATTGTCCGGAGTGCCCCAAAGACTGGATTTGGATAATACATGCTTGTAAAGAGGTTGACCTTCAGTTTGAAGAAATTGAAAATCTTTGCCCCCTTCATTGGAAGTTACCGCAAGAAGTATTACCCATTTATTTTCGAATTGTAAAAATGGAGAAACAGAGTCAACACCCATGTAAGGAGCTACTGTCACAGAGTCAAAATTCATCTTTTCGAAAAATGCCCTTGCATATAAAGAAGAGGTATTTCCAATATCACCCCTTTTGGCATCTGCAATGGTAAAAATATCTTTTGGAATATAATTAACAGTTTTCTCTAAAGATTCCCAACCTCTTGAGCCCATAGCTTCATAAAAAGCTATATTTGGCTTGTAGGCTATAGCAAATTCTTTGGTAGCATCTATGATTTGCCTGTTGAATTCGAAAATGGGGTCTTCTAAATCTAGTAAGTGCTTTGGTATTTTATTAATGTCTGTATCTAAGCCAACACAAAGAAAAGATTGTTTTAGTTTTATCTGATCAAATAGTTCTGTTCTTGTCATGAGCCAAAATTAATTCCATTTCTGATATGTTAGGAAGGCTTTAGCCTATTTTTACAGCAGAATAATCATTTTTGAATGAGACTAATCAGACATCCTGTATTATGTAACTACTACGTCACCTATCGTTGCAATGCTAAATGTGGATTTTGTGATATATGGGAAAAACCATCACCCTATGTAAATGTAGAAACAGCCAAAAAGAACCTTGCAGATCTTAAGAGATTGGGAGTCAAGGTAATTGATTTTACAGGGGGAGAGCCTTTGATTCATCGTGAAATTGATGAACTGCTCGGAGCAGCCAAAGAGATGGGTTTTATTACTACAGTAACGACTAACTGCTTGCTCTATCCGAAATGGGCCAAAAAACTACAAGGTAAAATCGACATGCTTCATTTTTCATTAGACTCATCAGAAAAGAGTGAACATGATCAAATGCGGGGAGTAGCATGTTTTGATTTTGTAATGGAGTCTATTCGTATTGCCATTGACCTGAATGAAAGACCAGACATTTTGTTTACAGTATTTGAAAAACACACAGATCAGATAGAGGAAGTGTATAAAAAAGTATGTCTTCCCAATAACCTGGTTTTAATATTGAATCCGGCTTTTGATTACAATGATGTGGAGTCTGGGCCACCACTTTCTACTGATACCCTGAATACTTTGCTGAAGTGGGGTAAAAGAAAAAATGTATATCTGAATGAAGCTTTTGTAGATTTGAGAAAGGACGGAGGAAACAAAGTTGATAATCCAATATGTAAAGCTGCAAGTACAACTATTGTAATCAGCCCGGAAAACGAGCTTGTGTTACCGTGTTATCATTTAGGAGAAAAATCTTTCCCAATCAGCAACAATTTATTCAATCTGTATCACTCAGAGGAAGTTCAAAAACTTGTAGCTTTGGAAGGCAGGTTTCCGGCATGTGAAGGTTGTACGATCAACTGCTACATGCAGCCCTCTTTTGCTGTTGAAGTAAATAAATATTGGTTTACTGCTCTAAAAAGCACTATTAAATACAATAGATTAAAAGGTACATGGAAGAAGCTGCTACCTTTTTGAATGATTATTTAAGTATTATCATTAATACATAATAAAATTATGCATAATAGAATTGTGTAATTATAAATTTTATTACCTAACATGTTGTTTTACCTTCATATTCTTTGGTGAAGGCCTCATCAACGGGTTCCCACAATTCAATTTTATTGCCTTCCGGATCCAGAATCCATGCGAATTTACCATATTCATATTCTTCCGTTTTACCTATTATCTCAACACCGCTATTTTTGAGTTCTTCCAGAAGTTTGATCAAATTTTCTACACGGTAATTGATCATGAATTGCTTTTTAGAAGGTTCAAAATATTTACTTTTTTCTGACATAGTACTCCATTGGAGGTATTCTTTTTTATCAGGAGTAGCACTGGAGCAAAATTCGAATAAGGATCCATACTCATTTGTAACTAACCCAAGGTTTTGTCCATACCATTCCCGCATTTGATCAGGATCTTTACACTTAAAGAAAACCCCACCTATTCCGGTAACTTTCTTCATATTTTGTATTTATTGGTTTATATCAAATATAGGCTATATAGTCCTTAAATTCTTAGGGTTAAAAAAAAGTGTCAACTTATTGGAATCATAGAGATTGAATTATATTTGTGCCAGATTTTTACCTGTAAAAAATAAAACTTCTTTTATAATGTCTTCTTTTATCATAATCACATCTATTGTAGCCTTCACATTGGTGATTTTGCTGCTGGTGTTTATTTTGCTATTTGCACAATCTAAGCTTGTACAATCAGGCGATGTAAAAATTACCATCAATGGTGATACAGCAAATCCAATTACTGCGTCAGCTGGATCAACACTTTTATCGACTCTTGGAGCTCAAAAAATATTTCTTCCTTCAGCATGCGGTGGTGGTGGTACTTGTGCAATGTGCAAGTGTAAAGTACTAGATGGTGGTGGAGATGTGTTACCAACTGAGGTTGGTCATTTAAGTCGCACAGAGCAAAAGGAGAAAGTGAGACTTTCGTGCCAGGTTAAAGTGAAAGAAGATATGAACATTGAGATTCCAGAAGAAATATTTGGAATCAAGAAGTGGGAATGTGAGGTCATTTCCAATTTCAATGTTGCAACTTTTATAAAAGCGTTTATAGTCAGACTTCCTGAAGGGGAGACATTAGATTTTCAGGCTGGTGGATATATTCAGATAGATGTTCCGAAGTGTGAAGTTGACTTTAAAGATATTGACATTCGTCCTGATCCAAGCGATCCTGCAGGTCCGGACAAGTTTAAAGAAGACTGGGACAAATTTGGTTTGTGGGATTTGAAAATGAAAAACGATGAGCCAATATTCAGAGCTTATTCTATGGCAAACCACCCTGCAGAAGGTAATATTGTGATGTTGACAATAAGAATTGCAACTCCACCCTGGGACAGAGGTAAAAATGCCTGGATGGATGTGAATCCCGGAATTTGCTCTTCGTATGTTTTTTCCAGAAAAGTTGGCGATAAGGTAACAATATCCGGCCCTTACGGTGAATTCTTTATAAAAGATACTGGTGCAGAAATGATATATGTAGGTGGAGGTGCTGGAATGGCACCAATGAGATCGCATTTATTTCATTTATTTCATACATTAAAGACAGGTAGAAAAGTGACTTACTGGTATGGAGGTAGGTCTAAAAGAGAGTTATTCTATATCGATGATTTTAGAAACATTGAAAAGAACTTTCCTAACTTTAGTTTTCATGTAGTGCTTTCTGATCCGTTACCGGAAGACAATTGGGTGGAGAAAAAGTCTATGGATGATCCTGAAGGGGATGGTTTTCTTGGGTTTGTACACAATGCTGTTATTGAGCAGCAGCTGAAGAAACATGATTCTCCTGAAGACATAGAGTTTTACTTTTGTGGACCACCAATGATGAACTCAGCAGTGTTGAAGATGTGTGACGATTGGGGAGTCCCTTCCGAGAATGTAGCATTTGATGACTTTGGAGGATAAGCCAAAACAAAAAATAAAGAACTAAAAAGGGGAATTTCATTCCCCTTTTTTTATGTAGTTTTGATCATACCAACTCTAATATAGCAGTTCACTATGGATCTCAAACTTTTTTTTGATGCAATTGACGAAAAACTGGCCTCTGAAGCACTTCCAAACGATTCTTTATTCAATTTTATTTATGTTAATCAGCATAAAATGCCCGAAAAAGAAGGGTTGGATATTGCAATTATAGGGTTAAATGAAATAAGGGGTAACAATACTATAGACACCAGTGGCACGGAGCAAATTCGAAAAAAACTGTACTCTTTAAAAAAGGGAGTTGGTTCTTGCAATATCGCCGATTTGGGTAACCTTAGAAATGGGCCATCACGTGAAGAAACAGTGGTTAGGATAAAAGAAGTTGTATTTCACCTAATGGAGGACAATATTTTGCCAATATTAATTGGAGGAACACATGATTTAGACTTTGGTCAGTACCTGGCTTACGAAAATCAGGAAAAGCTTGTAAGTATTTTGAATGTGGATTCTCGTTTTGACCTGGAAGATGAAAAAGAGGTGTCTGCAAATGCAAAACATATTCATAAGATATTTACTCATGAACCAAATTACTTATTCAATTATAATCATTTGGCGCATCAGAGTTATCTGGTAAATCCTTCTGCATTGAAGGTTATGGAGCAACTAAATTTTCAATCTTTTAGGCTTGGTGAAATACGTGAAGACCTTAAAAGAGCAGAACCACTTATTAGGGAAGCCGATATGCTGACTTTCGATATTTCTTCGATTAGGAATCAATATTGTCCGGGAGGATCTCAGTCTGAGGTGTTTGGCCTGACAGGTGAGGAAGCATGTCAAATCTGCTGGTATGCTGGTATGAATGACAAGCTCAGTTCAGCTGGTTTTTATGAGTATGATCCGAAAAAAGATATTGAAGGTCAACCGACTGCCATGACTATGGCTGTTATGATTTGGTATTTTATCGAAGGGTTTAAAAACAGGAAGGGAGAGAAGGGTTTTCAGACCAATGATTTTTTAAAATACATTGTATCAATGGATTCTGCACCGGAGACTATTGTTTTTTATAAAAGCCAGTTGTCTGAAAAGTGGTGGATGGAAGTGCCTAATAATGCAAGAAAGGGCGTTTATGATCGGAATTTTATCATTCCTTGCGACTTTTCTGATTATGAAAAGGCTACAAAAGGTGAGGTTCCGGACAGGTGGATCAGCACGGTAGCAAAAACTTCGTCTTAAAATTGGAGCAATATCAAGTTACCTGCCAGGCATTATTATCCACATTATGATGTAAACCAGTAATCCTGGAAACGCAGCACTTAGTATGGATATTAATACATATCCTATTCTTGTAAGGGTAGGATCGAATCCGAAATAATCTGCTATACCTGAGCACACTCCGGCAATTATTCTGTCGTCTGATCTTGTCAATTTTTTTGTCATGCTTTTATTGTTTAGGCTATTAAGTTCGTCAATTTAATGCTCAATAATAAATATTCACATTAAAATTTTGTTGTTTCTATATATGTAGGCATTGATTAAACCAGCTATTTCTTTAACGGGTTTTTGCAACGACTTCTGTATAAATTCACTGGTAGGTTTCCCCCATTCCAGTTGTTTGTTTTCTTTGCTTGTAGCTTTTGAACCAAATCCAATGACTACTATTGCTACTAATACTCCCAGAATAATGAGTAAAACTTTAGAAGAAGTAAAACTAATCTTTTTCATTTCAATA
Organism: Reichenbachiella sp. MALMAid0571; assembly: GCF_040151475.1. Taxonomy (NCBI): domain Bacteria; kingdom Pseudomonadati; phylum Bacteroidota; class Cytophagia; order Cytophagales; family Reichenbachiellaceae; genus Reichenbachiella; species Reichenbachiella sp. MALMAid0571. The sequence goes on along the minus strand of NZ_JBDKWG010000147.1, from coordinate 4,830 downwards.
CGATTATCATCTTAAGGCGACAATAGATATGCCATATTTTGTAAGGTGCTTATTTACAGTTAATTATATTTATTTTTGATTGAAAAATGGGAGATAAGTGTATCGTTACCGAACAGATTAATTTCATTTATTGTCCGTTGGTAAGCCAGATAGATGCACTTTATTGGCCTAACCCTGACCAGAGTATGACATTATTTACAAGCCTTACCAGAGGATAAAGTAGCCAGACTGAATAAGTAACCATTATTGTGTTTTTGTTTATACCAAACTTTGATTGAAATTGCTGTAAACCAGAGATGATTAATAAAAATAATGGTAGAAATATTATTGAGAGATACCGTTCTATATCAGAGTATATCAGATCTCCTTTTAATATGATAAAAGGGGGAAACACAAAAATTATAAAAATAAGAAAGTGTTTATAAGGAATATAGGAAGTTGAATGAATAATGGCTAACCTAACCAAATATATAATGCAACTAATGGTCACTAATAACACCATTAAATCAATAGTAACAATGCCAGTATTCGGAAAAAAAGATTTTGAAAAATTAATGGCTACTTGTATAGTATTTCCGATGATATCAACTCCCGAAAAATGATTGAGTCTTTCATAATGTCCTACATGATTAGATAGAAGGTGTTGCCACAAAAAGAAGAGAAATAAAGGCACGAGAAAGTTGAGGATGCTCCATACTTTGAAGGGAGTTTTTCGGAGATGATAGAGTAAAAAGGAACCTGATAAGACAACAAACACAATACCAATATGTCTGAGGCCAATGAGTAAAATACTGGTGGCCATAAGTATGATTATATACTTTGAAGAGGCTTTTCTGAGTGTTTTAAACAATACGATGAGATGAATATTCCAGATGACCATAAAGATTGGTTCGGGTAATAAAAACTCGTAAAGCATGAGAAGTGGAGTGCTCAGAGCAATTGTAGATTTAAGTAAAACCCGGTATGATAAGTCCGTTATTAATTGATTTGTCAAATAAAATGACAGGTAGAGAGAGCAGGCATAAAATAGAAAGTTGCTCCATGTGATCAGTGAAATATTGTTGTCAAGCAAATAAAGAAAAATAGGGAAAAGAGGAGGTTTTGCACGAAATACACCTGAATCAAATAGATTGTTTAATTCATTTTCTGCGATATAGCTTCCTCCCTTAAGGAAAAGATTGGAATCAAAACTCAAGCCGATACCATTGCTCAGAGACAGGGCTAAAAACGACAGTGAAATGCCTGCAATGATATGGTTTGAGTAGTCGGTTAATCTCAAAATGCTGGTATAGTATTTTAGTTGTTTTTACCGGCATGATCTAGTACAGCATTCCATACTCGAAAGACATTTTTGTAGCATATCTTTTCAATATCCTCTTCAGAATATCCTCTATTGAGAAGTTCCTCTAAAAGATTGGGGTATCCTGAAACGTCTTTCAGACCAGTAGGCAATGAGTTGCCTACACCATCATAATCCGATCCTAGTCCGACATGGTCAATTCCGGTCAATTTTACTACATGATCAATATGATCGGCTACAATTTCTACATCTGCATAGAGTTTATTTTCTTCTAGCCATTTGGTATTGAATGCTTTGGCCAAACTATCCTTACCAGTAAGGTTGTTCTCTTTCATGAAAATTCTTTTGAGAGAATCTCTTTCTTTAAGTCTTTTTTCATATTTATAAGTAAGAAAAGACGATCCAAAGTTGATTTGTATCACACCGTTTTTCTTGGCCAATAGTTTAATCATATCGTCACTCATATTTCGCTCAAACCCCGGAGTGAATTTTCTGACAGATGAATGAGATGCAATGCAAGGAACGTCTGTAAGCTCCATCACCTGATAAAAAGTACTGTCGGATATATGCGAAACATCAACCATTATCCCCTGTTTATTCATTTCTAAAACGACTTCTTTTCCAAAAGGGCTTAAGCCATTCCAGGTTCTGACAGGGTCATAAGAAGAATCGCATATTTCATTTACTTTACCATGTGTAAGGGTAATGTAGCGGATGCCACGGTCAAAAAAGTACTTTACATTGTTGATGTCACCTTCGATTGGCGAACCATTTTCCATTCCCATTGGTAGGGATATTTTTCCGGATTTGAAGTTTTTTATCACATCGTTTGGTGAAGAAGCCAATCCAAAATGATTTGGGAATGAGGTGGTGATGTGCTCTACCATATTGATCAATGAATCTGCCAGTTCCTTTGATCCACCGGTTTTCTGCAAAGCCGGAGGTATAAAAATTGACATAAATGGAGCATCCAGTCCTCCTTTTTTTGCTCTGGGAAAATCGAAATCTCCTTTTATGCCGTCAACAAGAGTTGGAGTGTTTTTAAGGTCTAAAAAACCCATACTTTTCAGGTGGTATGGCAGATCAATGTGTCCATCTGTAATGATGAACTTTTGTGCCAGGTTCTGAGCCAATATTTTGTTGTCAATTTGGAGGTTTTTTGGCGAATTGCTTTCTTTTTTCTGTGTACAAGAAGCCATAGCAAATAAAGCTATCACCGCTAAAATTCCAGATAATTTCAATTTGTTCATGCCGGAGGTTTTTGTGTTTTATTTGTCAATCTTATTTTAGAATGCTATTTTCATCAAAATTAAGATACAAATTTTAGAATAGCCTAAATAAAACGGATTGAAATTTTACGTTTTTAGAGAATTGAAAGAAGTATCTAAATGATGGGTATTTACGCTCTTTCAGATAATTCAAGCCACCTCAACTCTTTTTCATCAACCTCTTCGGTTATTCTTTCTATTTCCGCTGACCATTTTGCAAGCTCTGCATGATCGGTACTACCAGAATTCAATTTTTCGATTAATTCTTCTTTACTGGCTTCCAGTTTTTTGAGTTCTGTTTCCAGTTGGTTGAACTCCTTTTGCTCATTGAAATTTAATTTCTTTCCGGATTCCTTTTTTGTTTCTGGTTTTTTCTCCGTTTTAGGCTCTTTTATTGGTTTAAGGTTATCTGACTTTTCGTTTTGTACTTGTAGTCTGTAGTCAGTGTAGTTTCCGGGAAAGTCTTTGATCTCTGATGTTTCATCCAAAATAAACAAATGATCCACAAGTTTATCCATGAAGTATCTGTCATGAGATACCAGAATCAAACACCCTGAGAAATTCTGTAAATACTCTTCCAGAATATTTAATGTTACAATGTCCAGATCATTTGTGGGTTCGTCAAGGATGAGAAAGTTAGGGTTGGACATCAGTACACGAAGCAATTGAAGCCGCCTTTTTTCACCGCCACTCAATTTCGATACAAAGCTGTACTGTGATGCCGGAGGAAATAGAAAGAGATTGAGTAATTGAGAAGCAGTTACCGTGCTACCATCGTCGAGTGTAATTACTTCGGCCACTTCTTTCACTACATCTATTACTTTTTGATTCTCTTTTACAGGGAAATCATCTTGCGTATAGTAGCCAAATTTGGTATTGATGCCTTTGTCCAGGTTGCCAGAGTCAGCTTCCATTTTCCCCGTCAATACGTTGAGAAAAGTTGATTTTCCAGTGCCGTTTTTGCCTACGAGCCCTAGTTTTTCTTCTCTTTTGAAAACGTAGGAGAAATCCTCGAAGATTTTGACATCACCGTAAGATTTGGAAATTTTCTCCAATTCGATGATTTTTTTGCCTTGCCTGCTTCCGGAAACTTTTATTTCCAACTCGCCTTTGCTCAGGTTAACTGTTGCTTTTTCCTTGGTGTCATGAAAGGCTTCAATCCTGTATTTGGCTTTGGTTCCTCTGGCTTTGGGCTGCCGTCTCATCCATTCCAATTCTTTTTTCATCAGATTACGTGCCTTGTCCTTAGAGACCTGTTGCATTTCTTCACGTTCAGCCTTCTGTTCCAGATAGTTACCATAATTTCCTTTGAACTTGTGCAACTGTCCGTCTGCTATTTCTATGATTTCGTTTGTTACCCTGTCTAAGAAATACCGATCGTGAGTCACCATCAGGATGGAAAGGTTGGCAGTAGATAAGTAGTCTTCGAGCCATTCTATGATTTCCAAATCCAGATGGTTGGTAGGCTCATCGAGTATCAATAGGTCTGGCTTATCAATCAATACCCTTGCCAGTGCTATTCTTTTCTTTTGCCCTCCGGATAGGTTTTTAATTTCCCTGTTCAGGTCTTTGATGCCTAGTTTTCCCAGTATTTCTTTAGCCCTGTGCTCATAGTTCCAGGCATTGAGGCTATCCATTTGAGTGAATACATCCTGAAGCTCTTCCTGTTCTTTTTCCGAAGGGTTTTCCAATTCTGCCAGTTGGCTATACCTTTTGAGTACCACTGCTTCCGGGTGCGAAGAATCAAATATGGAATCGAGTATAGTTATATAGGTACTTAAATCCGGAGACTGATCTAGGTATTTTACAACAAGGTCTTTTTGAAAAGATACTATACCTGTGTCAGGAGTATCTTTTCCTGCAATGATATTTAAAAGAGTAGATTTCCCACATCCATTGACTCCAATCAATGCGGCTTTCTGCCCTTGTTCCAGGCCAAATGTAAGGTTTTCAAAAAGAACTTTTTCGTTAAAACTTTTACTGAGTTTTTCTACAGATAGGTAATTGACAGGCATATATTTTTTAATTCTGATGCGAAGTTAGCCCAATGACATGAATGGGCAAAACTATCTGTAGGCAGAACGATGGGGAACATTACAGGAAGTGAAAATTGATGATTTAGCTAGGAGTCTGTCGGACTTTCAATAATCAGGAGAGTAAAAAATTCAATTTTCAGAACCTAAAATTAGATTTTGATCGTCCCTTTTTCGAATACGGTTTTGGTTTTGGTTTTTTTTCCTGTTTTTGCGCTAAACCGGACTG
>NZ_JBDKWG010000146.1:0-265948 GCF_040151475.1 Reichenbachiella sp. MALMAid0571 | reverse complement strand
ATTGGTCTTGATGAAGAAAAGATAAGAAAGTATGTTCAATATCAAGAGAAACAAGAAAAAGTAGAAGAACAGCAGAAGTTGGATTTTGGCCCCTTATAGGGGCTTTTCAAGTCCACCTTCTTAGAGGGTGGATTCTTTAATATTATGTGTATTTAGTAAAACAATATACTTTAACCACTTCAGACTGTTTGAAACAGTGAATATATGAAGGCAAGATATACATGTATAGCGATTGACGATGACCCATTATATTTAGAAATATTTGAATATATGGCAAACAAAGTCAAAAGCCTCCATCTGATAAAGACTTACACCAACTCTGTAGATGGTGCAATGGGAGCTGTAAAATATAAACCAGACATTTTGTTTCTGGATATTGAAATGCCCTATCTTGATGGATTTGAAGCAATGGCAGCTTTGATACATCGACCTAAAATAGTAATTGTTTCGGCTCACCTTAATTACAACACAAATAACCTTGATTTGGACATCTCCAAATTTGTAAGCAAACCAATCAAAGATCCTGTTCAATTGGAAAATATTGTAAAGGAAGTGATGAGAGAATAACTATTCTTCAGGTTCACATTTATATAATCCAATTTGAAGAACATTGTTATAAATAAAAGCTGTTTTTTATGTAATTATCTCACGGATTCCATGTAATTACTACATTTGCAACTCTTATATGAGACAAATCAAAAGAACATGAATGTAAAAAAAATAGCACTCAATGACTTGCATGAATCTTTGGGTGGAAAAATGGTGCCTTTTGCAGGTTTTAATATGCCAGTAAGGTACAGTTCCGATATTGAAGAACATAAGTGCGTGCGTGAAGCCGTAGGTGTTTTTGATGTGTCTCACATGGGAGAATTTTTGATACAGGGCACAGGGGCTTTTGATCTTATTCAAAGTATATCCAGCAATGATATATCTCAGATGATAAATGGTCAGGCACAATATGCTTGTTTGCCCAATGAAGAAGGAGGCATTATCGACGACTTTATTACCTACAAGTTGGACGATGAAAAATACCTGTTGGTGGTGAATGCTTCAAATATTGAAAAAGATTGGAATTGGATAAATAAATTCAACAAAAATAAAGTTCAGCTTAAAAATATTTCCGATGATATTTCACTTTTTGCAGTACAGGGGCCTAAAGCAATAAATACTTTACAGAAGCTCTCCAGTGTTGACTTGTCCGAGATCAAATATTATCATTTTATAAAAGATACTATAGGTGGTATCGATAATGTCATTATCTCGGCTACAGGATATACAGGTTCAGGGGGTTTTGAGTTATATGTGAAAAATGAATTTGCTCAATCGCTTTGGGAGAAAATATTTGAAGCTGGAGAAGAGTTTGGAATAAAGCCCATTGGATTAGGAGCGAGAGATACTTTAAGATTGGAAATGGGCTTTTGTCTGTATGGAAATGACATTGATGACACTACATCTCCGCTCGAAGCAGGACTTGGGTGGGTGACTAAATTCAGTAAGGAATTTACAAACTCAGCGAATCTCTTAAAACAAAAAGAAGAAGGTGTAAAAAGGAAACTTGTAGGGTTTGAATTGGAAGATAGGGGAATTCCCAGAGCGGGCTATGAAATAGTTGATGAGGAGGGAAAATCAATAGGAAAAGTAACTTCTGGCTCTATGTCTCCAATGATGGGTAAAGGTATTGGATTAGGTTATGTACAAACAGGCTTCCATACTCCTGGATCTACTATTTTTATTCAGGTAAGAAATAAAACACTTCAGGCAAAAGTTGTTAAACTCCCTATTTACAAAAAGTAATTGGCCAGAACAATAGACGTTTGTTTTTCTCCCGACCTTATAGATTCTTACGATCTGGAAGGAAAGATTGTGGTTGTAGTAGATATACTTCGAGCTACGTCCTGTATGGTAAGTGGTTTTGCAAGTGGAGTAAAGGGGATAATACCTGTGGCAACATTAGAAGAATGCAAAGAATATCAAAATAAAGGATTCATTTGTGCAGCAGAAAGAGGAGGGAAACAGGTTGATGGGTTTGAGTTGGATAACTCCCCTTTCAGCTATATGAATGAAAATCTGAAAGGCAAAACAATCTGTGCGACTACTACAAATGGCACTTTGGCCATATCAAAATCTATTAAAGCCTATAAAGTCATAATAGGTGCTTTTCTTAATCTTTCTGTGGTGGCTCTATATCTTAACAATCAGCCCAATGATGTAATTATTCATTGTGCCGGATGGAAGGGGAAAGTAAATATGGAAGACAGTCTGTTCGCTGGAGCCCTGATCGAAAAGCTGGAAAAAAGCCATACATTAAATTGTGATGCACCCCATATGGCGTTGAAGTATTACCAGGCTGTAAAAAATGAGCTACTACCGACCGTACAAAATTCAGCCCATGCAAAGCGTCTTTCAAAAATTGGAATAAATAAAGACATTGAATTTTGTTTGAAAATTGACAGGTTTGATGTCATTCCTGTTTTGTCAGGAAGTACTCTTGTTCGAATGGATTGATTTTTTGCTACTTAGGCATTAGATAAAGTCTTTTCCAAATTTATGTTCGAAGCAGCGATTTTTTCTTTTCTGTAATTGTCAAAATGATGCTCATGTACTTGCAAAAGGTTGTCATAAGGGCCACAGTTAGAAATAAGTTTTGTCAAAACGGGAGTTAATTCTAGTGCTACAAAAAGTAAAACGATAAACCAGTCAGCTATTTTGATAGTGTTGTATTTATGGCTCAGTCGATTTAAGGCTGTTAATTGCGAGGATATACCATAAACGTCTGGTTGGTTCAGGTTACTCAGTGTTGCGTTTTTTTCTGATTCCAGACTTTCAATTTTTGATTTCAGTTTTGCTATTGATTCGCCATTGGTTGTATTCAATAGGTCAAGCTCCTGCTGTGCTTTAATGGCATCATTTTGTTTGATTTTATAAATTGGCCCGGCATTTACTTTTCCAGATCCTCCAGTTCCATCTGCTTCTTTTTGAGCTATTCTGGCCAATTCATCCCTGTGCTTTTCTTTGGTTTTGATTTCATTTTTTAACTTTTGAATTGAGAACTCTATCGAATCAATACGAGGTGAGTATCTTAATAAAACACTTTCTTGCTGTTCTTTTAATATTTCTTCTTTAAGCAGCGAGAGTTCATTGTTTATCTCTTTTTCAAAAATTTTTATTTCTAATGGCTTAGAGATGATCAATGCAATCAATATGGCTAAGAGAATTCGGGGAGTAGCCTGAAGTAATTCCCTATACCAAATTTCGTTTTTACGCATACTGAGCACGATGTATCTGTCAAGGTTGAAGATCATTAACCCCCATAGTATGCCAAAAGAGATGGCATAAATCAGGGAATCAAATATTGTAAAAAGCGCATATCCTGAAGAAAGGGCGGCTAATAATCCAGTGAAGAAAATGGATGCTCCTATCCCAATGTATTTTGAATTTTCAATACTGCACCTCTTTAATAGAGTAGGTGATATCCCTGAACAATAAATAAAAAAAGATTCTAATTTAGTCAAAATGTATGGTTTAGTAATTGCTACTTTTCAATGCTAAGCCTGAATACGTAGAGAACCATGATAGGTTGTATAAAACAGTTCCTTTTTATACATAGTAGCTGATTCAAAAAAAAATCAGGACAAGATTTTAGAAGGAAACATGAACAATGCCTTAATAAATGAAAGGACACCTTCGACAGCAAAACCAAGAATTCTAAATGGAATTAACAAAATCCATATTATTGGATATAAAAATAAAATAACCAATGCGAGAGGCCAGCAAATGACTAATAAAATTAACCAGAGTAAAAATTTCATGATATTAAATTTTAGTTTGTTTTAGATACGCAAGTTCATGGATTATGGTTTGATTCTTATGTGGGAAAAAATCATATTGGTATTACTTGGAATTGGCACAATATTTGGCAAATCAACAAAATAAGAAATACCTTTAAGTAATGAGATATATATTATTCATACTATTTTTATCAATTTCGTCGGTTTCTTTTGGTCAGTCAACCACAGACAATGTAGCTATTGCACTGAAAACCGGAAGCTCCAGAGAGTTGATTAAGTATTTCAATACTGTGACGGAATTAAAGGTAGAAGATAAAGGAGCTAACTATAGCAAAGCCCAGGCTGAGTCAATAATAAAGGATTTTTTCACAAAATACCCACCTCAAAATTTTACCTATATTCATAAAGGCTCTTCCCCAGAGGGTTTGAAATATAATATTGGCAGATACACTTCCGATCAGGGTAGTTTCAGGGTAGTTATGCTTTTGAAACAAGTTCAGAGTCAATATGTAGTTGATACCATAAGTTTTAATAAAGAATAATTAAATATTCTCAAATCTACAAGTAGAGCAATTCGGCAGAATTGAAAAGTGAAATGGCAGGATTGTAATCTTTACTCTTTGTCTATTTGTAATGCAATCAACCAATAGAAAAATGCAAATTATTTGGTATAACTCGGTTTTAGGAGAATATCAATTTGGAGATTCTGATGAATTTAAAATCTCGCAATCAAAACTTGATGATCAAAATAGTTTAACTGTATTGATGGAGCTCCCGCTGGGAGATCAAAATTTGGCAAATAAAGTAATTGGTGAGTTGAATGTTGCGAAAGAAGAACAAGCATTGGTGCTTTGATCCGCAACCCCCAAAAAGAACCTTTTTCTCATAGCTAGTTTCAGTAAATTGAAACATAGTGTTAATAAGCAGCCCGATGGTCTTCCATCGGGTTTTTTTAGGCTCAAAATGCCCTTTTTAAAAGCTCAGGTTTGAATCTTTCAATTCGAATTTAACGTTGGTTCTAAAATTATACTCCAATTGAATTGGTAATTTTGCAATTCCAAAAAAAGAATAATTAAAAAATGATAAGCTATATAGAGCCAGCCCCAATAAAGGATAAGGAAAATCCTTTTGAGTCTATGATGTCAAGATTCCATATTGCCTCTCAGGCATTAGGTCTTGATGACGAAATTTACGAAGTGCTCAAGTCTCCAACAAAACAAGTGACAGTTAATCTGCCTGTCACTATGGATAATGGATCTATCAGAGTGTTTGAGGGTCATCGTGTTGTGCATTCCAATATTCTGGGACCATCGAAAGGAGGTGTTCGCTATGATATGGGAGTAAATATTGACGAAGTTAAAGCACTTGCCGCTTGGATGACCTGGAAATGTGCAGTGGTTGATATTCCCTATGGTGGTGCCAAAGGAGGAATAAAATGTAATCCTCGTGAAATGTCTCAAGGTGAAATAGAGAGGTTGACCAGGGCTTATACACAGTCTATGAATGAGATTTTTGGTCCAGACCGGGATATACCGGCACCAGATATGGGCACAGGTCCAAACGAGATGGCTTGGATGATGGATGAATATTCAAAGTCTAAAGGGATGACCGTAAATGCAGTAGTGACGGGAAAACCACTGGTACTTGGAGGGTCACTTGGAAGAACGGAGGCTACAGGGCGGGGAGTAATGATTTCAGCTCTGGCTGCAATGGAAAAAACAAAAATGAACCCGTTTGAAGCCAGGTGTGCTATTCAGGGTTTTGGAAATGTGGGATCATGGGCAGCAAAACTGCTGGGAGAAAGAGGTGTGAAAATAGTAGCTATTTCAGATGTGTCAGGTGCTTATTATAATGATCAAGGAATAGATATAGCAGAAGCTATTGAATACAGAGACAAGAACAATAAATCGTTGGAAGGGCTTCCTGGTGCAGAAAAGATTGAAGGATCGGAATTGTTGTTATTGGATGTGGATGTATTGATACCTGCGGCTATGGAAGATGTGATTACCAAGCACAATGCTGATAAAATTAAAGCAAAACTAATTGTAGAGGGAGCTAATGGGCCAACATCATATAAAGCAGATTCTATTCTCCATGAAAAAGGCATAATAGCTGTTCCTGATATTTTGGCTAATGCAGGGGGAGTTACGGTTTCATATTTTGAGTGGGTGCAGAATAGATTAGGGTACAAATGGACACGAGAGAGAGTAAACAGACGTTCAGACAGAATTATGAAAACTGCGTTCAATAATGTTTTTGAAACTTCTAAAGAATATGACGTATCTTTGCGAATCGCTGCATATATAGTAGCAATAAAAAAGGTATCACAAACTTATAAATACAGAGGTGGGTTTTAGAATCCTTTTATTTTGACTTCTAAATACGGCAAAACATTAACAAATACCAGTTATTTTTATGACTATACATAAGGAAGGAAGACTATTACTGTTAGTACTAGCCGTTTTATTCTTAGCTTTAAATTTTGGAGCAAGTTATTATTACCCTCAGGCATCTCTGCTACAGAACATAGTTCTGATTTCTACTATAATTTTTTTTCTGATTGTTTTACAGTTTTTTAGAAGCCCTAAGATAATTACTCATGCTAATGAAAAGCTTGTTATCGCTCCTGCAGATGGCAAGGTGGTTGTGATAGAAGAGGTGCTGGAAAAAGAGTATTTCAACTCTAAAAGAAAGCAAATATCTATTTTTATGTCGCCTGTTAATGTACATGTAAACAGGAGTCCGGTTTCAGGAATTGTCAAATATTTCAAGTATCACGCAGGTAAGTATCTGGTAGCATGGCATCCTAAGTCAAGTACAGAAAATGAGCGAACTACTATGGTTCTGGATTTGGGAAATGGTTTAGAAGTTCTTGTTCGTCAAATAGCGGGAGCTCTGGCTCGTAGAATTAAGTGGTATGTTGACGAAGGAACACAAATTAAACAAGGAAATGAATTTGGGTTCATAAAATTTGGGTCTCGGGTTGATGTTTTCCTCCCAATTGATGCAGAAGTCAGGGTAAATATAGGAGATAAAACAAAGGGAGGAAGGACTATTCTTGCAGAGCTTCCTTAGTATAATGTGAATTTGCTTTAAGTGACAATGAAAGTTGCTCTAATTCAATACCTAAAAGGAAGGTTTCTACAGGCATTATAGAGTAACCAGGTTGATCTGAAAGTGTTTGGTTTTTTCTTGGGTTTGGTAATGAGTTGTATGTCATTGCTAAACAGCTGAAAAACACCCATAATTCTAGTCTGTCAGACGAGCAAATCTTCTTCTTTAACCTTCAAATTTAACTTCCAAAACGTGTTTTTGTATTTCCTGTTCTAAATCAAAAATCATTATCAGAACAAAGAATTCGGTAATTTAACCTCAAACCATTTCTTATTTCATAACATAAATTGTTTATGTTTCTTACTCCAAATTCACATTAAAGCAAATTGTGTAATTGCATACAAAATGTTTTTCATATATACAGGTTGTTTACAATCATCCAAGTAGTTTTATTCATGCAAATGGAATTTAACATTTAACGAATGAAGACATTTTATTTTTTCTAATTTTGCGCTGCAATGAATAGAGAACTGACAGAATTACAGAGCAGCCTGGATGGCGAGTTGTTTTTTGATGAGACCATGCGAAAGTTATATGCAACAGATGCTTCTGCATATAGAGAAATGCCATTGGCTGTGGCTATGCCAAAAAACGAATCTGACATCAAGTTATTGATAGCCTTTGCTCATAAAAATGCTACTTCCCTTATTCCAAGAACGGCAGGTACTTCATTGGCTGGTCAGGTTGTTGGTGGTGGAATCATTGTGGATGTGTCTAAGCATTTCTGCGAGGTACTTGAAGTAAACGAATCAGAAAACTGGGCTCGGGTTCAGCCGGGTGTTATCCGTGATGACCTTAACAGGTATTTGAAAAATTACAACAGGTATTTTGGTCCGGAAACCTCCACTGCCAACCGAGCAATGATCGGTGGAATGGTCGGCAACAATTCCTGCGGATCAAATTCCGTGGTTTATGGAAGCACCAGAGATCATTTGTTGGAAGTAAAAGGTTTTCTTTCTGATGGTACTTACACCACTTTTAAGTCAATGTCAGGTGAAGAGTTTCTGGCTGCAATGCATTCGGATTCAGAGCTTGAAGCAAGCATTTATAAGGCTATAAATGAAATGCTCTCTTCTTCACAAAACGTTGAAAATATAAAGAGAGAGTTTCCTAAACCTTCGATTGAAAGAAGAAATACAGGTTATGCCATAGACATGCTGGCTATCAATAAGCCTTTTAATCCAGAAGGTGAAGACTTTAATTTTTGCAAACTAATAGCTGGCTCAGAGGGGACTTTGATGTTCATTACTGAAATCAAACTCAATACAATTCCCCTGCCATCCAGGCACAAAGCACTGGTTTGCATCCATTGCGAGGATGTCAATGAATCTTTACGAGCCAATCTGATTGGTTTAAAATACGGCCCACACGCCAGTGAATTGATGGACCATTATATTCTTGAATGTACCAAAAAGAATACCGAACAACAGAAAAACAGGTTTTTCGTCCAAGGTGATCCCGGGGCAATTTTGGTTGTGGAACTAGTTGCTGAAAATGAGGAAGCACTAGATAAGAAGTGCAATGCACTTATTGATGAATTGAAAAAAGAAAACCTAGGCTATCATTATCCCATAGTTACGGGTGAGGATGTAGGGAAAGTTTGGAATCTGCGAAAGGCAGGTTTGGGATTGCTTTCCAACATACCGGGAGATGCCAAGGCCGCTCCTGTCATTGAAGATACGGCTGTAGATGTGCAGGACCTGCCTCAGTATATCATTGACTTCAATGAGATTTTGAAAAAGCACAATATGAGCTGTGTGCACTATGCACATGCTGGTTCCGGAGAGCTTCATTTGCGGCCAATAATAAATCTGAAAACAAAAGAAGGGCACGAACAATACAGAACGATTGCTACAGAAATAGCCCATTTGGTTAAAAAATACAAAGGCTCATTGAGCGGGGAACACGGAGATGGCCGGCTGAGGGGTGAGTTTATCAAAACCATGATTGGTGATAGCAACTACCAGTTGCTTGAAGACCTGAAAAACACGTGGGATCCTAAAGGGATATTTAATCCCGGGAAAATTACTAACACACCTCCGATGGATTCCAACCTGAGGTATGAAGCCGATAGGGTAGAACCTGAAATAGAAACCTATTTTGACTGGAGCAAAAATCAGGGTGTGCTCCGTTCAGCGGAGCTTTGCAATGGTTCCGGTGATTGTAGAAAGTCTCCTATGAGTGGAGGAACGATGTGTCCTAGTTTTATGGCCACCCGCAATGAAAAAGATACTACCCGTTCCAGGGCAAATATCCTTCGGGAAATCCTTACGAACTCTGAAAAACCGAACAGGTTTGACAGTGAAGAGATCAAAGAAGTAATGGACTTGTGCTTGTCTTGCAAAGGGTGTAAATCTGAGTGCCCATCCAATGTGGACATGGCCAGGTTGAAGGCAGAGTTCCAACAAAATTATTTTGATGTACATGGTATTCCGTTGAAAACGAAACTGACGGGTCGTTTCAATCAAGGTATGAAGATGGCATCAATTTTTCCTCCGGCATACAACTTCATGGTTGGGAATCCTGTAATGGGAAAAATATTCAAGTCTTTTATGGGAATTGCTGAACAAAGGCCAATGCCCAGAATGCCCAAGCAGACATTGAAGAAATGGTATAAAAAGACTTTCAAAAGTGCTGTGTCTAAGGATACCCAAACAGTCTATCTGTTTGCTGATGAGTTTACCAATTTTCAGGATGTTGAAATTGGAAAAAAAGTGATACAGCTACTGGATAGACTAAATTACAATGTGATTATTCCGGAACACGAGGAAAGCTGCCGTACTTTTATATCGAAGGGCATGTTGAAAGAAGCTATCCCGGTAATCAATAAAAACATCAAAGCCCTGTCTGGGTTAGTAACAAAAGAAACTCCTTTGATTGGAATTGAGCCTTCTGCAATTTTAACTTTGAAAGATGAATATCCGGATTTATGTGATGCAGAATTGAAGGAAAAATCACTGAAGCTTGCGGAAAACATCCTGACCTTTGAAGAGTTTATCACACAAGAATTCGAGAATGGAAATATCAAGAGCGCATCATTTAAGACCGAGGAAAAATTGGTAAGGGCACATGGCCATTGTCATCAAAAAGCATTATCGTCGGTAGTTACTTTAAAGAAAGCATTGTCTATTCCTGAAAATTATACTGTGCAAATGATACCATCGGGTTGCTGTGGTATGGCAGGTTCTTTCGGATATGAAAAGGAACATTACGATGTTTCAATGAAGATCGGGGAACTGGTTCTTTTTCCGACTGTAAGAAGCACAACAGAAGATACTATAATAGCTGCACCGGGAACAAGTTGTCGTCATCAGATACATGATGGCACGGGTAGAAATTCTAAACATCCGGCAGAAATTCTGTTTGAAGCACTGATGTAAGGAATCATTGGTTTTTTCTTAATCTGATATTAAAATGCTCCCAAAGCTTGACAACAAATTCATCATTATTTAGAATAGGGAATTCTTCTTTTTTACCCATTTTGGTAATAGTAAACGCATTGTCGGTAAGTGTTAGTCTGCCATTAATTGTAGGTTGGCTAATTAGTTTTTTTTGTGTGAAAGGAGACTTGGGACTGGTCTGATGATACTGACACATCGCAATGAACTCTACAAACTGATGCTGTTTTTTAGAAAAAACATATTCCTTTTTATAAGAAAATGAATCGTTTGAACTTTGCAAAACAAAATTGCCATCAGGCAAATCGTCAATTCTAAAATACCTGTTGTAGTCCATTTGTATTTTGTCCGGGACAAATTCCAACGGAGACAAAAAAGACCTTCCAAACCCCACATCCACCAGCCATTGCTTATCATCCAGATAAACGATTATCAGTAAATGATCAAATTTTGGCCCCAGTATTCCATTTTCGGAATACATGCTTGCGGATATAATCTTTGCCTGAAAACCCAATCCGATGAGCAAATGGTAAAACAATCCGTTTAGTTCATAACAAAACCCACCCCTTTGTTGATTGACAATTTTGTTGAAAATTTTTTGTACATCTAGTATAATTTGATTGCCAATGTGGATATCAAGATTCTCAAATGGAATATTATACTGGTGGTTTCGATGTATTTGTCTTAAAAACTTCAGTGAAGGCTTATATTCCCGGCTACAGTTTATTCGCTTGAGGTAAGCATCTATATCCAATGAACTACCACTGGATTTTTTTTCAAACAGATCGTACTGTGCCATAATTGATCATAATTACCACAAATTACTTTTTCTTTGGAATTTCGTGTTAACCGGGAGTACTGAGAATTTTTTCGAGAACCAGCTAGCTTTTATTCAGCTTATCTATTTTTTCGCTCATGGAATCTATTTTAGATTCAAGGCTTTCCACTTTGGAAGTCATTTCATTCAATTTTACCACAATGTCCTCATCTTCGATAAAGAAGTCTGTAATAGTACCCGTAAGCGTACTGAACATTACCATTCCCAATAGTATAAGTGCTACAGATAAAAACTTTCCCTCGGGTGTCATTGGTGGGATATCCTGTAAAAAGCCAACGGTAATGGTGGTAATTGTTGTCCACCAAAGCGAGTCGCCAATAGAGTTGATGTGTGGGTTCACATTTTTTTCCAGATGATGGAAACTCAAAGTGAATAAAAGGATAATGCCACAACTTAATATGATTAGGTTTTTAAATGAGTTGAACGAATTTTGCCTGCTGAAAAACGTAAAGACATATTTGGCAGATCGCAATACCCTTAATATTCGAATGATACGTACGAGTCTTCCTGCTCTCAATATATCGACCGTAGGAATTGATGATATTAAATCGATCCAATGTATCCTGAAATACTTCCATTTATTTTCCGCTCGGATAATTCCGGAAGCAAAGTCATACAGAAAGAGCATACATATTCCAAAATCAACCAGTTCCAATACCTCTTTGAGCTTATCAGGATAAGTAATAATAGAACTAATATACAGTTCGATTACTACATATATAGAAAGCCATAGAAGGATCTGCTGAAACAAAGATATGTCATCAGGTTCTCCACCGGGCTTGCCTGTACGATCTACAATAACTATTTCTTTCTGTTCTTCCAATTCGCTGAGTTATTTCTATTAATGTTCTAAATTAAATAAAAAATCATACTTTATTTGCCTCTGTATTGAATATGGAAAAGATTTAACAATTTCATTAAATGAAAATATTAATAACAGGTTCCAATGGTTTGTTGGGGCAAAAACTAGTTGGTCTTTTGTTGACTAAAGGGGTAAAAGTAATAGCAACAGGAATTGGGACAGACAGAACCAATAACAATAGTATCAATTATACCTATACCCAGCTGGACATCACAAATCAGGAAGAAGTAGAGCAAGTAATAGGGCATCATGAGCCGGATGTGGTGGTGAACACTGCTGCTATGACTAATGTAGATCAGTGTGAAACAGAAAAGAAAAGATGTCGAAAATTGAATGTGGATGCAGTCAGATACATTGTTGAAGCATGTGAAACAAACGATACTTTTTTAATACACCTTTCCACCGATTTTATTTTTGATGGAGAAAATGGTCCTTACAAGGAGGGCGACATTGCAAACCCAATTAGCTTTTATGGAGAAAGTAAACTGGATGCCGAGGAAATAGTGATAAAGAGTAAAACAAAATGGGCAATACTGAGAACAGTGCTTGTATATGGAGTAGTTCCCAGCATGAGTCGATCCAATATTATCCTCTGGGTCAAGGACAGTATCGAGAATAAAAAAAACATAAAGGTGGTAACAGATCAGTGGAGAACACCAACGCTGGCAGAAGATCTTGCCATGGGTTGCTATCTGACAGCTATCAAAAAAGAGACGGGTATTTTTAACATATCAGGAAAAGATATGCTTACCCCGTATGATATGGCTATAAAAACTGCCAACTATTTCAATCTGGATCAATCATTTATAGCAAAGGCGGATTCTACCACATTTTCCCAAACTGCCAAAAGGCCTGCCAAAACAGGTTTCACTATTGATAAAGCAATCTCAAAACTTGGATATGAACCGCATTCATTTGATGAGGGAATAGCTATATTAGATGGTCAGATGAAGGAATTACAAAAGATCCAATCTGAACGAAAATGATATGAAAAACATTTTTTCAACCTTATTTATACTCCTCTTTGCCTGTGTCGTTATGGCGCAAAGACCAGCACAAGGTCCTATGTCCACAGACAAATTCAACCCAAAGAAATCGGGGTATAAATTGGTGTGGGAAGATGAATTTAAGGGTGATCAACTTGATACGACCAAGTGGAAAGTTCGTGGAATAGGCCCCAGAGCAATAGCTTATGTTTCGGAAGAAGCGGTGAAAGTTGAAGACGGATATTTGAAATTGTTTGCTTTAAAACAAGGTGATAAGATGTTGGGCAGTGCTGTTGGAACGCAAGGTCTTTTCATGTCAAAGTATGGTTACTATGAATGCCGTGCCCAACTACAAAAATCACAAGGTGTCTGGGCAGCTTTTTGGATTCAATCGACTAACATATCAAAAGGAGAAGACCCGTCTATATATGGTGCGGAAATAGATATAATGGAGTTTTTCAAGAAACTGGGAACGGATATAGTGTCACACAATGTACATTGGGCGTACGGACCAAACCAGCAAACTACTCATGGCATGCAGAGTTACCTGAAAGGCGTGAGCGAAGGTTTTCACACATTTGGCTTGGAATGGTTTCCCGATAAGTACATTTTTTATATTGATGGACTTAAGTTTTACGAGGTGACTCAGGGCATATCAAATATTGAAGAATACATGATCCTGAGCATGGAGTACCCCGGCAATCGGGAAGAAATCAGTAAAACCGTTTTTCCAGATGTGTTTATAGTTGATTATGTTAAAGTCTATCAGATAAAGGAGTAATCTTAAAATTCTGAAGTGAAATGGTAGTTGATTTCTGGAAAATTGTCCTGTACCATTTGCAACCAGGCTTTGGTTTCTGCCATAAATACACGTTTACCATCTTTGTCTTGTGCAATATGCCTGTATTTAGAGTCCACAAATTCATCCATTTTCTTTTTGTTTTCACTGCTAATCCAGCAAGCCTTATACAAGTTTATGGGAGCAAACCTACAGGTAGCATTGTATTCGTGTTTCAACCTGTGTTGGATTACCTCAAATTGAAGGGCACCAACGGTTCCTACCACTTTTCTGGAGCCCATTTCGTAAGTAAACAACTGCGCAACACCTTCGTCCATCAACTGCATCAGTCCCTTTTCCAACTGTTTTGTTTTCATGGCGTCCATGTTGATCACTTCCCTGAAGATCTCAGGAGAAAAACTAGGGATGCCTTTGTACATTCCTTTTTCTCCTTCGCTTAAAGTGTCTCCTATTTTTAGGTTGCCAGTATCATAGAGTCCAACAATATCTCCCGGGAAAGCCTCGTCAATGATTTCTTTGCTTTGAGCCATGAAAGCCGTGGCATTAGAAAAACGGAAGTTTTTATCGAGTCTTACATGATGGTAATTTTGTCCCCTTTGGAATATCCCGGCACATACCCTCACAAAAGCAATCCTGTTTCTATGCTTTGGATCCATATTGGCATGTATTTTAAATACAAATCCTGAAAATTTATTTTCTGTGGGGTTAATTTGTCTTAACTCAGTTTCTCGATCCAGTGGAGGTGGTGCTATGTTGATAAAACAATCAAGCAGTTCTCGAACACCAAAATTGTTGACGGCACTTCCAAAAAATACCGGCGCAACTTCTCCGTTTTTGTAGGCATTTAAGTCCAGATCTGAATACACTCCATCTACCAGCTCTACATCTTCTCTCAATTTGGCAGCACTAGATTGTCCTAATAAGTCATTCAGTATTGGATCATTAACATTTTCAATGCTGATGGTGTCTGTATCGTCCAGTTTTTGTTTGCTGGCCTGAAATAGCAATAGTTTTTTTTCATACAAACTATATACCCCCTGAAATGATTTTCCCATACCTATGGGCCAACTCATTGGATGAACCTGAATGTTGAGCTTTTCTTCTATTTCATCGAGCAAATCATAAGGGTCTTGCCCTTCTCTGTCGAGTTTATTGATAAAAACCATTACCGGAGTGTTTCGCATCCGGCATACTTCCATCAATTTTTCGGTTTGAATCTCTACCCCTTTCACACAGTCGATTACCATTACTACACTATCTACCGCTGTTAAAGTACGGTAGGTATCCTCTGCAAAATCCTGGTGACCCGGAGTATCAAGTAAGTTTATTTTTACATCTTTATAATTGAAACCCATTACTGAAGTGGCCACAGAAATACCCCTTTGCTTTTCTATTTCCATAAAATCAGAAGTGGCATGTCGGTCAATTTTATTGGACTTTACAGCTCCGGCAGTTTTTATCGCACCACCAAAAAGCAACAACTTTTCTGTCAGTGTAGTTTTCCCTGCATCGGGGTGACTGATGATACCAAATGTCCTTCTTTTCTGTATTTCTTCAGCTAAGTTCATGAGAATAAAATAAAATTGGGCGCAAAGTTAATTGATTAAATGAATTGAATAAAGTGAGATCAAATAAGCTTTTTGGAATAAGCAATTACCGTAATGTTATTCAACAATAGTAACGGTCTTTGGCTAATCAATGGTTTTAGAAGGAAATATTTACCCAGCCCAATTTTCTCTGTCCAAACTTCTATACTGAATGGCTTCAGCAAGATGCTCGATCATTATGTCCTCTTTTCCTGCAAGGTCTGCAATGGTTCTTGATACTCGAAGAATTCTGTCATAAGCTCTTGCCGAAAGTCCGAGTTTTTCCATTGCTGTTTTAAGTAATTTTTTTCCTGCTTCATTTATCTGACAGACTTCTTTTAGAGTTTGAGAACTCATCATGGCATTGTGATAAATGGTTGGCTGATCCTTAAATCTTTTAGATTGAACCTCTCTTGCTTGTATTACCCTCTCTCTTATTTCCGTACTACTTTCAGATTTGCGATCTGCAGTCATTTGATCGAATGAAACCGGTGTTACCTCCACATGCAAGTCGATTCTATCGAGTAAAGGACCGCTTACTTTGTTTAAATATCTTTGCACAATCCCGGGAGCACAAACACATTCTTTTTCAGGATGATTATAATAACCACATGGGCATGGGTTCATGCTGGCGATTAGCATAAAATTGGCGGGAAAATCCATTGAAACTTTTGCGCGAGAAATGGTAACTTTTCTTTCTTCAAGTGGTTGCCTCATTACTTCCAGTACAGTTCTTTTAAATTCTGGCAGTTCGTCTAAAAAAAGCACACCGTTATTAGCGAGAGAAATTTCTCCTGGTTGAGGAATTCCGCCACCTCCTACAAGAGCCACATCACTTATGGTGTGGTGGGGAGAACGAAACGGACGGGTAGAAATTAATGACGAATTGGCACCTAACTTGCCAGCAACAGAGTGAATTTTTGTGGACTCTAGTGCCTCATGCAATGTGAGTGGGGGAAGAATAGATGGCAGTCGTTTTGCCAGCATCGTTTTGCCAGCTCCTGGTGGTCCGATCATTATTACATTATGTCCTCCGGCAGCAGCAATTTCTAATGCGCGCTTGATATTTTCCTGACCCTGTACATTGGCAAAATCTGCTTCATATCCACTTAGGTTATGATAAAATACATCACGAGTGTCATATTTGATTGCCTCAATTTTTTCAGTTCCATTTAAATGATTGATGGCTTGGGTTATCGATTCTGCACCTAGTATTTCAAGATTATCAACTATGGCTGCTTCCTGGGCATTTTCTTTTGGGAGAATGAAACTGTTAAAACCTCTTTTTCTTGCTTCTATTGCAATGGGTAAAGCTCCTTTTATGGGTCTCAATTGACCATCTAGTGATAGCTCTCCCATAATAATGTAACCCTCAAGATTTTTAGAAATAATTTGTCCAGATGCTTCCAATATTCCAATAGCAATTGGAAGGTCGTAGGCAGAGCCTTCTTTTCTAATGTCAGCAGGAGCAAGGTTCACAATTACTTTTTGGCGAGGCATATTGAAACCATTTTGCTTCAATGCCGAATCTATTCTTTGCTCGCTTTCTTTTACTGCTGAATCTGCCAATCCAACCATAAAAAACTTAGTTCCGGTTCCTACATTTACTTCAATCGTAATGGTGGAGGCATCAACTCCATATACAGCACTACCGAAAGTCTTTGCTAACATTTATCCTAAATTGTTTTAAGAGGTTAATTTTAAAATATAGTGTTGATACTTTTTGACCTGCACTTCTCTTTTGAATTGGGGAAATGTCATCTTATTCATCGTTCGTATTCTCTTCCTTATCTGTCGGCTGTGATGTTTCTGAATCTTTCGGCAACACTTCTCTTTGATCATAAAGTTTACTTTTTAGATTTACTACATCACTTTCCAGAACTTTGATTTTTCTGTTTAAGCTTAAAATGTGAATGTTTTCTATAATAAGTTCTATCAGAAAGAGGATCAAACCGAAACCACCTAATTTCAGCACAAAACGGAGGAGTCCGGCCCAGGTATCGACGAAATCCCAATCCCATTTTAAGACAAGATTTTCGTAGTTAATGGCAATAAATCCTCCAAAGAGAAAGAATATTATATATGTGAGATAAAAAATGCGTTTGAACTTTTTCATTTTATGATTTTCCTATAGTAGTACACAAATTAGGAATTAATCAGCTAAAACATGGTGAAAAAGGGAACAATTTTAAAAGGTATTAGTCAATTTCCCTGGCTAGTTTGAAAGAAGTGACATCATAGCCTGGTTTCAGGCTTGAAATATTCAGATTCGTGAATTTTTTGCTAATGGCAATTTTGTTTTTGGCAAAGTATAAAAACACCATGGTGGACTCGTCATGTAGTATTTTTTGAAATTCAAATAAGCTATTTCTTCTTTGTACAGAGTCTTCAGCATAGTTTATAGCTTGAATTAAAGAATCGCTTTTTGCATTTCCAAAACCTGTGAAATTCATTCCTCCGGATCTGGCTGCATCTGTGCTAAATAATCCTGAGAAGTTGTAAGAAAAAGGACTCCCATTAAATGCCCCTATTGTGATATCAAAATTTCGATCTTTTACCATTTTTCTAACAGTACGGTCATCGTAAGAAATGGCGGAGATTTTAATTCCTGCTTTTTGAGCTTCTGATACAAAAATCTGAGCGATGTTTTCATAAACAGAGTTTTGTTTATGAATTAAAGTAAATTCTACAGGCTTTTCTTCTCCTTCCTGATACCAATGGTTGTTGACCTTTTTCAAGCCGGATTGTGTAAGTAATTCAAAGCACTTTGAAGAATCATATTTGTAAGGTACAATCTTATCGTTGTAGTAGAATTTTTTTGCAGGGTTTATTGGCCCTATAGTTGGTTGTCCATAACCGCTTTCAACTGATTCTACGATTTTGGTTTTATCTATTAGATGAACCAAAGCGTGCCTTATTTTCTTATCATTTAAATATCGGGCTTCTGAATTAAAACCAATGTATGTAAATGTGTATTTTAATGGGCTAAATAAATTATAACGTTTTTTAAAGCCCTCATCTTTTTCTAATTGGATAAACTCATTCGAAGGAATGTCATCCATTACATCAATATCTCCATTTTTCAGGGCATATATTGCCGTTATAGTCTCTGGGATACTATAGTAAGTTATTCTATCAGGATTGGCATTAATATAGTCAACATTGACCATACTATTTCCCCACCAATTCTTGTTTTTTGTCAGGGTAATACTTTTACCCTGTTCCAAATGTGAAATCTTGTATGATCCTGATGAACTAAAAAATGCATCATTATGCTTGTAGTTATCCTTGGTAAATGTTTTAAAAAAAGAAATTACTTTTTCATCATTGGCTATTTCTTCAGGTATTAAATCAAAGTCTGACAGACGTATATGATCTAATAAACCTTCCGGATCAAATTTAGCCTTTTCAAGAATCCCAAAATCGCCTGTCAACCTTAACAGATCATGTTTATTACCTTTAGTCAAAAGTTGAAAAACTTTAATATTATCTTCATTACATATAACATCTTTAATTCGACTATAGTAAGATGATATTCCTACATTTTCCTTTAAAGGAAGTTTGTAAGCTTTTAAAGAAAACCCAATATCTTGAGAAGTAATAGGGGCACCATTGTCCCACTTAGCTTCGTCTCGAAGCGTAAATTTAAATAGATAGCCTGTATCTAATTCTATTACTTCCGGCAAACCAATTGCAAGTAACGGTTTGAACTTTGCCCTACCATCAAGAAACAATAATTCATTAAATGTTTTTCTTTGAATATCATGAGCATGATATGAACCATTTATTAAATAGTTCAGCGATTGTGGAAAATGATCCGACCTTACTTTTACTTCATTCTGCTTGGTCTTTTCAATATGAATACATGAAACAAGACAAAATGATAGTATCAAATGCTTAATGATATTTGAACACTGTGGCATATACAATATTAATCATTCATATTGTAATATGTCCTTTTACTT
The DNA here is from genome assembly GCF_040151475.1 of Reichenbachiella sp. MALMAid0571. Classification (NCBI taxonomy): domain Bacteria; kingdom Pseudomonadati; phylum Bacteroidota; class Cytophagia; order Cytophagales; family Reichenbachiellaceae; genus Reichenbachiella; species Reichenbachiella sp. MALMAid0571. The sequence goes on along the minus strand of NZ_JBDKWG010000146.1, from coordinate 246,612 downwards.
TAATTAGGATCAATCCCAACCATCGTGTCCTATTGGAAGAGTGTCATCACCATCTTTAAAGATTAATGTGTTTTTCTTGTCTGTAAATAGTTTGCTATTGTATTTTGAACGTTTTTTTATCTCAATTTCTGAAACATTGTACATGTTAGTTCTGTTAAAAGAAGACAACTGAGCATTTTGTGAATCGGAAACGCTACCAAAATTTAAACCAATACTTAGGAAGAATAATGTGATGAAATGTGCCATAACTGTTGTTTTTTATATGTTTAAAATAATTACAATACAATGTTCGGGCTTATCATTATTATTTCTTGGGACACATTGATACCTCCAGTAACAGTAAAAAATATTATGAAAAAATTGGAAATATGCCTATTTTTGTTTTTTGTTAGTCATATTTAATAAATTAAACTACACCAGCATGAAAGAAATTAATAAATTAGTTGACATAGTAACAACACGTTTAAAAAATAATTACGGAGTTCTGGATTTAACAGGTGAAACTGAAAACCCTAGCAAAGAACAGCAACTATATAACGGCGTATTACAAGGTCTTTATCCAAATGATGAAATAGCTGCTCAGGTAATGTACGATAGCGACATTTATGATCAGCGATTTAGAATGCTTAAATCGAGGTTACGCCACAAGTTATATGATTACCTTTTTCACGTAGAATTTAACGATAGCCGATTTAATATCTCTACTCAACATAGACTAGAATGCCAGGAATACATATATAAAGCTAATATTCTTTTTGTTAGTAATGAGTATGCTATGGCTGAAAAGCAAATAAATAAGGCATTTGCCATTGCTGAAGAGGCTGAGTTTACTGATATACTTATCGATGGTTTCGAAATATTAAGACAAATTTATTCCAAAGATTGTAAGCCCACTGATTTTGAGAATACTATTGATAGGTTGGACAAACTCCGAAAACTCTACAATGTTGAAGAGTATGCCAATGATATTTATTTTAAGAATAGAATGCTTCTTAGTAAGTCGATTCATTCAAGAAAGTCAAATATCCAAACTACCTTAGATACTGTGGCCATATTGGAGAGACTCTGGAAAGAGACAGGTTCGTTTAACATATTTGAACACTATTACTTTTTAAGAGGTTGGTACTTAGAACTTGTTGGAGATTACAATGGAATAGTGAAACATACTCAGCAGGCAGAAAAGGATGTGGCTAAAATGAAGGTAAATCCTATGCGATTTGATGTGAGGTTTAATATCTATATCAGAACATTTGCATACTTGTGCTTAAAAGAGTTCGACAAAGGGTTTGTTTCCGCAGAGGAAGGTATGAAAACCATTGAGCCAACAACCAGGAACTGGTTTGCACACATGGAAAATTATTTTCTGTTGGCAATGCACACCAGAGACTATAAAAAAGCTTCAGAAATTTATGATAAGGTTATAAAAAATTCCAGTTTGAAGAAGGTCAGCAAAAAGGCTTCTGAACGATGGAAATTAATGAAGGCATATCTGAATTTTGCTGCACCTGAACTGCAAATTATCAAAAGGGTTACTTTCTCAGATTTTTATAATTCAATGGAACATTATAATAAAGATAAGAAAGGGTACAATTTGTCTTTAATCATTTTGGAATTTATGCATATGATGAATAAGGGTAATTTTGACTTGGCACTGAATAAAATAGAGGCGATTGAGAAATATTACTATAGACATCTTAATGAGCCTGGAAAAAATCCTAGAGAAAAACAATTTTTCAAGCTTATCAAAACTTTAATAAGTTCTGGATATAATCCAACAGAAGCAAGAATTAATGGGCAAAAATATGTTGACAAACTTGTCGAAAAGAATCAACATGAACCATTTACAGATCCGGAAATCATTCCGTACGAACATCTTTGGGACTTAATGCTCAATAATATTGAGAAAAATAAAGAAGTTGTTTCATTGGCTTAAGTAGCTTTTAAACAAAACAAAAAAGGAATCTCATGGGATTCCTTTTTTGTTTTGATATTATAATGTAATATCCGCTAACCCTTTTGGTAATATCCCTTTTATATCATAGATGATATTCTGATCAGTTTTAACTTGTGTCCAATCAATTTTGGAATATTCACTATGTGAAACAGCAACAATGATAGCATTGTAATTAGGATCTATATTTTCAACCAAATCAATATTGTGGACGGTTTTTACTTCTTCTCGATCTGCTTCAGGATCGTGGGCATCTACATGGATATTAAAGCTCTTTAGTTCTTTAATGATATCAAATACTTTTGAATTTCGAATATCCGGACAATTTTCTTTGAAAGTAATTCCCATGACCAATATTTTCGATTGACTCACATTTATGCCTTTTCCGACAATCATTTTTACAACTTGTGTGGCAATGAACCTGCCCATATTGTCATTTATCCTTCTACCGGCAAGAATAACCTCTGCGTGGTATCCGAGACTGTCGGCTTTGTGTGTAAGGTAATAGGGATCTACACCAATGCAATGCCCTCCTACTAAGCCTGGCCGAAAAGGTAAGAAATTCCATTTGGTTCCGGCAGCTTCGAGTACTTCCAGTGTGTTCAAATTCATCTTTTCAAATACCAGAGCCAACTCATTAACAAAAGCAATGTTGATGTCTCGTTGAGCATTTTCGATTACTTTGGAAGCTTCTGCTACTTTAATAGATGATGCCTTATGGGTCCCTGCTTTAATGATAGACTTATAAAAATCATCAACAACCGTGGCAATTTCCTCATTGCTACCACTGGTCACCTTTTTAATATCTGTTACTCTTCTGTTTTTATCTCCTGGATTTATTCTTTCAGGCGAATATCCACAAAAGAAGTCAATATTATATTTAAGGCCGCTTTCGGCCTCCATAACCGGAACACAGTCCTCTTCGGTACAACCCGGGTAAACCGTAGATTCGAAAACTACTATATCTCCTTTGGTTAATTGAGAACCAATGATCCTTGAGGCAGAAATAAGTGGTTTTAAATCTGGCTTGTTGTTAACATCTATCGGGGTTGGAACAGTTACAATATAAAAATTAGAAGTATTTAGATCATTTGGATCATGACTAAATTTAAGGTTTGATGCTTTAGCCAATTCATCATTACTTACTTCCTTTGTCCTATCAAAACCTTTGTTCAATTCTTCGAGTCTTTCAGGCTTGATATCAAAACCCAGTACGGGATATTTTTTAGCTGCTTCAATGGCCAATGGCAGTCCAACATATCCCATTCCTATGATTGCAACTTTGTGGTTCATAATATCCGCAGTTTTTAGTAGGTAAGTTTAACCTTGAACAACCTTTTTGAAATACTCCAAAGTAGGTTTTAATCCCTCACTTCTTGAAAAAGTAGGATTCCACCCAAGAATTTCCTGAGCTTTGGTGATATCCGGTTTTCTTTGTTTGGGATCGTCTTCCGGTAAAGGTTTATATATGATTTTGGATTTTGTATCCGTCAATCTTATTATTTCTTCTCCAAATTCCTTAATGGTAATTTCATCAGGGTTCCCAATATTTACGGGGTATGCGTAATCACTCAAAAGCAACCTGTATATTCCTTCTACCAAATCATCTACATAACAAAATGATCTGGTTTGTGAACCGTCACCAAATGCAGTTAAATTTTCACCTCTCAATGCTTGTCCTATAAACGCAGGTAAAACCCTGCCATCGTCCAGTCTCATTCTTGGGCCGTATGTATTGAATATTCGAACTATTCTGGTTTCCAGCCCATGGAAAGTATGATAAGCCATGGTAATAGCTTCTTGAAATCTTTTTGCTTCGTCATAAACCCCTCTTGGTCCTATAGGATTTACATTGCCCCAATAATCCTCGGTTTGTGGGTGGACAAGTGGATCTCCATACACTTCGGAGGTCGATGCTATGAGTATCCTGGCATTTTTTGCTTTAGCTAATCCAAGCAGATTGTGTGTGCCTAATGATCCAACCTTTAATGTTTGAATTGGCATTTTAAGATATTCTATTGGACTCGCAGGAGAGGCAAAATGAAGAATATAATCCAGTTCGCCAGGTACGTGAACAAATTTTGAAACATCATTGTGGTAAAATTCAAAATCCTTTTCTTTAAAAAGGTGCTCGATGTTATTTAGTGAACCAGTCAAAAGATTGTCCATGGCGATAACCCGATACCCTTCTTTAAGGAAGCGATCACATAAATGTGACCCTAAAAAACCTGCTCCTCCTGTAATCAATACTCTTTTTTTGCTCATTTTATTCAAAATTGTTTGGGGTTAATTCCAAGTTTAATAATTTTTGATCTTTATCAGATACTACGATTTCATTTTTATCTATTTCCCATACTATACCAAGATTGGGATCGCAATAACTAATTCCATTATCATGTCCGGGTGAATATCCATTGTCTATGGCATAAAATATCTCTGCAACTTCAGACAATACTAAAAAGCCATGGGCAAATCCTTTTGGGATAAAAAGCTGGTTTCTTTTTTCTTCAGATAAAATTACCGAATAATGTTGGCCATAAGTTAAAGAGTTTTTTCTAACATCAACAATTACATCCTGAACACTACCCTTGGTAACACCTATTAGCTTGGACTGAGCCATTGGATTGAGTTGGTAATGCAACCCACGAAGTACTCCTTTTGTGGAACGAGAATAGTTAAACTGAACTACATTGAACTCAAAACCTGTTAACTGTTTGAAATTTTCTTTGTTAAACCATTCAAAAAAGAAGCCTCTGTTGTCATGAAATATTTTAGGTTCAATATAAAAAGCTCCAACGAGCTCAAGTGGTTTTACTATCATAATTTAAGAAGGTTCAATAAATATATTCCATAACCGCTTTTCTTTAGGGGTTCGGCTAGAGCTACCAATTGTCTTTCATCAATATAACCCATTTTAAAACCAATCTCCTCAATACATCCAATTTTTAGGCCTTGCCTTTCTTCGATTGCTTGCACGAAAGACCCAGCTTGCATCAATGATGGAAATGTGCCCGTATCCAGCCAGGCAGTTCCCCTATCCATTACCGATACTTTTAACCTGCCCATTTCCATATACTTTTTATTGATATCGGTGATCTCTAATTCACCTCTTTTGCTTGGCTTCAGATTTTTAGCAATTTCTACTACTTCATTGTCATAGTAATACAATCCAGGAACGGCATAATGAGATTTGGGGAATTCGGGCTTTTCTTCGATAGATATTGCATTTTTATCAGGATCAAATTCTACTACTCCATATCGTTCAGGATCATTGACATGATAGGCAAAGACAATTCCCCCTTCAGGATCATTGCATTGCTGAAGTTTTTTGGACAATCCTGAAGCATAAAAAATATTGTCTCCAAGCACCAGACATACTTTATCTGTACCGATAAACTTTTCTCCTATAATAAAGGCCTGGGCTAATCCTTCTGGTTTTTCCTGAACTTCATAGGAAAACACACAACCAAATTTCTTTCCATCGCCAAGAAGTTTTTCAAAAAGTGGCAAATCTTGTGGTGTTGATATGATCAATATTTCCCTTATGCCTGAAAGCATTAAAACAGAAAGGGGATAATAAATCATTGGTTTGTCAAAGACAGGAAGCATCTGTTTGCTGATCACAGAAGTAAGGGGATGGAGTCGGGTACCAGACCCTCCGGCTAATATTATTCCTTTCATGAAATGTAAGTTACTTATTAGACACTGTAGTATTTTTTATACCATTCTACAAATTGACTTATTCCATATTCCAATGATGTACTTGGTTTATAGCCCACATCATTCATCAAATCATCTACATTGGCGTAAGTTCTTGGGACATCTCCTTTTTGAATGGGCAGATAATTTTTAATGGCTTTTTTTCCAAGGCATTTCTCAATGGTCTCAATGAAATATGCCAATTCCACAGGGTTGTTATTGCCTATATTGTAAATCTTATAAGGAGCGAAACTTGTAGCAGGATCCGGGTTTTCACCTGACCAGTTTTCATTTGGCTTGGCTGGAAATTTTATCAACCTTACAATGCCCTCTACGATATCTTCAACATAGGTAAAATCTCTTAGCATTTTCCCATTGTTAAACACGTCAATTGGTTTTCCCTCTAGTATTGCTTTGGTAAATAGAAATAACGCCATATCGGGTCTGCCATACGGACCATAAGCTGTAAAAAACCGTAATCCGGTTGTTGGGATTTTAAACAAAGCAGCATAAGTATGAGCTATAAGCTCATTCGCCTTTTTGGTAGCAGCATATAAAGAAATCGGATGATCTACATTACTATGGGCTGAAAAGGGCATATTGGTGTTTGCTCCATAAACTGAACTGGAAGAAGCAAATATCAAATGTCCGGCATTGTGATGCCTGCAATTTTCTATCAGGTTGACGAATCCATTAACATTTGCGTCCAGATATGCTTTAGGGTTTTCTAAAGAATACCTTACCCCTGCCTGAGCAGCAAGATTAATTACTGTATCAAATTTAATGTCACTAAAAATGGCATCCAATGAGTTGGTATCATTGAGGTCAATTTTATGAAACGTAAAATTTTCAAAATTCTCTAATATTGCCAACCTGTCTTTTTTTAGCTTGACATCATAGTAGTCGTTGATATTGTCTATGCCCACTACTGTATAGCCGTCATTGCATAGCCTTTTTGACAGATGAAATCCAATAAATCCTGCTGCTCCAGTGACGAGAATATTTCCGGTTTCTTCGGACATCTTATGATTTGATTGTAAGCCACAATGCTAAGCCTTATTCGTCATTTATGCAAAGTATAATTTGCTGTTATATGGTTAAATAAAGTGTTTAATGATCTAAATTTGTACTTCGAGAGATATGCTATTAAATGAGATAAAATCACTGTTTTATAAAGAGCTCATGCTGGAGTGGAGGCATAAGTATGCCTTAAATGGTATTTTACTTTATACCTTTTCTACTATTTTTATTTGTTATCTAAGTTTTAATATTAAGAATACCGGAATAAGCCACTTGACCTGGAACGCCCTATTTTGGATAATCATGTTGTTTTCTGCAACAAGCGCAATAGCAAAAAGTTTTGTTCAGGAGAATCAAAATCGAATGCTGTATTATTATACTCTTGCGAGCCCTCAAGGCATTATTTTGTCAAAAATCATTTACAATTTATTATTAATGTGGCTGCTATCATTGTTGGCTATAGGTGTATACAGCATGGTCTTGGGTTATCCTATTCAGGATCATGGGCTGTTTTTCATAAATCTGCTTTTAGGTTCTTTAGGTCTTTCCACCACATTGACAATGATTTCAGGGATAGCATCTAAAGCTGGTAACAATGGAATATTAATGGCAATTTTGTCTTTTCCGGTAGTCATTCCTGTAATTTTGATGGTAATTAAAATATCCAAAAATGCAATAGATGGGATCGCCAGAAGTGAAAGTATGGACGAGATCATAACATTGTGTGCAATTAATTTAATTGTAGGAACTTTGGCTTACTTATTGTTTCCGTATTTATGGAGAAGTTGATATGAATAACATAAAAAAATCGTGGTGGAAATGGTTGGCAATTGCACTGGTTGCTTACACCATTGTTGGAGGCTTGTTACTGGAAGTTCCAAGGCTGGTAATATTGAATGAAAGTATTAGAAACCTGTATTTTCATGTAACCATGTGGTTTGGGATGATTATACTGTTGACTGCATCGATGGTGTATTCCATAAAATACCTTTCTTCACAAAACCAAAAGTTTGACATCAAAGCGGTAGAATTTGCCAACATTGGTATTCTATTCGGAATGCTTGGTTTGGTAACGGGAATGCTTTGGGCCACATACACCTGGGGGGAACCCTGGAGTGGAGACCCAAAACAAAATTCATCGGCAATAGCATTACTGATATACATGGCTTATCTGGTTTTAAGAAATTCACTGGAAGACGAACAACAAAAAGCAAGAATTTCAGCTGTGTATAATATTTTTGCGTTTGCAGCGATGATTCCTCTTTTGTTTATACTTCCGAGAATGGCCGATTCGTCATTGCATCCCGGAAACGGAGGCAATCCTGGTTTTAACTATTATGATCTGGACAATAAGCTCAGAATTGTGTTCTATCCCGCTGTGATTGGATGGACGTTGCTGGGGCTTTGGGTGGCAACATTGAGGGTAAGGATCAAAGAAATCTTATTAAAAATGATAAACGAGAATTAAGATGAAAAAATACTTGATCATGATATGCCTGTTTTTTTCTTTGCAGCTTTCAGCACAAGATGGAAAATATAAGATCACCGATTCTGATTATTCTAATAAAAATGTAGAAATGGCAGATGAAATGAGATCAAATGGTAAAATTTACGTAGTAGTTGGAGTAATCTTTTTGATTTTTGCAGGTATCACTTTCTATATCTATAAAATAGACAGGAAATTAACTGCTTTAGAAAAGAGCATTAAATCTTCGAACGACTAAAATGTTAATACAATGAAAAAATCACACATTTTTGGGGTAATTATCATAGGAGTTGCTATTATGATTATCATTTCTACCGCAGGGGACGCCAGCACGTATGTGACTTTCGGAGAAGCTAAAGAATTTGCTCAAAACGGGGACGATAAAAAAATACATGTAGTAGGATCTTTGAAAAAGGATACCAATGGAGAGGTTGTGGGACTGAAAACCAGCCCGGATATGCTTTCTTTTTCTTTTCAAATGGTTGACCATAATGGAGTGGAGCAAAGCGTCATTTTTAATGAACCTATGCCTGCGGATTTTTTGAGATCGGAACAAGTAGTAGTAGTAGGGTCTTACAATAAAGATCTTTTTGTGGCAAGTAAAATCCTGATGAAATGCCCTTCTAAATATCAGGATGAAACCGTTGAAATTAGCAGTTAAATGATACATACTTTTGTTGGCAACCTTGGCCATTTTTTAATCATAGCTTCATTTATTACAGCTTTGGTGGCCACTTATGGCTATGTAAAATCAGTATATGCTGTTGATTTGACAGAAAAATCAACCTGGGCTAAATATGCCAGAACAGTTTTTATTACCCATGGTCTGTTGGTAATGGGTGTTGTGGGTACACTTTTTTATATTATCCACAATCACTACTTCGAATACCATTATGCTTACAGTCACACTTCGTCTGTATTACCTGTTTATTATCAAATATCAAGTTTTTGGGAAGGTCAGGAAGGGTCGTTTTTGCTTTGGATATTTTGGAATGTAATTCTTGGGCTTGTATTGATAAAGACCAATAAGACTTGGGAAGCTCCAATAATGGCTGTTTTTGCACTGGTTCAGGGGTTTTTGGTATCCATGATTTTGGGCGCAGTGCTTTTCAATGTGAAAATAGGAAGTACTCCATTTCTATTGTTAAGAGATGTGATTGATGCTCCAATTTTTAAAACAGACCCTAATTTTGTTCCTGTAGATGGTACGGGACTCAACCCATTGCTACAAAATTACTGGATGGTGATTCATCCCCCAACGTTGTTTCTGGGGTTTGCTACTACGTTGATTCCTTTTGCTTTTTGTATTGCAGGTTTATGGCTTGGTAAATATAAAGAATGGGTGCGGCCTGCTTTGCCCTGGGCATTATTTTCGGGAGTAGTGTTGGGAGTGGGGATATTGATGGGAGGATATTGGGCCTATGAGACCCTGAATTTTGGTGGGTACTGGAATTGGGATCCGGTGGAAAATGCAGTTTATGTACCTTGGATTGTGCTGATAGCAGCCATCCACACGATGATTGCTTTTAAGAAAAGTAATAATGCTTTGAAGGCCGCTATTATTCTGGTCATTTCATCTTTTATTCTGATAATATATGCGACATTCCTAACGCGTAGTGGGATTTTAGGCGATTCATCAGTGCATTCATTTACTGACCTTGGGCTGTCTGGTCAGTTACTAATTTACCTGTTGGCGTTTATTGCGATTTCTATATTTGTTGCAGCAAGGTCATGGAAACACCTGCCTACAGATAAAGAAGAAACTTCTGCATATTCCAGAGAGTTTTGGATTTTCATGGGTGCGGCTGTTTTGTGTTTGATGGGATTTCAGGTAATCATTCCTACATCTATGCCGGTTTATAATGCAATTCTGGAAAATTTTGGAATCGAATCCAACCTGGCCCCACCTGTCGATGCGATAGGCTTTTATACCAAGTTCCAACTTTGGTTCTCTATACTATTGGCATTGCTATCTGGTACGGGTCAGTTTTTCTGGTGGAACAAAATGGATAAGAGCAAGCTGAAAGATGAATTGTTTTTACCTGTAGTAATTGCACTGGTATTATCTGCCATTATTATTATGGTGGGAAAAATTACAGATATATCCTATATGCTATTGCTTACTGCAGGTTTGTATTCTATTGCTGCCAATGGTAAAATATTGTTACGGGTTTTGAAATCTAATTATAAACTATCAGGAGGAGCAATAGCTCATATAGGTATTGCAATGGTTTTGATAGGAATATTATTTTCTTCAGGATATTCAAAAATTATTTCTATCAACAATACCGGTCTGGTTTGGCACAAAGATTTTCCTGATGAGATTAACCAAAAAAACCTGCTACTCTTTTTGAACGAACCCAGGCAAATGGCAGGATACTCGTTGAATTACAGAGGTTTGAGGAAAATAGTTGATGGGGTACCAGGTTATGTAAAATCATATTTTCTTGAATCGACAATGGATCCTACACTTGCTGTTGTAAATAGAGAAATTATAGTGAATGGTAAAACCTATTATAGTATTGGTGATACAGTCAGACTAAAAAATCATGAAACCAGCTATTTTGAAATTGAATATCAAAAAGCAAATGGCAAGACATTTTCACTTTATCCTACAGTTCAGATTAACAAACAAATGGAGATGACTGTATATTCTCCTGATATCAGCAGAACGGTGGGAATGGATTTATATACGCACGTCAGGACATTTCCAGACCCGGCAGAAGACACAGAATGGAGTGAAACGCAAGAGGAAAGTATCAGCATTGGTCAAACATTTATAGTAAATGATTTTATAGCCGAGCTAAAAGAAGTGAAAAAGATAGATGAAGTGAGAGGAGTACCTTTATCATCTGAGGACGTTGCTGTAAAGGCCATCATTAATATAAAAGGTAAAGATCAGGAATACGTTATAGAACCAATATATATTATTAAGGATAGAATGGCTGGAAGAATCCCAGACATATCACATGAGTTAGGTATTAAAATGTCGTTGCTTAATATTGACCCACGTAGCGGCTCTTTTACGTTTGGTGTCAATACCACTCAAAAAGATTGGATCATACTGGAAGCTGTTGAAAAACCTCTGATAAATGTGTTATGGATTGGTACTTTGATTATGGTGCTGGGTTTTATAATGGCCATACACCGAAGGTATTCTGAGTTTAGAAAAATGAGAGACAAAGAATCTTACGATTTAGCATAGGGCTCTGTAAATGTGCAGCCATCTTCATCGCTGTATGTTAGTGTCAGATTCCTTTTATCTAAAGAGAATGCTCTTCTTGAACAATCTCCATTGGTCTCACAAAAAATAATATCAGAATCCGTTACTGTAAAAGTACCTTCTGTGGTAGTGGGGTTTCCTGTTTCTCTTGAATCCAACATTGAATAACTCCCATCATCATTAAAAGACAATTCAAAGCAGAATATATTACAAGTAGTTTCCCCGTTATCATCCTCATCTATGCATTCTGAAACGTTTACGGACGAAGCATTCCAGTCGCCAATAAGACTTTTTAAAACATCTTCTTTTTCATCTTTACTACAGCCGGATATGAATATAGATGTTAACAGAAACGTTGTTAATAAAAATGCAGACCTGTTCATGATTTTATTGTTTTAAAAATATTAACTAATGCAAGTTAGTAAATATTGTAGATTGCTGGATAAGCAGTACAAAAAACAGACATTATTTGACTACAAGCTACTTTTCATTTTTATTATTCGACGGTAAGAGGTTGCAATTCTTTCTTGTGTAACATCTCCTGAATTTACCATGTTCAGGATGGCACTATGTATTTGAGAGGCCGTTTTTCTTTCATTTTCTTCTACCATATTTGCAAACATTAGTACATCCACTCCTGCATCAATTGCCATTTTCAATGATTGCTCAAAACCATAGTGTTTACTTATGGCATGCATTTGCATATCATCAGAAAATACAACTCCATTATATCCTAAAACATTTCTAAGAATATTATTTATAATAAACGGCGATAGAGTCGCAGGAAGTTTGTTTTCATCGAGATGTCCGTTGATGATATGTGCCGTCATGATTCCATCTGCTAAAGCCGAATCTATCAGGTATTTATATGGCATCAATTCCCTGAACTGCCAATAGTCAGTGACATCTGCTATGCCTAGGTGTGTATCAGCATGTGAACTCCCGTGACCGGGAAAATGTTTTAAAACAGTCAGTACTCCATTTTCATGATGAGTCCGTATCACCTGAGCAGCATGTTTAGCTACTATTTTTTCATCAGAAGAATAACTTCTTCCCATTCCACCAATTACAGGATTCTTAGGATTCACATTAACATCTACATTGGGAGCCAGGTTTATATTTATGCCTAAATCTGCTAAGAGGCTTGCTGTTTTATTGGCATAAAAGCGAGTGGAATCCAGATTGTCTGTCTCACCAAGATTTTGTGCTGTTGTTGTTGCAGGAAAACCATATTTTGGTTTGAGGCGGTTTACTCTTCCTCCTTCTTCATCTATGCTTATGAAAAGTGGTATTGAACTTTTAGATTGCAGCATATCAATAGTTCTTTTCAACTGCTTTTCAGGACTATTTTTATTAATGTTTTTTTCAAAAAGGACAACACCAGTTATATATCCTTTTTCTATTTCGGTGAGAATTTCTTCCTTTTCGGTGATATATGAAAAATCACCAATGCCGGTAATGATCATTTGTCCAATCATTACTTCTAGGGATACCGAATCCGTTTGCAAAGTTGTGCCTGGAGGATTGTCCTCTGCCTGGAGGATATTTTGTGCAAGTGATTGAGTGCACATTAAGATACCCAACCCTATTGTAAAATTTTTTATTCGCTTACTCATATGCAATACTAAGACAAATATTTAAGGTGATTCGGAATCAATTGAACATTTGGATAGTTTTCTATGATTACTATTTTTCCTCTAAAATCCTACAAATGGGAAAAAAGTTAGTCGGCTTGTCTTCAAATTTAAAATAAAAGGTAATTTTGATCCAAAAGTTAAAATTTAAAAACATAACGCAATATAAGATGAATATACCCGATGATTTATTATACACCAAAGACCATGAATGGGTAAAGATAGAAGGTGATGAGGCAAAAGTAGGAATCACAGAATTTGCACAGGGTGAACTGGGCGATATCGTATATGTGGAAATAGAAACAGAAGGAGAAACAATTGCTAAAGGAGAGCTTTTTGGAACCATCGAAGCAGTGAAAACCGTTTCAGACCTTTTCATGCCTATGTCGGGAGAAGTGACAGAATTTAATGAAGAATTAGAATCTGAACCTGAAATTGTGAATTCCGATCCTTATGGAGATGGCTGGATGATAAAAATTGCTCTTTCTGACATGTCGGAAAAAGAATTTCTCATTGATGCTGCTACATATAGGGAGTTGATAGGAAAATAATGTGGGGTTGATTTCTGGTCAAAATAAGTATAAAATGTCTGTTATAGGATGGTCTCTGATCATCCTGTTTTTTACCCTTTCATCCTCTGCTCCTGATGCTATACCAAGGTTTGACATCCCCCATTTCGATAAAATAGGTCATTTTGGGTTGTTTTTCGTGTTAACCGTTCTGCTTTTTCAAGCATTGAAACCATTAGACAAGATGATCAAATGGATTGGTCTTTTCGTATATTGTATATTTTTAGGGGTAATTACAGAATATTTACAAACAAAAATACCTGGAAGATCAGGAGATGTTTTGGATTTAATAGCTGATTTGGTTGGAAGTATTTCAGGGTTTTTTGTGACTTTCTACATTAATTCGCATTATAGAAGTGTGAATTAATACATACTTACTTATATTTGACGTTGCTATGTTATCTGGTAGAATTTATTAAACATTAATACATAAGAAATGGAGCCGAAGAAAAACCCTAAGGCAGATTTAGACAGAAAGACCGGAATGTTTTTTAACATTGGTCTTGCTATAAGTCTTGCTATCGTTTTGACAGCCTTTGAGTGGAGGTCATACGATGATGGAAATTTAGTTGATCTGGGTCAGCTTGATGATGATTTTGAAGATATAATGGAGATTCCTCCTACCGAGCAACCACCACCACCACCACCAAAAATTCAGTTGCCACAGATTATTGAAATTCCGGATGAAGAGGAGATAGAGGAAGAAATTGAGGTAGATCTTGATGTTGAGATTACTGAAGAAACAGTGATTGAAGATATCGTATTTGAAGAAGCACCTGAGGAAGAAGTGGCTGATGAGATTTTCGATATTGTGGAAGATCAGCCTACACCTCCGGGAGGAATGGCTGCCTTTTATAAATTTGTTGGTAAATCAATGAAATATCCAAACCAGGCAAGACGTATGGGTATTGAAGGTAGGGTTTTTGTTCAGTTCGTTGTGGATAAAGACGGAACCCTTACGGAGATTAAAGCAGTAAAAGGAATCGGGGCTGGGTGCGACGAAGAAGCAGTTAGAGTACTGAAAAGTGCTCCAAAGTGGAAGCCAGGCAAGCAAAGAGGAAGACCAGTAAAAGTGAGAATGATTCTCCCAATTACATTTAAGTTAAGCTAATACTTTATTGAAAATATAAAAGCTTAAACCCCGAAATTTCGGGGTTTTTTTTATGTCTTTTCAAAATATCGGCAAAAATTACTTATAGTACAACCTGCGCAATTGGGTTTTCTTGCTAAGCAGACATATCGTCCGTGTAGGATAAGCCAATGATGCGCTTTTGGAACGTGCTCTTTTGGAATGTGCTTTACCAGTTGTTTTTCTACTTCCAAAGGAGTTTTAGCATTTTGTGTTACCAATCCGATCCTTTTTGAAACCCTGAAAACATGGGTATCAACGGCCATGGTTGGTTGGTTGTACACCACTGAAGCTATTACATTTGCTGTTTTTCTTCCGACACCAGGTAGTTTTTGCAATTGATTAATGTCTTCTGGAACGATAGAGTCAAACTCCTCAACAAGCATTTTAGCCATACCAATAAGATGTTTTGTCTTATTGTTGGGGTAAGAGATGCTTCTTATGTATGGAAAAAGCTCTTCAAATGTAGTTTTGGCCAATACTTCAGGAGTAGGAAATTGTTCGAATAGTGCAGGAGTTGTCAGGTTTACTCTTTTGTCTGTGCATTGGGCACTAAGAATCACTGCTACCAATAGCTGGTAGGGATTTGTATATTCCAACTCAGTTTCTGCGTTGGGATTATTCTGACTAAAATAATTTATAAAGGATATATATCTTTCTTTTCTAGTCATATTGCATGGTAAGTTAATCGGTCAGGCAATATATTAGAATTGAGAAAAGATAAAAACTATTCTTATATAAGAATTGGCTTGTTCTTTATAAAAGGACAGAACTTTTGAAAATGTCGTTCATTGCTCTTTCCGATGGGCTAACGATCAAATGGTCAAGATCATAATATATTGATTTTAACCCGTCCAGTTTTTCACTTAGTTCGGAATCGCAAAGAACAGCATTTTCAATTTCAGAATTTTCTAATTCACTTGTTTCACCATAAATATAACGAATCAAGTCATTTTCGGTAAAAAGTATTGTCATAGGCAATAGTTGAATTTTGCATTTTTTTACGCAAATTAATCAACGCATATCGCATTCTGCCTAGTGCTGTGTTAATACTCACATCGGTGGCTTCAGCTATATCCTGAAAACTCATTTGCATATAATGCCTCATTATTAAAACTTCTTTTTGTGTTTCAGGGAGTTCCTGAACCAACTTTTTTAATAACGCATTTGTATCACTTTTTATTTGAAGTGATTCAATAGAATCCTCAGCAAATTCTAAAGTATTGAAAACTTTGCTCCCATCTTCCATGACTATTGTTGGATATCTCTTGTCTTTTCGGAAATAGTCAATCGCCAAATTATGTGCAATTCTCAAAATCCAGGGAAGAAATTTTCCCTCTTCATTGTATCTTCCTGATTTAATTGTTTTTACAACCTTAATAAAAGTATCCTGCAGCAAATCTTCTGCTACATATTTGTCTTTTACTATTAAATAAATTGTTGTAAATACCCTTGACTTGTGCCTTGACACCAGTTCTTCAAAAGCCTCTTCGTTACCGCTTTTGTAATGTGATACCAAATTGCTATCACTAACACCAAAATTATTCATCTGTTTACCTGTTTGTTTAACGTAGAGGTCTATATCATAATGAAGAAACGGGGTTTAGATGTGCTACATTTATTTACTGTGATTTCAAATGTATGTAAAAACAATTTGTATTCCAAAACACATTCGGTAAAAAATTATATTAATTCTTCTAAATATTATATATAATGAATTAATTTTTACTTTAAAAACAAATTAACCGTGTATGAGGAACTGTTTAGAGATTAGATTGTTTAGTTCAAAATAAATTCTTCTTGTAATTTAAAATAACGATTGAATATGAAAGCTATATGGAATGGTAAAGTAATTGCCGAAAGTAATGACACATTAGTTGTTGAAAATAATCATTACTTTCCGGAGAGTGCAGTCAAAAAGGAATTCTTGAAAAATAGCGGCACCCATACTATTTGTCCATGGAAGGGCACGGCAAATTACTACAGCTTAGAGGTAAACGGACAACAAAATAAAGATGCTGCCTGGTATTATCCAACACCAAGTGAATTGGCAAAAAACATCAAAAATTATGTCGCATTTTGGAAGGGAGTTATAGTTGAAAAATGATCTTAGAAAGTGATACCGCCAATTATTATTTCGACTCTGTTGTCATCAAACTCCGGCATGTAGGAATAGCGAACTCCCAGATCAAAAAGAAGTAAGTACCTCATAAGATTGAAGTTAAAGGAGAGTTCCGCTCCGTAGGATTTAAGAGCAATGTCAGTTTGGTTACTATCCGTTCCTAAGCCATCGTCATAAAAGCCATTGATGTAAATCCGTTGTAAATTAAATAATGGCCCAATATGTATATCAGGATACCACAATGGCATCTTATAATTGGCGGATAAATTTCTAAAATTTTTGAAAGGGAAATAACCAAAACCCCTTGTGAATTGAACAGGGCTGTCAAAATAGTAGTTAGTCGAGTTTTCATGTTGATAAGAACCTCTCAATCGTATTGAATGATGTTTGATAACTCCCGGAAAGAATAAATTGCTTTCTATAGCAAAGAGTTTGCTTTGATAGTTTCCTCCTATTGGAGTGTGATTATAGTGAATTGACAAAGACTGACCAAACTTACTATTTAGGTCAAGTTTACTTCTTCTCATATTATTGATAAATTGAATACTATGCTCCAAAGCATTTAGATTTCCATTGCCTGATTGATCTATAAATAACCTGTTGGGTAGATTGTATCCGGATACAGAAGTAAATATAGATTTTGAAGAGAAGGTAAGTTTCCGAAGGTATTTTGATTTCGTTAGTACAAGAGGTACTCTAAGCCCAGCAGATAAAGTTGTTTCTTTCCAATTGAAAGTTTGGTTGCCACCTTCTATATTCAGCGTGGTAGATCTGCTGCCATCAACTATGGATAAATCTACAATCGGATACAATGCCTGATAACTAATGATGCCATATTTCAACCAATTTCGTTCATCCGAGTCATATTTTAATCCGGTACTAATTGATGTAGTACTTAATATGTCTTGAGAATTGACACCAACAATTACTGAGTTATTTGTTGGAATGGCTGAAAGGCCCCAGGAATGAGGACGAATGGTATGCCATAATTTTTTATATGGTGTGGTCGAATATGTTTTGTATTGAATATTATTAAGTAATTCCTCCCCATTTTCTGCCTGAACCATCGGTTCTGAAAAGTTGATGTTTCGATCAGTAACATCTTTCAAAGGAGTCCATTTTGTTGTATTTAATGGCATTGATACTATGTCCATGCCGTTCGCACTAAATTGGTTGTATATTATTTCTTTTTTATCTGGAGAAAATGAAGGGTTAAAAGCACCATATTTAGAATGAGTCACCTGGAATACTTCTTTGGTGTCCATATCCAGTGCATAAATATTGTCAATACCATTTAAAGGAGAATTATAAAAAACATAGTTTTTAGATGAAACCGGATGGCCAAAGTTTTCATTTTTCGAAAACAATAAATTTTCTTCTATTCCTGTTTCTATATTTTTTTTAATGAAATACTTCCCGTCTTTCTCGCTTCTAAGTAATACAAGGGATTGTCCATCATCAGAGAATGATGGCATAGAATAATAATCATTGTGTGTGTTGGAGTATGTTTTTATCACTTCCCCAGACTGAAAATCCAACAATTGAATACAATATTTGTTGTCAGTAGTATTTTCAATAGCTGCGATGGTAGTACCATCGGGAGAAATGGCTGCTGAAGCAAATTTGCTTTTAGATGTGATTTTGCGAAAGGTATTGGTTGAAAGGTCAAAAGACTTGATAACAGAGTATGTTTTTTTCAACCATCTGGGATCAAATTCGAATTCCGTCCACACCACCCTGGTGTCATTGATACTCAAAAATCCGGGATCATTTAATATACCAGTAGTGAAGAGTACTTTTTCATTTCCTGATTGATCTATGGAAACCAACTTGTCGGTATCTGAAAATCCGGATTTTAAAGCGATGATTTTTCCATTTTCCAGCTGGTGAGGATAATGATAATCGGTATAAATGGAGTTGGTTCTGCGATTTTGTATGGCAGTATTATCTTCAGCAATGTTTTCGATTTGCTTTGTGTACAACTCTGACATTTCGGTGGTCATGTCATGATAGTTTTGCAAGAGGTTTTTTCCCGTTTCTTTTTTTATGGCATTAGAAAAAACAAAAGGTCTGTATGGAAAACCAAATGAGTGCCTGATAATTTTATCCCAGATATCTATTCCGTATTTTCTTTTGAAATAGGTAGTCATAAAATAACCGGTCACATAGTGGTTAGGCACAAAATCTTTGAAGGAAGTTAGGTGCTGCTTAGTATAGTTGAAACCTCCCTTTTCCATCAGGTTGGTTTTAAATGTCAACTCAAAACTCGGTGTTCTCCCACGGCCTGTTTTTGTAAATGAGGTTTCTATTCCTACGGCATCTCCTTCCCAAAACCAACTTGGTGCTGCTATTCCTGCTGCGAAAGCTAATCCGTATTCACCAAACCCAAAATACATCAACTTATTGATTGGAGAGTGATATGCTTTTTCGAACTGCACCATGTGGCGGTATTCATGCGTAGCTAGATGTTCGATCCAATCAACGTTTCCCCGACTTTTGTTGTCCTGTGGAGAGGTGGTAAAAAACTCTGACCTGCGAGGGCCGACGGTGACAAACCCATTGGAAATGGCATGTTGATTTTGAAGGATTACAGAAAACCTTCTGGGTTTAACTCCAAGAGATTTACTTGCAGGAGCATGAAGGTTCTCCAATATATTGGCTGTTCTATTTGCTTCAGATTCAAATCCATAAGGAAAGATTACCTTAAAATTATCTGTTTTGATTTGATTCCACTTGGTGGTAGCAGGGAGTGTTTCCAGTTCCAAAGATTGTGACTTTACCTCAAACAGCAAGCATGTAAGAATGAACCCAACTAATATGTAAAGCTTTTCTTTGTTCAATTAGAATACTTGTTTAAAAGACTTTACCAGACGATTCATATCCAATTGATCATTATACACATTGGGAGAAACCCTTATAAAATCCCCTCGAAATGACACACTAACTCTGTGTTTTTTAAAAGCATTTTTGATAGAATCCAATTTTTCTTTAGGGCACTTAATCCCAAATAAATGAGCACTTCTTTGACTCTCATTTTCAATAAACAATCCAAAATCTTTTAACTCCTCAATTGGGTTCGAAATTAATTTTTTGCAATATTCTTGAATGTTCTCAGGTTTCCATTTATTGATCTGTTTGATGGATTCTAAAAACATAGGAGTCAGGATGAAATTGCTGTGCTCACCCATTTCATATCTCAATGCTCCGGGTCGGTATTCATTTTCATAGTTGACCAGATTGGCAAAATCCTCACTACCGCTACGGTTAATCCAATTTTCTTCAACGGGTATGCCTTCGTCGAATGTAGCACCATAATAAGCAATGCCTATACTGTATGGCCCCAAAAGCCATTTGTAAGCGGCACAAACTAAGGCGTCTGGTTTTATCTTTTGAATCTCAAAAGGCAATGCCCCAACCGACTGTGTGCCATCTATTATCAATAGAGCCCCAACACTTGTCGTAGCAGCTCTAATAGCCTCTAAGTCGAACAATGTGCCATCTGCCCAATGAACATGCCCAATGGCTACTGCTTTTGTATTTTGATCGATGGCCGACAATATAGATTCATTCCACTTTGATCCTCGGTTTTCGAGAGTGTCAGGAGCGTGGATGGTTTTGAGTGTTGCATTGTTGTCGTTGCAAAGTCTCATCCAGGGATAAATATTACTTGGGAACTGATCTCCAACAACAATGATATTTTCACCTTTTTTGATTTTGATGTTTTTAGTCACGTTGGCAATACCATAAGAAGCAGATGGTATGAGAACCATTCTTTCGGGTTGATCACAATTCACCAACTGAGCAAAAAGAAGTCTGATGGTTTCAGTATCCTCAAAAAAATCATCTGGTGCTATTTTATGAGGTTTCCGCTTTTTTGAAATGCCAAGTCTTCCGGTATTCTCTGCCTTTTTCAATAAAGGAGACATGTAGGCACCATTGAGGTAAGCATCTTTACGACCAATTCTGAATTTTTCCCTTTGGCAATTCATTGTAGTTTATGATTATTAAAATTTACTAACATTCGACGAATTTATCCTTTTTTAGGAAACGTAAGTTTTCATAGAATATGAAAAGATTTTTTCGTGATTTCAAAAATACCCCATTCCCTAAAAAGGAGAATGAAAGTCCCCTTTAGGGGATTTAGGCCTGCCTGCCTGATCAGGCAGGGGTGTGCTTTTTAATTGTTTTCATTAAGCCAAAATCTTTTCTCGGTTACAACAATTCAAATCAAAAACATTTAAAGCAACTGTTAACACTAAAGTAGATATTAATCTTAGAATATGGAAGGAAGAATTTTAAATGTGTTTGCCTTGAGGGCAGAGTTGACAAAACGAACCTTAGTGATTTCAACGATAGTCATGGTTTATGAACAGAATGTTAGCCTTGTCATCTTGACGAAGGAAAGATCTTATTAGCAACAAACTGCCTACCCACTGTCCTGCCCAAAAAGAGTTTGCAGTGACGGTTTGGGACGGTTGATACGATAATTTATATCGAACTGAGGTTAATTTTAGAGTAAACATCCTCTCTCTACCTTGTCATATTGAGCGGAGTGCCTGCCCAGGCAGACAGGAAATATCTCAAAACAGCATCATTCTCTATTCAAAATAAAAGGCTTGCACCAGTACGCTTCATCGTCTTTTCATTTTGTGTGTTTGGCTTGCCCAAAAATCAGGCTTCAGAATGATAAGGGTGCTGTTGAACACAAACGAGCTATCTTTCCTAAAGCCTGATTTGGAGCTACTATATCTGGTTTGTTACACTGAACGCAGTGAAGTGTCTCAATTAGACCTTTCATAGTTGAATTGGTTGCAATTCAAGAATCCAGAGCTTCAAACCTGGATACCTTGCTCTTAAATTCAGGTACAAGAAGTTTCATGGTTTTCACCATTTCTAATTCATTTTGCTCTTGAAAGTATTTTTCAAGTAAAATGAAATTTTTTTCGAACGATTTTAAAAGAGAAGAATTTGTAATGACCCTAAATATTTTGGGGTGGGGGGTAGAAGAAGAATTGGTGTTTGGGAGAATCTCTTCCTCGTGTATTTTTTCACCAGGCCTGAGTCCCGTATAAATAATTTCAACTGAACCTGTATTATTTGAAGAGGCGATCAACAGCTTGGCAAGACCTAAAATTTTGATTGGTTTGCCCATATCAAAAAATAGTATTTCTCCTTGATTTCCAATGAATGAAGATTCCAGCAAGAAGGAAGTAGCTTCTGCAAGGGACATAAAAAATCTGGTAACTTCCGGGTGAGTAATAGTTACAGATCCTCCATGTTTGATTTGTTTTTTGATAAGGGGAACAACTGAACCGTTCGATTCCAGTACATTGCCGAACCTACAGGAAATGAACTGACAATCGCTAGATTTTTGATTGGCCTTTAAAATCAAATGAAGTTCACTGATTCTTTTGGTAGCTCCCAGAATACTTGAAGGATTTACTGCTTTATCTGTGGATACAAAAATGAATTTTTTTACATCGTATTTTACAGATAAATCAGCAAGCAATTTAGCTCCTAATATGTTGGTTCTTACCGCTTCCAGAGGCTGATTTTCCATGATAGGGACATGCTTATAAGCTGCAGCGTGGAAAACAATGTCCGGTTTATGGTTTTCGAAAAGATGTTCAAGGCTATTTTCATTGCAAATATCCCCAACCACAATTACTTTGTTCGTGCTATTGTCCTGAAGCAGTAAATCCTGGTATAAATCATACAAACCACTTTCATTGTGGTCGTACATGATTAAAGTATCAATTTGATACTTTATTATTTCCTTACAGATATGTGAGCCAATGGATCCGGCAGCCCCGGTAATCAGAATGGTTTTGCCTGTATAAAGTTTTTTTGCTTCGTTGGAAACGGTTGTATAAGTTTTCCTTCCCAATATCTTTTCCTCTTGTAACCTTGTAATCAATTTGTGCTTTTTGATCACAAGTTAGGAAAAAATTCTACCTTCAACCCACACATGTAATCCAATTGTGAATCCTTTTTTACAAAGTGGTAGTTGTGGGTATAGTCAAGCCCCAGACTAAAATTGACATTGAGTTTATCATTTAATCCTTTCGTCCAGTTAAGTCCCAGGAGGTAGTGGTTTTCTTCAGGCCTATTTTCGTTTATTTCCAGATCCACAAAATCATTTTCAGTTTCGGTGATAATATTATAAGTGTCACCGGATCTATTGATGTACTGTATGCTCATTGTCAAAAAACCCACTTTATCAGATAAATAAGTAAGTTCTGTATTTAACAAGAATACATCAGAACCTAAGCCAAATCCCAATATTCTTCCATTTATAGAATGGCCATCTTGGTATATGCCATGGCGATATGCACGGGGAGCAGACCTAATCAACTCTGTTCTTAAGCTCCACGCAGCATTGTATCCAATTTCCGGAAGGTAAAAGCCCAACAACCATGTTGCATTATGAACCATAAGCATTTCAAAGTTGCTGTCAATATCTTCAAACATACCTGCTATATAGACATTTGCATCACCGAAATTTCTTGTTATGCTTCCTGTGAAATTATGATTGGACGGAGCAGGGTCTCCGGCCTCAATCAAAAAACCAACATATTCCCCAATAGCCCTGGACAAACCCGGTGTACCGATTCCTTTACCACCCAAAACAACCGTATGTTCCACAGCGAAATTCCATTTTTCAGTGGGTTGAAAGTCGAATCTATAGGCAGCCATTTTCGCATTGGATTGCGCATAGTCATTTCCCATATTGGCCACAAAGGTTGAGAAATTATATGTTCCGAGTTTTTTCAAAAACCAGGGAAGCTTTTTTTGCCCCGCAACAGATAATTTGATCATATCAAGAGCAGGTGCATTTTGTGACAACAATAAGCCTCCTTTGTGTCTAGGTCCCCATTGTATATTGTCTCGTCCGATACTTAACTGTAGGTATCCAAGATTGGCATTGAGCAAAAGTTTTTGGAACCTTAGCTGATTGTTGACAGCATTGTTTTTGTTCATGACCAACTGAGGTTGCAGTTGTATGCTTAACAAGTCTTTGTAGTTTATGGCTTGGTTGGTTTCTAAATAAGCATTGTAGCTATTTCTAAACAACCTTCCTTCCTGATTGGTTAGTAAGGGCTGGAAAATAGCATCTACACCACCCAATCCATTTTCTTCTACCAGGCCTTCTCTTTGGTTGGTTAAAACCTGAGCAAAGGATACTTTTTGCAGCAAGTCAATATTGAAATCCTTTGAATGGTTAATTTGTCTATTGGTCAATAAATTCCGTGTGGACTCAATAAAAGTAAAAATTGGATCATCGGTTTCAACTTTTTGCTGAGCGTTATCAAGTAGTTTTAGAATCGTCTGCTCTTTCAACGGTTTTTGTGCCAGTGCTCCCTGACTGATCAAACCCTTTGCTTGCAACACATCAAGATTAGCATAAACCTGTGGATTATATACGTTTTGTGTCGATTGTCCATAGACAGAGATCAATGATAACAAACAAGCAAAAAACAAAAGAGAAACCTTCATATTTAAAGGTGAAATAAATCTATTGGTGTCCGAGAAAAGATTTTTCGAATTGATAATTTCCGCTAAAAACACCCTTTGAATTCCCTAAAGGGATCGTTTGCGTTTCTCCCTTTAGGGTAGGGGTAGTTTTGACGGATCGTGAAAAATCTTTCCTCATTTCGTTTAAACGTATGTTTTTCCTCATTTTCAATTTTAGTCGGACACCAGTAAAATGAATCAATTAGTAGGCCTTATACTTGATAAGGGAAAGCACAGTGAGGAAGAGAATTTTGATGTCAAGGTAGAGACTCCAGTTTTTCACATAAAAACGATCCAGTTTTACCCTTCCATACATTTCGCTAAACCTCTTGGTTTCACCCCTATATCCCTTGGCTTGAGCCAAACCAGTTACGCCCGGTTTTACAGCGTGTCTCTGCACGAACCTGTCAATTTTGGGAGAAAAGATATTGTTGAGGTTTACCGGATGTGGCCTGGGCCCTACCACAGACATGTCGCCCAGAAAGACATTGATAAACTGAGGAAACTCATCAATACTGGTTTTTCTTAGAATGTTACCTATTCTGGTAATCCTCGGGTCATTTTTTACAGCCTGTTTGGTATCTGCTTCATCATTGACCACCATAGTTCTGAATTTCCAACACAAGAAAAGTTGATTGTTTTTTCCATGACGTGATTGCCTGTAAAACATCGGTCCTTTGGATTCCAGTTTTATCAAGAGGCCAACAAGCGGAACCATCCATGACAATATGAATATCATAACCAACGAAGAGAAAACCAGATCGAACGCCCTTTTAAAAAACCTGTTCACCATTTTATCAAGTGGAATGGAGTTGACATTGATGACCGGGATAGCACCATATTTTTGAACGGACAAGTTTTTGTCACCAACTATTCTCAAATCATCAACAAGCTTGATTTTGATCAAATTATTTTCCGCAAAATCTATCAGCTTTTTTACATCTTTGTCATACAGTTTGGGCAAACTACAGAACATAATATCAACCTGATTTTCCTGTGCAAAAGTCATAGCCGACTTAATATCACCTATAACATTTTTTTGATCAGTATTATGATCAAAAAAACCTAACAGGTTATAACCTATTTCCGGGTTATCACGAAAGTGCCTCTCTAAACTCTTGCCGATAGGGCCATACCCGACAATAACAATATTGCGAAGGTTAAAACCCTTGGTTCTATAATACCGGAGAATATAAATAACCCCCACCCTCCAGGATACCACACAAATGGAGAAAAACAAATAGGTATAAAATAAGTGTTCTCTGGAATAAAAATAGGCTCTAGTGGCTACCCACATGGCAAAAACTACTGCCAGGTTGATGGTCAGGGCAAGCAGTACTTGAGAGATATTGTCAACGACACCTTTTTCTCTATCTACCCGATCAAGCTTGGTCAGAAAATAAATTATGATCCAAGTGACATTAAGAAACCCAAAAAGAAATGGATAGGCGCTTGATTCGTACCACCAGAAACTAAACCTGATTTTGTTCGCTAGAATAAATCCTAGGTTTAGAAAGAATAAATCTGCAAATAGAAATATTATTGGAAAATATTTCGAATATCTACGATTAGCCATTTTTACACACGTAATTAATATGCCTCAATTTAATGAAATATTATTAAACCCTTTTTCAGGTCGCTAATATAAGTCCTGATTATTGCAGTCTTTTTTCCAGTCCTTAAGGGCAGATTCAAGATTATAGTTAAAAAAAAATCCTGCGGCAACAATATTGCTAGAGTCAATATTGGTAGAGTAATAGAGTTTCTGAATTCTTCTTGGATGAATAGAATTTCTTACACCTATAGTATTTAAAAATTGAAATATTTTAGACATTGGAAGTAAGACTTGAATTGGAATTACAGGGGTAAATGATTTAAACATAAACACATTAGCAAAAGTATTAACTATCTCCCCAATAGAATAACCTTTCGTAAATGCAAAATTGTAAGTCTCTTTATTTTTCTTATCCATAAAATATAATAGGGCAGAGCAAAGGTCCTTTACATATATACAACTTTTGACAGTAGATTTTCTTCCGACAAATGCAAAGTGATTTTTTTTTAGTGCATAGTACAGCCTTGTGAAGTTACCTTTTTCATTTTTACCAAAGACAACTGAAGTCCTCAATGTACAATATGATTTTTCCTCGTCATGAAGCGCCCATCTTTGTATTTCTTTTTCCGCCAGCAATTTACTCATCCCATATGCAGTATCTGGAGAAGTCAAGCTTTTTTCATTACGCCTTTCTTCACTTGCTTTGTAAACCATCATTGTACTTGTGAATATGAAGTTTTTTACTCCACCTTTTTCACACAAAGAAATTACATTTTGTGTTCCCACATAGTTAGTTTGGAAATATTCATCCCATTCAAATCCCGGTTCTTTACATAAAGCAGCAAGGTGAAAACATGTATCATATTGCCGATCCAGCAACGGCACAAATTCGTTTTCTCTTATGTCCCAATACCTGTAAGCCATTTTGTAATGTTCCGCATGTGGGGGTTCTTTGATATCCAAAATTAATATATGGCCGATATTCTTCAAATTGAGCAACGATCCAATTAAATGCTGGCCAATAAATCCACTTCCGCCTGTTATCAATACATTCTTCATTTCCAATAACCTTTATTCATACTAAGCTTCATTTTCATAGTTTGAGGAATTATTTTTTCAAGTCTTCCTAATTTATAGGCTGTAATTTTAATAATTGTTCTAAGAAAAGATTCAGGAATTAAATAAAACTTACCTGTTCTAATTAAGTATTTTAACTCAGACTTTATATATCTAAAGCCTTCATTGCCTACTGAGCCAAATTCAAATTGAATCCAACTTTCGCGCTTCTGGAATACTCCTACATCAAAATATCGTCTGAATTCTTCCTGAATCGTATAGCTATGCGAGTGATATACGCAAGCATCGGCAGAATAAGCTACTTTCCACCCATCCAAAATCATTCTGGCTGCTAGGTACATATCTTCACCAAAGATGGTATCCTCTGGAAATTTGCCACAGCAGTCGAATACCTCTTTACTATATGCCGCAAAAGAATTCGACATAAAGGCTACCTTTATTCCGATAGCATCAGAATCCGCCTTAGATTTAACAGACGAAGAGCTAGAGTAATTAAATATTCTCGCATGCGCCTCTATAGAGGTAGCATTTATTCTAGGTAACTGTCTCCCGCAAACAGCTCCTATATTTGAATTATTGAGGGCTTTGACAATAGCTAAGACAGAATCTTTAGAAGCAAGAATTGCATCCTGAGTTAGGTAGATTAATATTTCAACACTATTACCAAAATAATTTGCACCTAAGTTTCTAGTAGCACCATGATTGAATTTATGATTAGGAATAGATAAAACATCAAATCCAGATTCATTTGCCAGTTCAACAGTTTTATCCGAAGAACCCGAATCAATTACCAAAACTTTGATCTTCTCCGATTGAGATTTAACCGCAGAAATCCATTCTCTCCACATATTACCAGCATTATATGTTGGACAGATTAACCCTATCCTCCTTCCATCTTCATTGGGATTTCTCGGTTTCATCAGCTTTCTAAATGATTAAACAATTTATGAAGCGCCACTATGTGTGACTCTTTTGTTTGAGGGTCGCTCCAATATCTACTATGAGCTTTCTCTCCTAGCTGTCTTACTAAATCATCTGATTTCAAGATACTTATTTTCTCTTCTAAGTCATTGACATCTCCACTTTTAAAAAGAAGCCCAGTAACCCCGTCTTCAATTAATTCACGAGCTGCGCTAGTATCCGCAACAATTGATGGTATACCAAAAGCTGCTGCTTCTAGAACAACAAGGCCCAAAGTTTCATACCAAACCGACGGAAATATTAGCACCCTTGCCTCTTTTAATCTGCTCACAACATCTGGCCTTGTTAACCATCCAGTAATACTGACTGAACTAAAATTATTTTGTACCCGATCACTTAATGGTCCCGATCCAATAATCATAGCTTGTACATTAGCTTTTTCGGTCGCCTCCGCGAAAAGAAGTGGTCCCTTTTGAAAATCAATCGTACCCACGGTAACATAGAGCTTATTCTTTGCTACATCGACAGGTTTGTCAAAAATCATGTTTATTGGATTTTTGACTGAATAAACATTTCGGAATTGCTGATGTTCAGAAAGGATTCTAAAGCTAAAATCAGATACTTTTATAAATGTGCTCATTTTCCGAGGGATACCTGAAATACTTGATTGCACAAACTGTCTGAGCACTCTCCAAGTTTTGTGATAAAATGACTGTTTATCACAATTACAAGTTATACAACTGTAAGACATTGGTTTTAATTTACATATCTCATTTTTTTTATAGTTGTAAAAAGCTCCATTCGGACAAACAGTAAAGTAATCATGAAGAGTAAGAATACTTTTAAAGCCCATTTTCTTGATTAAGGAAGCAAATGATGAAGATAGGGCTTTAGTCCAACCATGAATATGAATAATGCAACTTTGGTTATCAACCGATTTAAGCAGTTTTTTAAAATTTTTTCTTGCTTTGAAATTCCAAATTCCCTGAACTAGAGCTGAGCTGATTCTAGCATCTGCTATCGATTTTTGACCTAAACAGATAACTTCAACATTGCTATTTTTTAACCCTTCTTCAATTGGCCCAACAGCAGAAAAGAAAATTACTCTATAATTTTTCTTTGAAAGAGCTATTGCTGAGGTGATTGCTACCTCACTAGCGCCGCCATTTACATAAGCGAAATCATTAACTAAGATGATGGTTTTAGTATTCATAACGCATTGATACTACATGATCTGACGAATTACTTTAGCAGGGTTGCCAGCAACTATTGAGTTTGGAGTAACATCAGAAATCACTACACTACCAGCAGCGATTTTAGAGTTATCACCAATGCTTATATCACCTAGGATTACAACATTCGCTCCAACTTCAACATTATTCCCTATCACTGGACTTGATCCTTGACTTCCATCTCCGTTCATTTTGCAACCAATAGTTGTAGAATGTCTCAAATGAACGTTATTACCTATAACAGCATGGCTATTAATAACTAGAGCGAATCCATGATCGATTTTTAATCCTATGCCGACCTTTGTTGATGCCCTAAGTTCGATACACAAAAAATCTTCAACCAAGATGCGATATACTATCATAAATGGAATGCCCAAATACCAACAAATACTCTGTTTCTTTTTTGCGAAAAAATGCACGAAACGAAAAAACGCTAGAATACAAATAAACTTAGGATTACCTCTATTTCTAGGCAAGTCTTGGAATAAATACTTCAACATTTTGAAATAACTCTATCAAATGCAACAGCAAGTTTTTCAATATTTTTATCGTCTAAAACTTTTTCATCAGTGTATGGATCCGTCCAGTAACCACTGTTTGAATTTTCAAATAGATCCGCCATTACTTCTTCATCATTTTTCTGATCCTGATCTCGATTAATGGATTTTTTAACCAAGTCACTTAATTCTGAGATATTATTACAATATGAAATTGTTGACAGACCATTAAAAAATAGCGGAGAAAACATAATAGCAGGTTTTCCTAGTAAGCCAGCCTCATACGCTGTTGTCCCCGAAACAGTAAACACTAAACTAGCCATTTCCATAATCTCAAATGCATTTGTAAGGGGATGGATTATTTCCACACCAGGAATTCTTCTTATTTCCGAATAAAACATAAGTGGCTTTGAACCTAGTTTATTGGGATGCTCCTTTACTATCAATGTGAAATCAAAAGGCAAAGATCGTCTTATATCTTTGATAAGCTTAACCTGATCGCTAAAAAAAGAGGCTATGACATCTATTGAATTTTCTGGTTGCACATGAATCCCATAAAAAGCAATTTTCTTATTTATAACATTCAGTTGCTTATAAGTTTGTATTTTTCTGAGGATGAATGAGTTGATAACCTTTCTAAGGTTATATGAGATTCTTTCTTTTAATGGATGATGTGTAAGATGATTAACTGAACCTTTTCTATACTGTCCAATTCTTTGCATAATGGAATTGGTAATTCTTAGTATATCAAAAACTCTCTGCTTATTATTTATTGTAAAGTAAGATGGAAGTTCCCTTTCACTTTTGAACTGCTCAAAATACTGCTTACCTAGTTCACGATCCTGACTATTATTCAGTTTGACAAGTTCCGATTTTAAATACCCTTTTGTAAAGACAACTCTGTCACTAGGATATCTCATATGATTTGGCGCAATAAAATCAATGTTATGTCCTTTGGTTACTATGTATATTAGCAGTTCATTAAAATTAGTAGGCTCTCCAAATACAATATCTATTTTATGTTTTAGTAGAAATTTTGATATCTCTCTATAATAGAGAAAAACATAATCTTCGATATTTTCCATGTTAGAAAACATCAAGAATCTATCCATTATTATACTTTGAAAAATATTTAAATCAGCTTCTTTTTCATTTTTAATGAGTTCTTTCAATAATTCACTCTTTTCATCGTCAGTCAGAAAATCAGACTTTTTGTAAATCAATTGAAGTATCTTATCTCTTTCTGTTCCTTGATCAAGTAGATAGTTAGTCCAAAGTTCATTCGTTGTTATCCAGAAATATTTATTCGAGGCAGGTAGCTTTTTGCTAATGGCGTCAAAGACCTTCGTCAAATCAAAAATTGAAATAAATAAAATATTCTTGCCTGCCATTATTGAAAGTCGGTTTGTGAATTTATTTTTTTGTACCCATCGTAAATCAAAAGTGCTATTCCCATAAGCATCAAAACTCTTAATAAGTTAGTCATCATAAAAAAATTTCCGAAAGTGCCTCCTAAAATCATAGACAAACACGTACTATATAATACATAAATAAGGTATATGCGTAAAAAACTTCTCTTATAATGTAATTCTTTAAAAGTTAGAAGAAGAATAGCTAAGAACCTACCTAAAGCAAAAAGAACTGGAAAAACTAAAATTTTTGAAAATGTCGCTATTATTATAGCTGGGAAGGCACCTGTATATAGATAATTTCCTTCCAAAATTTCATAAATGAAATCTCCATTTGCCGCCTCAACCATTAAATATTTTAAGCCAGTGTATGGCTCTAGATTATTGAATAAAATAGCATTTAATTCTTCTTGAAAGTGACTACCGTTAAAATTTCCTTCCATTATTACATCTTGAAAAGTTTTCCACCAAATCTCTCCTTGCAAAACAAAAACTCGCTGAAAGAGGTAAGAAAAAATCTTATACTCTCCATATGCCTCACTAGACAATCCATAAGTATTGCTTTGAATTAGAATTGTAATTAAAAAAAAACCAATTATCGCAAAGCCAATTTTGAGGAGTCTTTTAAATGAAATCGTATCAAACACCCCCAAAAAAGTAGGAGAAACAAGAAAGTTAGTTATGATACTGAACAATGCTGAGAACTTATTTCCAGCTAATATGAAAAATAAAATAATTGAAATCAACTGAAAAATAGACCAACGAACGTCTTTTCCAAGTTTCTTCATATATGCGTATTTAAGGCCTACTAAAAATGATATTAATAAATAGTTTCCTAAAACAAAATTGATAATTGGAACACCAGAAATCATATTCCAATAAGATGCTCGATCCATCCCAGAAAGAAGTGGTACTCCTGTAAAGAAAAATGAACCATACATTACCAATATGAGAATATTGGTAATGTATCCCAATAGTTGTAGATGCTTTGGGAGAATAAGTGGTTTCTTCACTTCAGGAGTCAAGTAGTAATTTTTCTTAACCAAATAGGAGAATACCCCTTCAAAAAACACAATATTACACAGAACCAAAGCACTCGTAGCTAATGATTCAAATGAGGTAATTCTTAATTCGAATATATAGGTCCCTCCAAAATCTAGTGCATAAACCGAGGAAAGAATCCATGATGAAATAATTATGAGGTACAATAACGGGAAAACATGAGCTCTTAACTTACTCACAATCCTTATCAGGTAAAGGGCATATAACGCTATCATTAGCGTGTTTAAAATTACAATATGAGACATCTCATTGTTAAATTTTGATGATCCTCCTTAAGCGTTTTTTATCCTCTTCCCCAAGGACAAACAATAATGCCATCAAGAAATAAAGAGACAGCATCAACAACATCTCAATGCCAAGCATCAAAAAATTTGATGGATCAAAAAATTTCCTAATTGGAACGCAAACTCCAATAAATAGAACAAATGATAGCAATGTTTTCCTGATTTCTAGCCAAAATACTTTTTTAGGAATCTGATACAGGCTCATCATTTTTAGTGTATAAGGCATAAAAATAATTGCATGTGAGATAGTAGTTCCTAATACAAGACTTAACAATCCCAGCTTTGATAAAAAAGACAAACTAATTACAATATTGACTATGCTTCCAAAAATTGAATATGGCAATACCTCCTTGACAAATCCGCTACCTACCATCATAGTAGAACCTAAGGATGTAAATTGACTAAAAGCAAACTGAATCAATAGTATTACAGAAAGAAAAGCGAGATCACTGTACTCTTTTCCTACCCAAAGTTCTATAAATTGATCTGAAACCAATGCCGAAACAATTACGATCGGAATAATAATTATCATTTTAAAATTTGTCCCCTTTATAAAAAGTGATTTTAGTGCCTTATCGTTATTAGATGCAGACAAATTTGATGTAACTGAGATTATAGTCGAGTTAAGTACCGAACTAATAGATGATATCAAATTTGGCATCTTAACTAAGATATTGAACTTTGATAGATTCGCAATGGGCATAAAAAAACTAATAATTAGTTTATCAGTGAAATTATAGATAAATCCGACGAGCTTACTAAGAAATAGAAATTTAGCAAACCCATAAAGTTCTTTTAGAATAGGCCTTTGAAATGAAACTTTAAACCTCAAATTCGATGGCATTACTCTAACTGATACTAAAAACTCAAAGAAACATTTTACAACAAATATAGCATTGAAGTAATATATGTATTCAATAAAATCATGTTCACTCTTAAACTGGAAATAAATCAATAAAAAATTACATAGAATGTAAACCATATTAATTGTCTTGAGAGCGCCAAATTTATGAACTGAGGTTAAGGTCGCTCTAAAACCAAGTGATAGAAATTGAAATGGGAACTGATATATATATATTAACAGAACATTTTTAGTTAGGACAATCAAATTTGATGGAATGTTGAATGGAAAAACCCCAATCAAATATATTGTGACAAATAGTATTAGAAATATCGCTAACCCAATTATTAAATAGAGCGTCAGTCCATTCCAAAAGTATTTTGTGAAATTATCGTAATCTTTCAACCCATCATACTTAGCCAAGTATTTAGTCAGGGCGCCTTCAAGTCCTAAATCAAAGAATGAAAGAAATCCCCCTACTGAAAAGACAAGAATAAGACTATAAATACCAAACACTTCTTCACCCAACCTCCCGAGTAATATTGGAACAACAAGAAATCCAAACACTATACTAACAGATAAATCAATTCCGCTAATAACAGTATTTTTGGCTATTTTTTTACTTAAACTCACTCTAA
This sequence comes from Reichenbachiella sp. MALMAid0571, assembly GCF_040151475.1. Taxonomy (NCBI): domain Bacteria; kingdom Pseudomonadati; phylum Bacteroidota; class Cytophagia; order Cytophagales; family Reichenbachiellaceae; genus Reichenbachiella; species Reichenbachiella sp. MALMAid0571. The sequence continues at coordinate 212,748 of NZ_JBDKWG010000146.1, read as the reverse complement.
GTAATTGACTCTAAGTAGGAAATGACTCTTTTGGCAGTATTCCCGTCCGGGTTATGAAAGTATAGTTCGAGGAGTTTTTCCCTTGATTCCTCATTCATAATGTTTTCAAAATCAGATTCAATATAATATGAAACTCTTTCAAATAATTGAGATTCTGAATGTACAACATCGAAAACTTCAAATTTATGAAACGGAAGTATCCCATCTTTAAACTCTTCTACATCTGCCGTATAAAAAGTGTAAATCGTAGGCTTTCTTAGAACAATTGATTCAATAAGTGCTGTTGATTGGAATCCAATTACTAAACTAGCATTAATTAACAACTGATTAGATGATTCCGCTCCTGACAAAATTCTAACATTTTGAAGCTCTTTAAAAAATAATACAACATCCTCAATATCTAATTGTTGAGGGTGACACTTAACAATAAAATTTATACCTGAGTATTGCTTAGCTAAAATTTTAATTTGGCGATGCGAAGAACTCCTTAGTTCTCTCCAAGAAAGTCCCTTTTCTTCTTCCAATTCAGGGGTTATATAAGCATTTTCAAAGTATGTAAAAAATAAAACTAAGGGTTTTGTATCATCGTCAAATATATTAAGCCTTTTCTTAGAAAGGCGATATAAGAGATCAGACCTTGGTTGACCTATAATTTTTATATCCCTGCTACTAATTCCTACATTTTCCCAGAATGATTTCTGTCTTTCGGACCAAACAATAAATCCATCAGAAATTGGTGGGAAAAGTCTTTTAATTTTCAAAGCATGATAATGAAAGTAATGTGGTGAGATAATACCTTCCTTATCCAAAACTATGGTTCTTATACCCTCAAGTTTAGCTTTCAAAATAAATTCTCTTACCCAATAATATAAGTCCGATGGCGTTAGAATTAAATCTATTTCAACTTTTCGCAACAAAAACTTTAAAATAAATTGTGATATTTTACTGGCTGTTTGACGGTTATTCCTTTGACTGAGGTCATCATAGGGTATTGCTGCTCTTTTAATCTCGATTGGAAACGCTGAAATAATAGGAGCAAAAAGATGCTGAGGATTAATTACAAGAAAAAATAAATTTGAGTTCCCTTCTACAGCTTTTAGAGCAGCGATATCCTGATCAAAGAAATGGTTAATGACTAAAACCACCTTCCTATTTCGTTGAGAATTTGGAGTACGCAAGGACAATAAGTACCAGAAAGCTCTGAAATAATGATAGATATATTTCGCTAGTTGCAACATAAAATCAATACATCTCCTTAGCTAATGGTGTACCTCTTGCTATCTGCATTTGAGCAATTGATCCTATTACCTCAGCATAATATTTAGGGTGTAACCCATACCCTGGCCTAATACTTCTAACATTTTCTGATGTGAATTTATCACCTTTCTTGACATCCTTTACTACAAATAGAGATCTTGCGAATTTTCTATTTTTCTCTACTTTTTCAGAAATTTCATATGAGACCTCACCTAGTACCTTCTCAACGGAGCGAACTTCTTCAACCATAGATTTAAACTCTTTGGGATTCAAAGAAAAACCTGCATCTGGTCCTCCAATAACTTTATCGAGAATAAAGTGCTTTTCAATAACTCTTGCACCAAGAGCCGTGGCTACTGAAGGGACTATATTCCCTATTGTATGATCGGATAAACCTATTAAAACATTAAACCTATCTCTAATATCCTTTAGCGTCTTAAGATTGGCTAATGAAATCGGTGCAGGATATGATGAAGTACATTTCAAAACAATGATGTCGTTGTTTCCAACTTTTCGACAGGTAGAAATTGCCAAATCTATATCGTCTAGTGTTGCAATTCCCGTGCTTAATATTATTGGCTTCCCCTTCGAGGCAACATACTCAATTAAAGGAATATCTTGAATTTCAAATGAGGCTATTTTATAGGCAGGAGCATTCAAGTCTTCAAGCAAATCCACAGCCGTGTTATCAAATGGTGATGAAAAACATATTAAACCTATTCTTTCTGCTTCTTCAAAGAGATCCTTATGCCACTCCCAAGGAGTATAAGCCTCTTGATATAGATCGTAAAGTGTCTTTCCATCCCACAATGTTCCATGGTCAATTTGAAAGTATTCATTATGACAATCAAGGGTCAATGTATCAGGAGTATATGTTTGTAGTTTAATCGCATCGGCTCCTGCTTCTTTAGCAGCTTGTATTGTTTTAATAGCTACATCCTTACTTTGATTATGATTGGCCGAAAGTTCTGCAATAATAAACACTTGGCTTTTTTCGTCAATTCTATAGTTACCTATATCCATTACTATTTTAAAATTTCACCTTTTTTAAAAAAACATTTATTTGAATCACGAAATTGGGATAATTTAATTGCACCGTTTGGACTTTTTACTATAATCTCATTTTCCGCATTAATTATCATTCCATTAGGAAATGAATAATCAAAGCCCGCATTCGAAAATTCAACTTTATCAATAATAATTTTTTTACCATTATGGATCGAAAATGCACCAGGATAAGGATGTGCCAATGCTCTTACCCAATTCCTAATTCTTTCCTTTTGCCAATTCCAATTTATTTTCCCATCTTCAGGAACACGTTTTCCAAAAAATGTAGCTTTTGAATCATCTTGTTTAACGCGATGTAATCTATCCAATTTGATGTCCTGAAATACTTTTTCAATAATTATAGGATAGACTTCTTGATACTTTAATAATAAATCATTGCCAGTATCATCATCAGCTATAGCAATCCGTTCTTGTGCTAAAATATCACCAGTATCGCATGATTCTTCTATGACATGTACTGTTATTCCTGTTTGTTGCTCATTATTAATAATTGCCCAAACGTGAGGCGTTCGTCCTCGATACCTTGGAAGTAACGAACCATGAACATTTAAAGCTAACTTAGTTGGCCATTCGATCAGGTCTTGTTCAATAAGAAACAGGTAATTAACTGATAGAATAATCTCTATTTTTTTTCCAAAAATAAATTGAGAAGCTTTTCCTTTTCGCGGGTTTCCTACAAAATATGATATCCCATACTCTTCACACTTTGCTATAATCTCTTTTGAATTATTATCAGTAAATACTGCTACAATATTTTCTAATGAGAATATTTTTTTGAATACTAGGTGACCAAGCTGACCGCTTATTAATAATGCAATCTTCATTTTTCTGAACTCAGTTTAGAAAAAATCACAACGTCAATGTATTTATTGTTAAAAAAACAATGCTCTTTAAGCCTTGCATCTGGAAAATATTTATTCTGTTCTAACGCTTTATATAAATGAGGTCTTAAATCAAAAGCATAAACATATATCTTATGAAGATTTAAATCTTTAAAGGCTACCTCTTCAATCAGACTTAAAAATTTTGTCCAATTTGAATGAAAACTTTTCTTTTCTAGCTCTGTATCCATAATGAATGAAATTTCAGCATTCTTGTCAATCCAATTGATGTGTACTAGACCACCATAACCAATGCAAGTATCTTTTTGCAGATATGAAAAAAGAGCTTGATTAGGTCTCACTTCTTCAAAAAGCTTTGAAAGTACGTTTTTAAAATAGTAATCTTGATCTTTTTTAGTCAGTGGTCTATTTTGGCGTAGATGATAAATCTGCTCATTCCTCCATTTCATTACATCATACCTATCATCCAACCTAATTGGAACAATTGAGTAGTCACCAGAAACAAACTTTTGCCTTTTAAGTATTTTATATCCTTTCACTTACACTTCTAATCAAGCTATTCATATAGTTTGAATAACCTTATGTCTTAAGATTTTATCTATTAAGCTGAAATTTCATCTCAGCTAATTTCCAATCAATATCTGAATCAATATCTTGAACTGACATCTCATCCATATGGATGCATCCTGAGTTTGAATTAAATAAGCTCCTTTCACTCTCAAATGATCTACAATTTAACCAGTACCATTGCCCTGCATCATGATAGACCTTTTTCAAGTCTTGAGACCTTGCATCAAGGTATTCAGGCCAAACCATTCCAATTCCCCCATCTTCTTTGATTTTAAGCCCACGCCAAATTGGATAACTAAAATTCACAACCGGAAATACAGATACTCTTTTTTCACTGATAAGTTTATCATACCCGTCATTTAATGTTTTAGCGTTAATAAAAGGGGCTGTCGGATAAATGCAACACACATAATCGAACTCTCTCTCTACTTTCTTGTACATAGATAGTACCTCTTGAATTACATCCACTGTTGTGGCAAAATCATTAGCATTTTTATCACTCCTCTTAAATGGGACGTTAGCTCCATACTTTTGAGCTACGATGATGATCTCCTCATCATCAGTTGAAACCATTACCTCATCAAAAAGGGCAGAATTAAGGGCAGTTTCAATCGAATATGCTATTATGGGCTTACCAAGAAATGGTTTAATATTTTTTCTTGGTATACGCTTACTTCCACCTCTAGCTGGTATTATACAAAGATTAGCCATAGTAGAATTTACTGATGGAATTAATTACATATTCTAAATCTTCATCTAACAATGAGGGAAACATAGGCAAACTTAAGCACCTAGAATAGTAAGCTTCTGCATACGCCATATCTTGCTCTTTCCACCCAAATTGTTGATAATATGGCATTAGATGAACTGGTAAATAATGTATTTGGGCAAAAATATTTTTGCTTCTCAAATAATTATAAAGCCCTGTTCTGTCTTCGACCTCTATCACATAAAGATGATAGGCATGCCCTTCAACAACTCCAGACTGTCCTTTTATGAAGTCCAAATCCTTGAACGCCTCATAATACATGTTTGCAATTTCTCTTCTTCGTTTTAGGCCTTCACTTGCTCTAGAAAGTTGGCTCTTTCCGAGAGCTGCTTGAAAATCTGTTAACCGATAGTTATATCCTAGTTCTTGCATTTCCATGTACCAGCCAGGCCAATCCTCTTCTACTAACCTATCTCCATAGGCCAAAGCCTTATCGTTCACAAAAGTAGAATCATCTTTGGTGATTCCATGGGTTCTTAATTTCAACAACCTTTTGTAAAGTGCCTCATCATTGGTTGTGACCATGCCACCCTCACCCGCAGCAATGTGCTTTACGGGATGAAAAGAAAATATAGCCAGATCAGCATAGGATCCACTCCCACACGATTGCTTCTTTTCCTGACTATCATAGAAGTATCCTCCTGGAGCATGGCAGGCATCTTCAATGATCCAAAGATCGAACTCGTCTGCTAGTTTTTTAAACTCTTCCAAATCCACTGGCCTACCGCCAAAATCAACAGGAATAATTCCTTGATAGGTTCCTTTAGGCGAGGATTCCAATAAAAACCGAACTTTATTGATATCAAGCAAATAAGTTTCTGGATCAATATCAGAAAAAACAACTTCACCTCCACAATAACGAACACAATTAGCGGAAGCAGCAAAAGTGATGGGTGTTGTAATGACTTTATCTCCTGATTTAACACCTAGAGATAGCGTACATAAATGCAACGCAGCAGTACCATTTGCCACGGCAACTCCATATTTTGAACCGACGTATTCAGCAAAAGCATTCTCAAATTCTACAATCTTGGGGCCTTGAGTCAGAAAATCAGATTGCAGGGTTTCAATTACAGCATCAATATCCTCCTGTTTTATATCCTGCTTGCCGTATGGAATGATTTTGCTCATACCTCAAACGTATCATCTACATATTGTTTGATAAGATTACGCAAAGATTCAACCGTCTCCCATTCTGTGTTTTCACCTGAATTATAACGAAATCCTTCGGAAACTTTAGAAGCACTAAATGTTCTAACAAATTCTTCAATTGACCATTGATGAGTGACTGGTATGATGGTGTAATATTTTCCAAGGTCATAAGTGTAAAATGAATCCGAAGCAGTGATCATTTCTTCATGCACTTTTTCTCCTGGTCTAATTCCAACTATTGGTTTTTCACACTCAGGACCAATCGCCTCCGCAACGTCTAGAATTTTATACGACGGGATTTTAGGAACAAATAATTCTCCACCCCAAGCATTTTCCAGTGCATGCATTACCATATCTACTCCGCCCTGTAATGAGATATTAAACCGTGTCATATTAGGGTCTGTGATTGGCAATTTACCTTCAGTTTTTTTCGCCAGGAAAAATGGAATCACAGAGCCATTAGAGCCCATTACATTACCATATCGCACAACTGAAAAGCGTATAGGGTTATCTCCCTTTATATTATTAGCTGCTATGAATAATTTATCTGAAGTAAGTTTAGTGGCCCCATATAGGTTTATAGGCGCACACGCTTTGTCTGTTGACAATGCAACAACTCGTTGCACACCCGTTTCTAAGGATGCGTGAATGACATTTTCTGCACCTCCTATATTTGTTTTGATACATTCGTCGGGATTGTATTCAGCAATTGGAACGTGCTTCATTGCTGCAGCATGAATTACATAGTCAACACCCTTAAACGCTCTAACCATTCGTTCCTTATCCCTCACATCCCCAATTAAAAACCGAATCTGAGGAAATTTATCTGATGGGTACTCCTGCGCCATTTGAAATTGCTTCTGCTCATCTCTTGAGTAGATAATCAATTTTCTAATGTCAGAAAAATTATGAAGAATGTGCTTTGTTAGAGCTTTTCCTAAGGAACCAGTACCTCCTGTAATAAGAATTGTTGAGTTATTAAACATATCAATTTTTGGTAACATCTGAAATTAATCCTAAAATTGGATTTTTAAAAATTATATAAAGAGCAGAAAGAGCAGCTCCTAATAGTATTGAAATAATAAGTATATGTAGTTTCCTCATATTGCTTTTTTCAACAGGAACAATAATCGGCTCCAATACGGTAAACACCGGCATCTCCTCTTTCAGCTTAATCTTAGCCTGCTCGACTTGAGAAGCCAATCCCTTATAGACTTCAAAAGCTACGTTATATTCATTTTGTATTCTTTGTAATTCAATTTCAGCCAAGGCAGATGACACATTCCTGTTTTGATCCGTCATTTTAGCCAGCGCCAAATGTATAGTTTCAAATTCTTTTTTTGCATCTATGAAACTGGCTTGAACAAAATTTAAATTGTTCCTAGCCTTATTTATTTTGTATTCTGTCACTTCATCTGTGAGTAGGGCAACTACCTTTTCTGTAAGTGAAGCAGCTGCCAAAGGATCTGGCATTTCTACCGATATATCTATCATCCCACTTTTGCTGTCCACACTTATATTGATACGGCCTTTAAATAACTCTATTAGTTTCCAGTCTTCCTTAGAAATTCTAATAGGCTCATCTTTAGCTTGAATAATTTCATTTGTTTCAGCATCTTCAGTAAATATGGATTTAATTAAGCCAGGTAATCCTATAGTGTATTTGGCGATATAGCCGAGTAAGGTTGGTTTGTCTATTTCCTTAAAGTAATGAAATGCAGTAGTCCTGATATTTTGATTCTCAAAAGTTAAGGTGTCTTTTAAAATTTGCAATTGGAAAGGCAAACTTTTAGCAATTTCAGGATACAATTCTGGAGTCAATACACCTGCTCCTCCCATATCCAGGTTGATACCTGCCAATCCGGCCAGTCCGCTTAATCCTCCCAGGCTGCTTTTCATACCTTCCTGGCTTTCCGGCAGAAGTTTGCAGGAAGCTTCATATTCCACTTTGCTTGTAAAAGCGATAATTAAGCCTAAAATAACAAATACAGATGTGATTTTTACAATCAACCTACGCCCTGCCCAAATGGTTTTTGCCAATTCGATCAGGTCTATTTCGTCTTCTTGTACTATTCGGCCATTGGCTTTTAGCCCTTGGCCCTTGGCCTCTTGCCCTTGGCTTTTGGTAGCTTCTATTTCCGGATTTTCTTCCATTTTTTAATTTCGATCTGCGAAGGTAATGGATTACTTACCCACGCCCGGCATCTGAAGGGAGGTTTTTGATAAGTCGTCTTCTTGTATGATTTTCTTCGTTCATTTTTTAAAGGGGCAAAGCTAAGAATTTCCATGCTAAAAACAGAAATTCTTTTGATGATGATTAATTTTCTTTTTCACCATTTATATCAAGATTTCACTACAGGCCAGTAGCCACCGGTTTTTTTGCTCTCCCTTTTTTAGAATTTATTGGGTTATTAGGGCGGAATCACAGTACACTTAACTTAGCACCAGTGTCAAGTTAAGTATGTTTTATTGGCTGCATACTGTAGTGACGATATTCTGGTACGCAGGCATGGAATTCGCCCCGATCCCGTTTGTACGGGATGCCACTCAATCAAAAATATTTGTTGCTTCCTGTATCAATTTATTTTTTATTTCCCCCTCTGTGGGTTCAGGGCTGTTGCATTTAAAAATAAAACTGCCTTGCCGCACCTGTTGCGGCATCCTTTAGAATTACTGCTATCACTTAGAGACCCCAGAACAAGTCTGGGGATAGCCTGCTTTTTTAAATGCAACAGCCCTGCTCTGTGGGTGGGTTTGGGGCCAGGTATTCCACGGCTTCCTGATAATCAATGTCTTTGTGAAATGCCAATTGTTGGAGAAACATTTTCTCGGAAAACAGTTCCCCAAATATACTTTTAGCTTTTCGTGATATGTCGGTTATTGCATAGTGTCCAATCAAAAAATATAAATCCACATAGTCTTTCCATTTGGACTTGCGCCCCAGCGCATAGGCTTTCATCGCCGCAAGTGTTAATAAATCCGGCATAGTGAGGTTATTTTCCCACTTGACGGGGTGCTCTACCGGAAAGGGATACTGAAAAAAGGTAACCTTCACTTTGTTAATGTTGAAATGCATTTGATCAAAATCTTCAAAAAGGGTTGATTTGGTGTATGGGATTTCGGAAAGCCATTGTTTTATTCTCGTTTTGTTCAGTTTCGTATGGCTGAACAAATCAAAATCTATAGATCGGCGGTGTCCTAGCTGCAATCCGATGGCCGTACCCTCTACCAGATAAAAACTTCTTTTAAATTGGTTGATGGAGGGGAGCAGCTCTTGTTGCCTTGTCGATAATATCTCAGTGTGCATATTGGTCAAATAACAAGGTGAAATAATTCAGGGTCAATTCGTGGTAATTGTTTTTTCTCCGCTCACTCAATGCAATCGAATCAAAAAATACTTTTGCTGCATTTTTTATTCCCATTACCCGAAATAGTTCTTTTACATCGTCCAGGCTGCCATAGTTCAAAATAGTCTCTACCAGAAAACTGTCCGAAATATCGGCTAATTTATCCTTGGGCGTGTACCAAAAAAGACCCTGGTGTTTGGTAATGTATTCACTTCGTGTCATAGGCTGAAAATACAAAAAAGCTACAAGCCATCCAAGGCAGGAAATGTCATTCTCAGAAAATTTTCAGAAAAATGAAAGCAGTCCCTGTCATAGCTGGTCAAAATCCAATTGCTCTATCGGATCCAGGTTCCTGAATGTCTGCATGATTTTCCTTGATCTCGTATCGCTCATAGGCATCATTTCAATTTCCCTGTGAGGAATCCATAACTTCTTTGCTGTAAGGCTGGCGAAGATTTTATCAGGGAAAGTATTTGTTGTTGTCGTATGTTTAATTTTTCCCCGTCTTTTTCTACGACATCCGTTTCGATATAAAAAGTTACCTGAAAAGCCCTGGAAGGAGTAGGCAGGTGGTGTATTCATTTTTTGTGTGACTTACTTTGTAAAGTGGAGACAAACTTGCGGCGGTCCATTTCGTCTTCTCACCAATCTGGCTGCAATTCTATACCAAACATTTAACTTGTGAGCCAATAGCCGCCTGTTTTTCTACTACCTTTCCGTTCTACCAAACCTCTGTCGGTCAATTGTGAGATTTGTCGTTCTACAGTCTTCACGGAACGATCGCCCAGGATGTCCACCAGCTTTTTGGCCTGCACGCCGGGATGTTTCCGGATGGCCTCAAGCAGGGAATTTAATCCCTCATTTAATCCCTCATTTATTACTACCCCCTTACCATTAACCGGGAAAACCATTCTTAGAAAGTTTTCTGAAAAATGAAAACATTCCTTTCCATAACTTGTCAATATCCTTGGGATACCAGATCCAGGTCTCTGAAAATGCGCATGATCTCCTTGTTCCTGGGAACGGAAAACCCTTCGAAAAACTCTTGCCGGCTCAATCCTTGCGGCAGGCCACCGTAAGAGGTGATCTCCAGCCGGTCAGCGAAAAATTCAAACTTCGGGGCAATTTCCCGGGTATAATCATTGTGTACAAAGGCATTGATTATAGCTTCCCGTAATGCCACGGGGTTCCACAAGCGGGTTTCTTCACGTTCGCGGGAGATGATCCGGGTCAGGGTTCTGTTTTCCAGTTCCACTTTTTCCAGCACCTGCTTTGTGGCTTTGATTAAAGATGCATGTCCATATTCGTTGTTTTCGATCAAATCCACCCGATCCAACCCCTTATATTTGGCGGTCTTTACCGAGATTCGGTTGATGTCTGCCATCAGATATGCCACATAGTTGTAGTCACCGTCCTCATTGCGCAATTCCAGGTTGGGGGCAAACTGCTCGTTGAGTCGTTTCCCGGCAGCATCGTAGTAAATGTGGAGTTGCTCAAAGACCAGGTCCTGCCTGGGCGATCTGACCTTTCCAATGGAATGGCGGGTGCGTTTGGCAAAGAGGGTTTCGATCATCTTCACAGGCATGGGCTCGCAGGCACTACCCGTCCGTATGAAGGCTCCTTTTTCTGACATACCATATTTTTTTACATAATAGGGTTTTTCAGGGCCACTCGCTACAATAATTTTGATGACTTCAATTTCATCCCGGATTTCTATCGAAATATCGAACAGACCCATGCAAGAGGGCAGGATGTTGTTTTTCAAGCGGTCTTTGATCAACAATTGAACCGGATCGGATTCAGTAATGCCTACAACTTTTCCAAACTTATCTATTCCCAAGTAAATCACGCCCCCCTCATGGTAATTCAGAAAAGCAACGACTTCTTTCTCCAAATCATCAGTTAGTTTTTGCTTGTATTCTATGCGATTTGATTCCGGCATTATTAGGCCAACAAGTTCATATTTTTCACCAGCACAACACCCATACAGGCCATTCCCCTTCCCGACTTTCCGGTAAGAGTTTGGAGGAAGCTTCGTCTTGCACTATGGTGTCTTTTTGTTCCAAGTTTTTCTTTCTATTTTTAGATGGCAACTAACCCACCCCTGCCTGTCCGGCAGGCAGGCTAAGCAAATTGCTGCCTTGTCATCCCGACGAAGGAGGGATCTTATTGCTTATTCGAGTTAGTAAGAAAGATTTCTCCTTCGTCGAAATGACAAAAGAACTAAACTGACGGCTATAGTTCGGCAGGCAGACCCAGCCTCCTTTAAGGAAGGAAATACTATTTTGCAAATATTTTGGATTGCCACTTTTGAGATTTTAAGCGTACATTAATTTTCTTCCCTGTTAAATATTATAAGCCTTGAAAAACTTCCTGAACATCGACAATTAATCCTTGTATTGCGGCAGATTTGATTTGATCACTTGCTGTATATATCTTGTCCAATTGGTATTTATTGTTTTCCAAATGAAATACATCTATCAGTTTTTCATCAATATGAACCATCCAATATTCTTGTACCCCATGTTCCTCGTACAATTGAAATTTTTCCTTTGCGTCCTTTTGCGCAGAGGAGGGAGACAGTATTTCGACAATCATATTAGGCGCTCCAAGACAACCTGCATCATCCAGTTTGTTTTGGTCACAAATTATGCAAAGATCCGGTTGCACCACTGTAACGATATTGTCGTCTTTAATTTGGCCTTCTTTGATAAAGCGCACATCAAAAGGAGCAGTGTAAAGTTCACATTTCCGATCTTTCAAACAATTTTTAATCATTGTAGCCAACTCAATAGAAACTTTTTGATGTATTCGCCTCGGCGCTGGTGACATTTTGTACAAAATCCCCTTAATCAACTCTACCCTTTCCCTAAAATTCCAGGTGAGATAATCCGAATAAGTATATTTTTTTGTGAAGTCGATATGTTCTATAGAGTCAATCATGACATTTATATTCTGTCCTTGAGATTAGATGCATATAATAAACAAGCCAAAAAATATTCATTTTCTAAATCCGGGTAGTCATTCAACAATTCTTCTGTTGTCATTCCAGAAGCCATAAGCTCCAACATGGCATCAACAGGATATCTTAATCCTCTAATTACAGCTTTACCATGACAAATTTCTGGGTTGATAGTGATTCTATTTGTAAAATCTCCCATGATTATTTAATAAAGGCTCTTGCAAAGATAAGCATAACTATTACTTTTTGCCCAAATGGTTTTGACCAATTTGATCAATTCGATTTCATCTTCCGCAATGTTGTCTTTTTGTTCCAAGTTTTCTTCTGTTTTTCGTATGTTACAAACTCGTACATGTGTCCGACCATAGCCGTCAGGCTAAGCAAATTGTCACCTTGTCATCCCGACGAAGGAGGGATCTTATTGCTTATTCGAGTTAGTAAGAAAGATTTCTCCTTCGTCGAAATGACAAAAGAACTAAACTGACGGCTATAGTTCGGCAGGCAGACCCAGCCCTCTCTAAAGAAGGAAATACTATTTTGCAAATATTTTGGATTGTTACTTTTGAGATTTTAAGCGTACATTAATTTTCTTCCCTTGGGTTGTGGAATAGGATCGTTAAATTCCTGAGCTGTTTGAATCCACAATTCCACTGCCTGATCTATATTTTTCAAGGCTTCTTCACGAGATTTTCCATGAGCAGAGCAACCAGATAGCTCTGGAGCTTCTGCAATAAACAATTGATCTTTTTCTGACCAAAACAATATTATTTCATATTTATTCATAATACTATCTGATTAAATTATAATCCGCTAAAATAGCCCTTACCTGTTTAACTTGATAGGGTTTAACCATGTTTCCATCCTTTTGAATATTTATCATTTCAATCACACCCTCCCTTCTAAATATATGATGACTCCCTTTTATTCTTACTTCAAATCCTAAAAACGTAAGCAATGAAAGAACATCTTTAAATTTAATATTTGCGTCAGCATTTCCTGATAGGATCTGCTGTATGGTTTTGTTGTTTCTAGACATTATTTACATTTCCTTCTGTTTTGGGTAACTAACCCATCCCTACAGGTAGGCCTAATCACCCCAAGGAGGGGAATTCGATTTTTGTATTTAATTACCTAATCTATCAACCAACAAAGTAATTGTTGTCAAAGTAGTGGTAATAGCTAATATTTCCTGAATACTTAACCTGTTTCTTTCAGGCTTTCTTGGGATCACAATTTCTGAGCCCGGTTGTATATCGGGATAATCTTTGAACCATAAGAATCTTTTGGTTTTTGCTGCCTTTCCATTTGGGTAAATAACAAATGACTTTGCGATTCTGGCATGATCATTCGTTCCTCCTGAAGCATCAATGTAGTCTTTAAACGACAATTGATCTCCATATTTTATAGTTAGCGGGTACAATATCTCTCCTTTTATTCTTACTGTTTCCAACCTCTGCGGAATACTTAATACATCTCCTTCCTGAAGACGAAGGTCATATTTTGAGCCGGGGTTGGCCAGAATTTTTTCCAGGTCTATCCCTACAGTTTCAAATTGCTTGATTTCCAGCTTATCTACTAGGGTGTCCATTTCCTGAAAAGCTTTAAAGGCTTCTTTCTTTTGAGATAAGGCGGCTTTGTTGTCTGATCCAGCACCATCGTAGAACTCTGTCCTTCTGATAAGTAAAGCCCCTTTTGGATAGCCATAGGTAGTGATACCTCCGGCACGGGCAATGAGGTCAGATATTTTCTCATCCCTTATTTTCAAAGCAAAACTTCCGGGGTATTTTACCTCCCCTTCCACCTCTACAGTAATTTGTTCGGTATAACCCGGTGATTTACGAATGGTGACTATGTCAAAAGGCTCTAGTAGGAATGTAGAAGCATCATTTGAAAGTCCCATGCCTTTGCCAATGGCAAACTCAAACGCTTCGGAAACCACACTGGTAACCTGATCTACTTTGGTTGGCCTCCTTGCTACTTCAATTACCTTTTCAGAAGCGGATTCCTTTAAGCCACCGGATAGTAAAATTAAATCCTCAACGGTCATGTTGGCAATATATGGAAAGTCTCCGGGCTTGAGTACTTCCCCTTTTATAGTCAGGGTTTTGTCTTCACCAAGATCGAAAATCGAACTTACCTTTATAAGATCTTCCTTTTGCAATGGGATATCTGCAACATTTCCTTTGAGCAGGTCACTGGCGTTGAATGAAAGATTTGAAATGGTATAATCTTCATTCAATCTGATAATAAGTAATCTCTCCATAAATGCGTCACCTCTCAATCCTTCAGCAGCTGCTATGAGTTGTTTGACCGTCATGCCGTCTTTCAATTCAAATTCTCCTGGCATATTCACCGCACCTTCTATTCTTACCCTGTTGGTAAAGCGATCCAATATTTTATTGACCAAAATGTTGTCCCCATTTTTCAACTCAGTATTTCCAAATTCAGTAGCACTGACAGTTACTACTTCTTTTTCCTTTTTGCCATTTCTTTTGATCTGCAAGTTTGCCCGGTATGCATTTTCTGTAAACCCGCCAGAATAGTTCAACAAAGAACTCATGTCTTCTCCATCTACAAGCTCATAGATCGCAGGTCTTTTTACTTCTCCCTGAATGGTTACCCTGTTTTCATAAGATTTGACTAGAATAACATCCTGATCTTCCAATTTTAGGTTGCTGGTTAATTTTCCTTTAAGCAGGTATTCATATACATCAAGTTTACCAATAACCTTGTTGTTTCTAATCAACTCTATATTTCTCATGGAACCATTTTTGTCAGGCCCACCGGCATAGTATAGCGCATTGAATACAGTAGAAAAAGAAGACAATGTGTAGGTGCCGGGGTTATTTACATCGCCGATTACATTCACATTTACGCTTCTAATATTTCCTAGTGTCAATTGAAAAAAAGTGTTTGGGGATTGCCCCTGACGATCAAGCAAACCAGCATATATTTTGGATAACCTGCTTTTTACTTTAGAAGATGCTTCATCTACCGTCATGCCATTCACATAAATTGGGCCGAGATTGGTCACTTTGATTGAACCTTCCGGGCTGACTGTTAATGCGTAAGATTGCTCCGAAGCTCCCCATACATCAATAATAATTTCGTCCCCGGGCCCAATTTGGTAATTTCTTGGGGTTGGGGTATTTACACTTGGTTCGAAATTTATTTCGGTATTGTTGAATATTTCTGAGCCAAATATTTTTAGCTCCTGATCTTTTAAAAATTCTTTTAGAAGTGCACTTGAATCTACTTTAATCAGACCATCAAAAATGTCTGCAGCCAAATCTAACTGGGGAATTGATTGATTTTCTTCCCTCATCCTACTGATTCCATCAGCACTTGATTTGTCTTTGCCTGAACTGATACCTAACGAGTTGATTCGATTTCTTAACTTCTGTATCTGGGTATCTGACATGCCTCTCTGCTTGGCAAGTATCAACATCTGCTGTTCAGATAATCCGCTTGATTGGGCTTTCTTGAGATACCCGGCAATTTGGTCTTCCGACAAGTCATCCACATTTACTTTGCTCAAATCCGAGAGGGAAGAAGCATCTTGTGCATGAATAAAATTGGAAGAAAAAATTGCTATTGTAAAGACTAACAGCAGTTTTTTAATCATTCTAAAAGTTTTTTTTCGGGAAAAATTGACCCGATTTTTAAACGAGTGCAAATATAAAGTTATTTATATCTAATCGTCAATTATTTATAACAATGAAATGCGGATTGAGTAAATTTTCTTTGTTATATAACAGTGAAATGTCTTCGTTTTGTCTTAACACTTTAGCTCCTGATTCTTCCACTATTATTTGTGCTGCTGCGGTATCCCATTCCATAGTAGGGGCAAAGCGGGGATAGACATCCGCCTTTCCTTCAGCTACGATAGTAAATTTTAGGGAACTGCCCATTGAGATGGTTTGTGGTTCTATGAGAGAGTCCAAAAACTGTTGGGTATCCTCATTTAGGTGTGACCGGGAAGCGACGACTTTTAATCGTTTTTGATTTAAGGCAATTTTGTTGGAGAAAATTTGAGTGGTTGTTCCTGAGCATTCCAAATGTGATCCCAACCCTTGTGCTGCCCAATAAAGCTTTTCCGTCACTGGTACGTAAATCACTCCTGCTACAGGACGGTCTTTTTCAATAAGAGCAATGTTAACTGTGAATTCTCCGTTTCTCTTGATGAATTCTTTGGTGCCATCCAAAGGATCGA
Source organism: Reichenbachiella sp. MALMAid0571 (assembly GCF_040151475.1). Lineage (NCBI taxonomy): Bacteria > Pseudomonadati > Bacteroidota > Cytophagia > Cytophagales > Reichenbachiellaceae > Reichenbachiella > Reichenbachiella sp. MALMAid0571. The sequence continues at coordinate 196,568 of NZ_JBDKWG010000146.1, read as the reverse complement.
CCATCCAAAAGTATTCCCAGTTTTTCCTTTCTTCATAGGGAATATCCCGGCCTTCCTCACTTAGAATTGGCAGCCCGGTTTTTTCAAGAAATGAAACAATAACATTATGGGCTCTTTTGTCAGCTTTAGTCAAAGGAGAGTCGTCTCCCTTTTTTTCTACATTAAAATCGTTACTGTTATAGACTTCTAATATGGCTTTTCCGGCTTCAATGGAGGCTTCTTTGGCGATTTCTATTAGGTGTTGATAGTCACCCGCCCCTCCAGGGAGGGGATTTTCTTTAGTTGTTTCTTTTGATTTTGTGGGCAAATTAGTTTTCAATGATCCTGAAGAGCTTTTCACATTACTGTCCCTTGAATAGCCTTCAGAAGATATTTTATCCTGTGAAGCAATTCCCCTCCCTGGAGGGGTGGGGGTGGGTCTTTGTATATTATCTTCTTTTTCCATATTATCTTCTATCCAATATTGTATTGTCCTAAGCACATTATTCATGCTCTTTTTCACTTCAAGGTCATCAAACCTGAGAAAAGAAATTCCTGATTCTTCCAGAATATGCTGCCTTTTCAGGTCAGCATTATAGGATTCTTCGTGATTATGGCTATCTCCATCAATTTCCAAAGCCAACATTAAATCCTTACAATAAAAATCAACAATGAAATTATTAATGGGCCTTTGCCTGTCAAAGTCAAAGCCCATCATTTTCTTTTGCTTCAATTGATCCCATAACAAAACCTCAGAAAGCGTCATATTTTTTCGAAGTTGTTTTGCCAATTCTTTGAGCTTGGGGTTGCATGGAATGATTTTTCTTTTTGACATAGTAATTTTTGGTTTATTACCCCCGCCTAAAACTGTATTAACCTACCCCTCCGAGGAGGAGAATTCGATCCATTTAGAAATTTGTAAATGCAATTTATTAAAGTGCAATAAAATTTCTTTCTGGGTGGGTAGTCCAAAATTGTAGTTACCCACCCCTCTCCAAGGAGGGGATTTTCTTTAGTTGTTTCTTTTGATTCTGTGGGTGAATTATCTTTCAATGAGCCTTAAATAGTTTTTTCATTACGGCCCCATAAATAGACCTCAGAAGATATTGTATCCTGTGAAGCAATTCCCCTCCTTGGAGGGGTAGGGGTGGGTTTTTTCAATATCAAATAATCATGCCAGCGGCAACTGTTTCATTCGTGCCTTCATCTACTAAAATTAAGCTTCCGGTTACTCTGTTTTTAGAGTAAGCATCTGCCAATAATGGTTTAGTTGTCCTTAGCTGCATTTTACAGATGTCGTTGGCAGATATTTCTTTATCCTCTACATTTCTATGTAGCGTACTGATATCTAACTTGTAGCTAATGTCTTTGATCATGGCTTTCACTTCTGATGTGGTATGCCTCAAAATGTACTTTGCTCGAAGCTTTGGCCCTTTAGGGTTTAACCAACAGATCATCACATCAATATCCTGAATTGCATTGGGTTTGTTATTTGTTCTCACGATCATATCACCTCGTCCAACGTCAATTTCATCATCAAGCTGAATAGTAACGGACATGGGAGCAAATGCTTCATCAATCGCTCCGTCATAAGTATCAATTGACTTGATGGTAGAGCTAAATCCAGATGGCATAACCGTTACCTCGTCACCCGCTCTAAATACACCACTGGCAATTCTACCAGCATATCCTCGAAAGTCATGGTATTTGTCGGTCTTTGGACGAATAACTGTTTGGACAGGAAAACGGCAATCGATGTGGTTGTGGTCACTTCCAATATGAATGTTCTCTAAAGTGTAGAGCAAAGTTGACCCTCCGTACCAAGGCATTTTATCACTTCTGTTCACTACATTATCTCCATTCAGAGCAGAAATAGGGATAAAACGGACATCCTTTACTTCCAGTTTTGATGCAAATGCTTCGTAATCTTCTTTAATATTTTCGAAAACCTCTTCACTGTAGTCCACTAAATCCATTTTGTTCACACAAACAATAACGTGAGGGATTTTCAATAGGGATGCAATAATAGAATGTCTTCTTGTCTGCTCAATCACACCTTTTCTGGCATCAACGAGCAGAAGGGCACAGTTAGCCGTAGAAGCACCTGTTACCATGTTTCTGGTATATTGAATATGGCCAGGGGTATCAGCTATGATGAATTTTCTCTTTGGAGTAGCAAAATATCTATAGGCCACATCAATAGTGATTCCTTGTTCTCTTTCGTCTTTTAACCCGTCCGTTAAAAGTGCTAAATCTGTATGTTCCAGGCCTTTTCTTTCACTTGACTTGGCTACTTGCTCCAGTTGATCTGCAAATATTGATTTTGAATCATATAGCAGCCTGCCTATCAAAGTACTTTTACCATCATCTACACTACCAGCTGTAGTGAAACGAAGGAGTTCCATATTGAGGTAACCTTTATTGTCGTGTTTTTCCATGTTGTTTTGCTATTAGCTATTAGCCTGTTGGCCGTTAGCTAAGTTTAATGGTTTAACTTATTTCTTAAGGAGTTCAGTTTTTTTGCCAGAACAGATAATTTATCATCTAGCATGTCGAACTCATTTTCTTTTAAAATTTGAATTCTTTTGGCCAAAAATAGTTGAGACCTAACTTCAAACAATGAGCCTATAGCAATTTCCAGAAACCTATTAAATTCCTTATCTGACGACCTGCTGGCTCCTTCAGCAATATTAGAAGATATAGAAACAGAAGCTCGTCTAATCTGAGATATCAAGCCAAATTTCTCTTCATCAGGAAAAAAATCAGATGACTTATAAATCAACTGGGCAACCTCAATTGCTAGCTCCCAAATTTCGTATTTCGTAAAATCTCTCATTGCCAAAAGCTATTGGCTTAAAGCCAACGGCTAAATCTAAAAATACCCTTGCTTCTTTCTGTCTTCCATTGAGGTCTCTGAACGCTTGTCATCCTCTCTGTTTCCTCTTTCGGTTTGTCTGGCAGAAGCTACTTCATCAACTATTTTCTCTAAAGTATCTGCATCAGACTCATCACCGCCTGTGATGGTAATATCACCTAATGTTCTGAAACGAATTTTCTTTGTTACTATTTCTTCGTCCTCTGCGATTTGGATAAACTCAGAAACAGGTAGCCAGCTATTACTTCTTCTGATCACTTGTCTCTCATGCGCAAAATATAACGATGGTAAAGCGATATTTTCAGATAAAATATATTGCCAAACATCCATCTCAGTCCAATTACTTAATGGAAAAACCCTGAAGTGTTCACCTTGATGACACCTACCATTAAATATGTTCCAAAGTTCCGGTCTCTGGTTTTTGGGATCCCACTGTCCAAATTCATCACGGTGTGAAAAAAACCTTTCTTTGGCTCTCGCCTTCTCCTCATCTCGTCTTGCTCCTCCGATACAAGCATCAAACTGATACTCTTCAATGGTATCTAAAAGTGTAACCGTCTGAATGGCATTTCTGCTGGCATTTTTGCCTTTTTCTTCTGTGGCAGCTCCATCATCAATGGATTTTTGCACAGAACCAACTATCAATTTGACTCCAAGTTCTTCCACATAGGCGTTTCTAAATTCCATGGTTTCAGGAAAGTTATGACCTGTATCCACGTGAACGAATGGAAATGGGATTTTAGAAGGGAAGAAAGCTTTTCGTGCCAGATGAGCGACACAGATCGAGTCTTTGCCTCCGGAAAAAAGTATTGCCGGATTTTCAAATTGTGCGAAAACTTCTCTTAATATATAAATCGCTTCAGCTTCAAGCTCTTTAATATGTGTAAGATTGTAATTACTCATTTATGTTAATTTTTTCTTTTACAATTTTATAAATAGCCTCTACACCATCTGATATAGATACCTTATGTGATTCCACAAGTACATCAGGGCTTACCGGCTTTTCGAAAGGAGAATCAATTCCTGTAAAATTTTTGATTTCTCCTCTTCGGGCTTTGGCATAAAGTCCTTTAACATCTCGTTTTTCACATTCTTCCAAAGGGCAATCGACAAATACCTCCAGGTAATTGTCTGATCCCACCAATTGTCTGACTTTTTCTCTTTCCTCTGCAAAAGGAGTAATAAAAGCCGTGAGTACTACTGTACCGGCATCCACAAATAATCTGGATACTTCTGCAATTCTTCGGATATTTTCTTTTCGACTGTCGTCTGAAAAATCCAAATCCTTGTTGAGGCCACTTCTGATATTGTCACCATCCAGAATGTACGTATTCAGTCCGTCCGCAAACAGCTTTTCTTCCAGGGCACTGGCCAATGTTGATTTTCCCGATCCGGACATACCAACGAACCAGATAAGCAAGGGTTTGTATCCCAGCTTTTTGATGCGATCTGCCTGAACTATGGCATGATTATGAGGAATGATATTTTCTGTCATAATGTAACGTTGTTCTTTTCTCTGTTGTCCAATCCAAGGTTGATGCGGTACCATGCTTCTTCGTGCCCGTAGTAAAATATCATTTTAAGTACGGATTCTATCAGTGCAATGTAGGTAGCCTTTTCCATGGCATTGTCATGGCTGCCAAACAGCAATAGTGCCAACCCAAAAGTAGTAGCCGAAGCAATCACACGCCAAGTAAATGCCTTGGCAATATGTCTCATTTTATGATTTAATTTTGTACTCAATTTAAACCAAATCCTCTCATGCAAATAATAAATCAGTATTTTGATAGATGTCTCCGCAACGGCCAACCATGATGCCATGGCTATCTCAGCTTTTCCGAAAAAGGCTAAGGTCAAAGTGAAAGTAGTAGCTGATGCAATCACTCTCCATGTTATACTTTTGGCAATATGCCTGACTCTGCTATCCATACAACTTCATTGACTTACTAAACAACTGATTCATATTGTTCATTTTTGAATCGAGCGGGCAAATTTGAAAAATATAATTCGAACGAACAAGGAATTTACCCTTTTTAGTCTATCGGAATAGTAGATTATTAATAAAAAGCTTAAAATGGTTCTTTTTCAACGTTTTTGGAAGAGGCCAAACTAACCCTGCTTTGTTATATTATAAACTCCACCCCTGTTTTGTGCCTGCCTGATTTTGGCAGACAGGTCTCCACAAACGGGAAGGACATTTGAGAGTGTTTGTGAGAACACCTGCCGGGCAGACATGGCAATCATTGATGTTAAAGGCAAATGCAATAAAGCAGGACTAAACGTTTAAATCATCAAATGATGTTGAGGTTTTAAAGAGGTGTGTATTCTACTACCTGAAGTGTTTCGAAACTGTCATCACAAAGGTGTAACTCAACATTGTCATCGGGAAAGACAGCTGCTTTTAGCTCAACTACAAAGGCCTTAAATGTAGGTAACCACTCTTCATTGTTGGCAATACCATCCTGAGTGACCATCCTGAATTGATATGTACCTTCTGTTTTGTCAAGTTGTACCGCTTTTTCGTCACCATCGGCAAACTCTGCATCTACCAGGTAGTTTCCAAGCTTATTGGCTGTTTCTTCTGTTACATTTTTGGTGTAATAAACTTCTGTACCATTAAACACCAGTTTGGTGCCATAGCCTTCAACGAAAAATTGAAAATATAGAAAAATGCCAAGTGTGACAACAAATACTAATCCCTTTAAAGCTTTCATAGGTTTACTTTTTTTGCAATCAAAAGTAGAAAGCCAAACCAGTAATTAAAATACCGTTAGCAGGTGAAAATGCATACCCACTGGCACTTAGTTCGTGTTTTATTTGGAGCGATTGAGCAACTTATAGATAATAAAGAGAATCAATGCAGAAAGACCGATCGTTATATAGATGTTTTCATTTCCAACCATAGCATCAGACAGCTTGGATGCTTCCAGTCCCACCCAAACGAAAAACAATGTTCGTGGCAGCATTCCGATCAAACCTCCCCAGAAAAAGTGTAACATCCTTATTCCGGAAACGGACAGCACGACATTCATGATGGCAAAGGGCAGGGCAGGTGATAGCCTGGACAAAAATGTTAACCCTAATTGATTTTGGTGGAGGTTGTTGATAATGTGTCGGGACTTTGGGTATTTGATTTGTATGAATTGTAAAAAACCTTCGTCAAGTTTCCCTGCCAAATAATAACCAATGAGTGATGCCAGTTGATAGGATATTACAATGGGAACTATGCCATCAATACCCAGGAAAAAACCACTGACCAATGCCATAAAAGTGGTAGGGGTAATCGCCAGTGCCATTGTAAACACTGATAGAGAATAAAATACTCCCCATTGCCAAAATGTAAATCCTGCAATGATAGGTTCGTTTTTTATAATCAGTAGCGTAATGGATGCAGACGACAGCAGCGGCACAACCCCCATCCAGATAACCAGAAAATAAAACCTATTGAAGTTTGTTTTGCCCATCTATAGAGAAAAAAATGGTAGAATAACAGATAGAGCAGTTTTTGAATGTTAAATGTAAAGTTGGCATTTTAATGATGAACTAAAGAAGAGAAACTTTAACGATTTCCGGTGATTACATCAACATCTAGTTGATTGCTTTTAAACAAATCAGCGTCATGAGTTACAATCTTCCAATTATTCATTCTTGACAATTCCAAATAGTAAGAATCATTAAAGTCTGATCTCCCAAATTCAGAAAATACATGATCAAGTTCAATAGCATTAAAGTTATCAGTCATTCTATGAGCTTTAGACAAGATAACTCGTAATGATTTTTTTACCTGATTTACTGTGGAAATAAATCGGTTGCTTCTTACAAAATCTCTTTTGTAGTCCGCATTGAAATTTTTTGTTTCTTCTTTCCAAAGTCTAAAATCAATTCTTAGATAAGCATTGGCGAACTCAGATGCTACTAAAGAATTAACAAAAATTGAATGATCTCCTTGAGTTAATAATTTATAAAAGGAAGAATATATACGTTGTTCTTTATCTCTGTGATTTGCAATTGGACAAAATAAATACAACCAAACATTTGTATCCAAAAAATATGTTTCACTGGATTTAGGCGAATAATCATTAATAGAAAAGACTTTAGCCATTATTCAATTGGTCATTTACGGCATTTTCAAACCCTTTTTTATCCAGAAAATACTGTTTTGCCCTATTTGTGACTATTTTAAATGTTGGCAAATCTTCTTGAGCTACATTCTCAAGACTTAGCTTTTCTTTAATCAACTCGGTTGAAAAATTACCATATAACTGCCCGATAGCTGCATTTAGAAATGCAGTTGTTATTAATTTTATGTTTTGAAAATCTAAAATTACCTGAGCATTTTTTAGTACCGCTTTTTCTACTTTAGAATATATCATATCTCCATCATCAACGGAAATAGCACCATCGCCACCAATAGCTTCAAAAATATTTATTCTTACCTGCTCCATAGTTAAAGATACAAAGTTACTCAAAATATATCATCAATACTTAAGCCTTCTTGTATATCATAATACGCTTCCTTATCATCAAGGTTAAACTCTAAGTTGATCAGTGTTCCTGGAAAAGAATTGACATATGACATAAATGATATTTCATTTCTTACCAATTCCCAATAGCCATCTGACGACACAATTTGCATTTTGCCATTGTTTATTTTTAAAAACTCCATGATTACTTTTAACCCCAGCCCTCCTGGGTGGCTTCCTTGTTTTGTAGTATGTCCCTCTGTTACTGCCCATTTAATGGCATCAACTCCGTCTATAGGTGAATTAAGATAGTCTGCCACATTTTTTTTAATTGTCCTTCCTAAATCCACTATAGTAAAGTCGAGCCTTGCGGGGGTTTTGTTTGGATAATGCTGACCACAAGAATATACATGAGTACATTTTCCATGAATAGCAGCATTGGAAAAAATCTCAAAGATACTCTCACCAATTTTTTTTCTGAGTAATCCACTTAATTTGGGAAACTCGTTCTTTTGTAATAATTCTTCATCTAAATATTTCTTGATAAGTTTCTCCTCGGTGACTTTATATTTCTGATATTTTACAGTAGTTTGATGAAAATCTATCTTCAACTGACCACCAAAATTGACAAGAAATCCATTCTTGCTAAGAATATTTTCAAGCCAACTATTCATGTTTATTAGTTCAACCGAATTAAGATCACTAATGTTACTTATTATTGTCCCTAAAACTGCACATAGATTGGCTTCAAACCATGTGTTTTGTTCAAAGTCAATAACAATATCTTCAAAAACAAATTCTTTTGTTTGATTGGCTAGGTCAATAAAAGTTTGATAACCGTGATAATCACTTTTAACTTGTCTAGGCATCTCAAATCTATACATAATTAGAATTTGTGTACTAATTAATTTAATCTCAAATCAAATATACCTTCTTTATTTACACATTGCACTTACTTATTTAACTAAAACTCTTCTTGTATTTCAAAAAATGCTTACTCACAGATTAAGGAAGGAATAGTGTTTTCACTACTCAGCTTAGGGCTGACATAGGGTACTCCTAAATTCATACCCCTGAGGATAAACAATGTAGAAACCACTACCACAAAATAAGGGACGAATCTGTATAGGCTTGCCCTTTGTTTGGCTTTAAAAAACTGTTTGGAGATGGATAGCCCTGCCATCATGGGTACTGTGCCCAAACCAAATAAAAACATATATGTCATGCCTCCTGTTGGGCTTCCTGTGGAAATGGCTGCCACAGCTGCCATATAAACGAGCCCGCATGGTAAAAACCCATTCACCAATCCAACCAAATACCTGGAGTACCATTTATTCACTGTCAAATTTGCTCCTATTGATTTTCGGATTGAGGTTAGTATTTTGTTGAAAAAAGTTGTTCCGGCTATGTTCCCTGAATACGATTTTGATCCGAAATAGATCAGGATCAACAAAACACCAGCCAGCACAGAGATTGTTTGTTGGAAGCCGACTAAAAACATGCCTTTTCCGATAAGTCCAAAAATGCCTCCAATAATCAGGTAGGAAGTAATTCTACCAAAATTGTAACTAACCTGATTCAAAAAATGTTTGCCTTTTGGCAGCACCATAGCTATCGGGCCACACATAACTGCACAGTGTACGCTTCCGAGTAATCCAAATATAAGTGCTGATAAATACATGTATTCAGTGTTTATTGAACTTTATAGACCTAAATCACAATAGATTTTTCGGTATAATAATCGTTCCCATTTGCACTCCATGAAATTTTCATTTTCCAATAGCCTTTACCCAAATTATCCTTCGAAAGAGACTGCCTTTTTTCTTTCATCACCTCTACTTTAAAGTCTTTTGTAGCATCCGAAGGTCGGAAGAAAAGAATTTCTCCTTTTTCAGGCACATCAGAAAAATCAAATTGTACTTTATCACTGTCTTTGCTGATGGTTACAGTGGCTCTTTCACTAGAGGCCAATTTCATTTTGTCTATCTGGCTTTGGTATTTTACTTCCTTGTCATAGTAATCTTCTGATACCAGAAAAATATCCTGTTTCATACTTACTACTACCATAGTAACAATGATGATTACAAATGCTATAAATGACAATACTACTTTATTTCCCCAGTTCATTATTTTGTTGTTGTAAAAGGGCCTAAAAAATTTGTCTTCATTTCGTCAAAAACCTTCCCGTTTTTATAAACTTCAATTATTATTGGTGTTTTTCTTGATGTCAAATATTCTTTAGGTAATTCGACAAAAAATGTTCCTTCTGAACTTTCAGTTGCAAGTACACTTATTCCTTCGTCTCCTACTCTTTTTATTACACCATCAGGAATGTCCTTCAATTTGATGTCCAGTGAGATGTCTTCATAAGTTTTATTTACAAATTGAATATTGTACAAATTGCTGATTCTATTATTTTCCTGTTCCTGATAGAGCATGCCGGGTACTCGAAATATAGTAACATCCACATCGCTACGACTGGCAATAAGATAGGTGAGTAGTGACAGGAGCCCTAATAAGACCAAAGAATAAGCAAGTATTCTGGCATTGAGTCTGAGTTTCTTTTTTTCTTTGATTCCGGCATAAGAATCATACCTGATAAGCCCTTTTGGCTTATCTATCTTAGTCATCACTTCATCGCATGCATCAATGCATGCTGTACAGTTGACACATTCCAGTTGTGTGCCGTGTCGAATGTCTATACCTGTAGGGCAAACATGTACACAAAGTTTGCAGTCTATGCAATCGCCTTTGTCTTCTTTTGGTTCTCCTTTTTTGAGTTTACCTCTTGGTTCTCCTCTCAGCCAATCATAAGCAACCACGATAGATTGTTTGTCTAGCAATACACCCTGAAGACGACCATAGGGGCAAACGACTGTGCATGCCTGCTCACGAAAAACACTAAATACCCAATAAAATATGCCTGTAAAAAACACCAAACCAATGAAACCCGACATGTGGGCGGTAGGAGGTTGGCTTATTATTTCTATTACCTGGTCTTTCCCGATGAGATATGCCATCAAGGTATGTGATATCAGAATGGAAATCAACACAAAGATCAATTGTTTGCTACCTTTCTTTAGGATTTTCTCTTTGTTCCAGGGAGCTTGATTCAGCTTTCTTTGCTGATTGGCATCCCCTTCTATCCAATACTCAATTTTGCGGAAGACCATTTCCATAAATAATGTCTGAGGACAAGCCCATCCGCACCATATCCGTCCGAAAACTACAGTAAAGAGAATGATAAACACAAAAAATGTGATCATTGCTATCCCAAGAATAATGAAATCCTGAGGCCAAAAAGGCATACCGAAAAGGATGAATTTTCTTTCGAAAATATTAAATAGAAACATTGGATTTCCCTTCCAGGTCAAAAAAGGACCTGTAAATAGTAATCCCAAAAGTACTATAGTGACTAGAAGCCGGGCGTTGTGAAAACTCCCCTTGGGCTTCTTAGGGTAAACCCAGATTCTTTTACCCTCTTCATCTACAGTAGAGATAGTGTCTCTAAATTCCTCATCATAAGAGTAAAAGTCTTCCATCACTTTTAGTTATTCCTCTACGTATATCTCTCCTTGTGGCTCCTTAGGGCTGGCTGTTTTAGCTCCTTTTATGGTCACAATATAACTTGCCACATCTCTAATATCTGATGGAGTCAGCTGGTTTTGCCATGAAATCATTCCTTTTTGAGGTACGCCATATTTTATGGTCTTAAAAATACTTTTGATACTTCCCCCATGAATCCAATATTCGTCTGTCAGATTGGGACCTACTCCACCTCCGCCATCTGTAGCATGACAAGCCACACATTTTCCTGCATAAATTTCTTTTCCATTGGAAATGATACCTGTTTCATCTGAAAACTCGACATTGTTTTCATCAATACTGTTTCCAGCTTCCAACTGTCTTTGCTCAGCTTGTTTTTCTGCTATCAGCAATTCTGTATTATATTCTTCTAATTGTAGAGGTAAAGCTCCCGATATATGATAGATAAATACATAAGCAACGGCAAAAACTATAGAAAGATAGAATAGATATTTCCACCACGGAGGAAGGTGATTGTCCAGTTCTTTTATGCCATCATAGTTGTGATTGAGCAACAAGGTTGCTTCTTCTTCCACTGGAACCTCAGTACCCCACAGTTTTTGCCAAAAACCGGGTTCTGGTTTGTATGCTATTCCTTGGGCTTTGGCACTGTCTTTTTTTTCATTCCCTATTACTATTCTCAGAATAGTTAAAGCATAGAATGCTACACCGAGCACGATTAGTAATACTACAAACACCATTCCCATCACAAGAATCAATATCATTTCATCTTTTGATGTTTCTTGTATGAAAGCCTGGGCATTAGCTAAAAAAGGAAGTAGAAAAGCCATAAAAAAAACAGGTTTTCTTTTGCCTATTTTGGATAGGAATATTTCAAAGATTTGATTTTTGATTCGATTCATGGTTAATTGTCATTAGTAGTTTCAGGACGTTCCAAAGGGAGGTTTTCCATCTCATTGATGTACTTTTTATCAACCTTAAAGACCCAAATTAGAAGTCCTATAAAAAACATGAAAAATATTGTAAGCGAAATAATAGGCCAAACCTCAATGTTTTGGATCCCTTCAAAATAATGCTTGAACATCTTGTTGTCAGTTTAGTTGTTTGCTGAAGAAACTTTTATATCTGTTCCCAGTCGCTGTAGATACGCTATTAATGCCACTATTTCTGCGTCACTATTTATATCTATTTTGTCTGAAGAAAGAGACTTCACAATTTCATTTGCCTGATTTTCCAACTCCTTGTTAGCGATCTCTTCGTATCCTTTTTTATAAGGAACCCCTATAGTTCTCAGAGCCGATATTTTGCCTGCGGTTAAATCAAGATCCACGGTTTGTGTAAATAACCAAGGATAAGCGGGCATTATAGAACCTGGAGACATGGAAGTAGGATCCAGCATGTGGTTGAAATGCCAGGAATGGGGATATTTCTCTCCTACCCTATGCAAATCCGGTCCGGTTCTTTTCGAACCCCATAAAAACGGATGGTCATAAACAAACTCTCCTGCTTTTGAATACTCACCATATCTTTCCGTTTCTGACCTAAATGGTCTTACCATTTGAGTATGGCATACACTACAACCCTCTCTGATGTAGATATCCCTGCCATGCAACTCAAGTGGAGTATAGGGTTGTACACTTGCTATTGTAGGTACATTTGATTTGATTAGGAAAGTAGGTATCATTTCTATGGCTCCTCCAATCAATATAGCTACTAAAGCAAGGCCTGTAAATACAACTGGTTTTCTTTCTAGTACGGAATGCCATCCTTCTCCAATAAATTTTTTCTTTTCCAATGCCGGAGCTTCAGCATCTTCCTCGGCTAAGAACATTCCGGATTTGGCTGTTTTCACCAAATTATAGGTCATAATAATGGCTCCTGTGAGGTATAGAAAACCACCCACAGCACGCAACATATACATTGGAATAATCTGAGTTACCGTTTCAAGAAAATTGGGGTATTGTAAAAAACCTTCGGCAGTAAACTCTTTCCACATCAGGCTTTGAACTATGCCCGCCCAGTACAGTGGCAAAGCGTAGAAAATGATGCCTAATGTACCCAACCAAAAATGCGTATTGGCTAGTTTTATAGAATAAAGTTTTGTTTTCCACATTCTTGGGATCAGCCAATACAACATACCAAATATCATAAAACCATTCCAGCCCAAACCTCCGACATGAACGTGTGCAACGATCCAATCTGTAAAGTGAGCAATAGCGTTAACATTTTTCAATGAAAGCATTGGTCCTTCAAAAGTTGCCATGCCATAAGCAGTTACTGCCACCACCATAAATTTCAAAACAGGATCTTCGCGTACTCTATCCCATGCTCCGCGCAAAGTAAGTAATCCATTCAGCATACCTCCCCAGGAAGGAGCAATCAGCATAATAGAAAAAACCACTCCCAAGGTTTGAGCCCAATCCGGTAAAGAAGTATATAATAGATGATGAGGGCCTGCCCAGATGTAGATGAAGATAAGAGACCAAAAATGGATAATGGAAAGTTTGTATGAATATACGGGTCGATTGGCTGCTTTGGGAAGAAAATAATACATCAGCCCTAAGTAAGGAGTAGTAAGGAAAAATGCTACGGCATTGTGACCATACCACCATTGCACCAATGCATCCTGAACGCCTGCATACCAGGAGTAGCTTTTGAAAAAGGTGACTGGTATAGCAAACGAATTTACAATATGCAGCACAGCTACTGTAACAAATGTGGCTATATAAAACCATATTGCCACATACATGTGGCGTTCACGTCGTTTCAAGATGGTACCAATCATGTTGATCCCGAAAACGACCCAAATAATAGCAATTGCTATATCAATTGGCCATTCTAATTCAGCATATTCTTTTGAAGTAGTCATGCCCAGAGGCAGTGTGATGGCTGCTGCCAAAATGATCAACTGCCAACCCCAGAAATGGATCCAACTCAAAGTGTCGTTGAAGAGCCTGGCTTTTAACAACCGTTGTAGAGAATAATAAATCCCGGCAAACATTGCATTTCCTACAAAAGCAAAGATGATCGCATTTGTATGCAATGGTCTGATCCTGCCAAACGTAGTGTATTGAAGATCAAAATTGAAAACGGGATAAAAAAGCTGTATAGCTGCTGTTAGCCCTACCAACATACCTACCAGTCCAAATATGACAGTAGCTACTATAAAATATTTGACAATCTTATTGTCGTACTTAAATTGCTCCAATTCCATTATTATCAATATTTAAATAATCAGATGCTAAGTTATTTTTCATTTATAAAATTAAACATGATATTCTAATATAGAAAGAATGATTTTCATCATATCTTGCGTTTGCATGAAATTTTGTAACAAAATTTCATAAATGGTGTATATATATGATAGTCCATGAAAATATGGATTTTTTACTTTCAGTTCTTATAGGCTTGGGCATTATAAAATTCAGACGGCACAAGGAGGGTTGTTTATAAGAATATGTTTTTCATGATCAAACAACCTAATGATGCCTCTAAAACATATTATTGGAAAAGGAATTCTTGCAATATGTTTTATGTATGTTTCATTCTTACCAATTTATGGCCAACAAATTGGGTTTGACTTTCCTGACGATGTTGATAAGGTTGAAATTCCGTTTGAGCGATATAATAACCTTATTGTCATTCCTGTTACCATCAATAATTCACTTACACTAAAATTCATATTAGATACCGGGGTTCAGTTTGCAATTTTGACTGAAAAGTCATTTGCTGAGTTTTTGAACCTTGAATACGACCGGAGGTTGGTAATTCAGGGACCCGGTATGATGGATTCAGTGAGTGCTCAGGTTGCGACTAAAGTAGAGATGCATTTGCCCGGAGGAATAACTTCTGGTGTGAATCAATCCCTTTTAGTATTGGAAAAAGACTACCTGAATTTAAGACGAAATCTGGGTGCGGATGTTTACGGAATTATAGGTTATGATATATTTAGTCGGTTTGTGGTTGAATTTGATTATGATCAAAGGGTTATTGTATTGCATGAACCAAGAAAGTTTAGACCAAGAAAATACCACAATAGAGTTCCCATGCAGGTAGTTAATACCAAACCATATATCTCTACCAGGCTTACTTTTGATAATGGAGAACAGGAAGACTTGAATTTGATGGTGGACACAGGGGCAAGCCATGCCATATTGCTTGATGATGGCTCTTCAGATGTGCTCTTACCTTCTAAAACCATTAAAACAGTAATTGGCAGAGGGCTTGGTGGTGACATAAATGGGCTTTTGGGAAGAGTTCAAAAGTTACAAATCAATAAGTTCGTTTTCGAAAATCCTATTGCTTCATTTCCTGAGGAAAAAGACTACCCATCCGCCATGAAGCGCGGAAGCAGAAATGGTACCATCGGGGGAGAAATACTGACTCGTTTTCACCCTGTCTTTGATTATTTCAGAGGTGTCTTATACTTAAGGAAGAGCCGGGAATACACTAAGAGTTTTGAGCATGATATGAGTGGCATTGATATTATGGCAAGTGGCTCTAAATTTGATCAAATTAAGGTAATGGCGGTTAGAGAAGATTCCCCAGCCGATCTGGCTGGGGTAGAAGTAAATGATATTATTACAAGTATCAATGGGTTTGACACTACAGAAGTAGCGTTTTCTGCTATCACGACAACTTTACGCCTTAAATCAGGCAAACGAATCAATATGAAAGTAAGAAGAAAGGGAGAAATAATCAAGACTTCCTTTAGGTTGAAAAGGATGATTTGATATTTGCATTAATACTAAATAGGCCATACTTTTTGCAGTTAGGTTTGTCAAAGGCTAAAAATCAGGCCTACCTTTACTAGAGATATGTTTAAAAAAATCACTATAAAAAAGAGGTTCTTTCAAAAGTATTCAAGAGTTGCCGGATTTATTCCGGCATCCCCCGGAGAAACCATCTATAGCTGTTTCTCGCACAGATCCCAGAATAAATCTGGGAATTATCTAACTTTTGAAAACAGCCTCTTTTTTTTATAGTTCTATTTCAAGAAATAAGGCTCCAGTCAGTTTTGCTTTTATTCATGCTAGTTAAAACCTCGTTTAATATTTTATTTTCTACCAAACCCAGAGAAGGGTCTTTATCAAGAATTTTTTCAGCACAATCTCTGGCTTCTTTCAATATTTTTCCGTCTAGTGCCAAATCAGCAATGTGAAGATCTAGCACGCCACTTTGTTGAGTGCCGCTTAAATCTCCAGGTCCTCTGATTTTGAGGTCTGTTTCTGCTATTCGGAATCCATCGTTGGTTTCTACCATTGTCTTTATTCTTTCACGCGCTTCTGTACTTAGTTTGTTTCCAGTCATTAAAATACAATAAGACTGATCAGCTCCTCTGCCCACTCTACCCCGAAGTTGATGCAATTGTGATAAACCGAATCGTTCTGCATTCTCTATCACCATAACTGTTGCATTGGGCACATTTACACCTACTTCTATTACTGTTGTCGCTACTAGTATTTTAGTTTCATTGCGGATGAACCGTGCCATTTCAAAATCTTTGTCCTTAGGTTTCATTTTACCATGAACAATGCTAATGGGTGTTTTAGAAAAAGCTCTGGAAATGCTTTCGTATCCATCCATTAAATCCTTGTAATCATAATTAGCTGATTCTTCTATCAATGGATATACAATATATACCTGACGGCCTGTTTCAATTTGGTGCCTCATAAAACCAAACAATTTTAGCCTTCCCGAATCTCTAAGATGGTTGGTTTGAATGGATTTTCTTCCTTTTGGAAGTTCTGTTATTGTTGATATTTCCAGATCGCCATACAAGGTCATCGCAAGAGTTCTTGGAATCGGTGTGGCAGTCATCACCAGTACATGAGGGTAAACGTCATCATTTTTCTGCCATAGCCGTGCTCTTTGGGCTACCCCAAATCTATGCTGTTCGTCAATGACAGCAAGGCCAAGTTTTTTAAACCCGATATCTGGTTCTAACAGCGCATGAGTTCCTACAATGATATTTAATGTGCCGATTTTAAGTGCCTCTAAAATCTTTCTGCGCTCACTTTTTTTAGTGGACCCTGTGACCAAACCAATTTGGAGGTTCATTTTATCAGCATATTCTTTTAATCCTACATAATGCTGGCTGGCAAGAATTTCTGTAGGTGCCATAATAGCAGCCTGAGTGTCACAACTCAAAGCTATCAGCATGCAAATAAAGGCGGTTATGGTCTTGCCACTACCTACATCTCCCTGAAGCAATCGGTTCATTTGACTTCCTGATCTCATGTCTCCATAAATTTCCTTTATCACAAGTTTTTGTGAGTCGGTCAGATCAAAGGGTAGAAAATTTTTATAAAACTCGGAGACCAGGCTACTGTCATGCATTACAATGCCTTTATGCTTTTTCCTGATGACCTTTTTCTCTCTGACGAGTCTGAGTTGGATATAAAAAAGCTCCTCAAATTTTAACCTTAAAGTAGCTTTTTTTAATAGTTCTTCATTTTTTGGGAAGTGAATATTTTTCAGACAGCTTTTTCTATCCAAAAATTTATATCGCTCTATCAAATAAGAAGGAAGGCTTTCTTCTATTTTATTTTGAGCAAGAGCATAAAGATTCTGTTGGAATTTTCCTATTGCTTTGGAGTCAAGGTAAGTTTTTTTAAGTTTTTCAGTAGATCTGTATATAGGAACAAATGACCCGTATCCATTTTCATTCTGTGGAGTTAACAGATCTATTTCAGGATGTGAGATATTATAGGAACCGTTAAATAGAGTAGGCTTTCCATAAATTAAATAGGGAACTCCTGTTTTTATTTTTTCAGAAATCCATTTGATTCCTTTGAACCAGACCAGTTCCATTTGTCCTGTTTCATCCTTAAAGTAAGCAACCAATCTTTTTTTCTTTTGAATGCCTATTTCTTCTTTATAGCTGATAATTCCTTTGAGTTGCAGGTATGAGCTGGTATCGTTTATTTCAGATACCTTGTGGAAATGTGTTCTGTCCTCGTATCTGAATGGAAAATGTAGAATGAGGTCTTTGAAGGTAAATATTCCCAGCTCTTCGTTGAGTAATTTGGCTCGTTTTGAACCAACTCCTTTTAGAAATTCTATTTTGGTTTCAAAAAAACCGTTCATTTCGAAAAGTTATAAAATGTTACTGTAATTCAATCATTCCATTCAAGTGAATTGAGCATGTGAATGATGTCTTTTTTAACATAGTTTATTACAGGAGCCAGAGAATCGTTTTTTGTTGACGTTTTGAAATAGAGAGCTCCCCGGATAAAATGATTTATGGAGTCAGTTACATGGAACTGGAAAGGACTTGGAACCTCGCCTGAAAGCGACATCACAGTTGCTTTACCTCCATTCGACAAATTAATCACTGCTTCATCTATAGCATAGGCTTTTACATTGTGCTTGGAGGTAAGGTTGTACGAATCATTCAAGTATTCTTTCAAATTTTGTTTGTTTTTTTCTACGGGTTTGTAGGTTACTTGAATGGTAGCACCTAGTTCCGGATACGTTAGATCGATCCAATAGCGCTCCGAAATCCAAGAACTGTCTCTCGTAATTTTTGCAAAAGCAGAATAGGAAAAATTATAGGGAAAACTATCAGGCAACTGAATGTAAACAGCTTGGGGCAATTCTATTCTGTTATACCCTTTGGGCTTAGGAGAAAACTCGCTTTCACATGAAACCAGAGTGCATACGATGAAAACAAAGATCAGGCTTAGAGCATGTTTTAAGTATATTTTTGATTCAATCACGATTTGTTATTTGAAATGACAAGAAATGGTGTTTTGATATTTCCGGTACTTTGACGGATTATTTTTCATTGATGAAAACCCTCACTCTTTTGATCCTTTTGTCGCTTACTGCAACAATGGTAAATACCAAATTTTGAAAGTGAATCTTTTCTCCTGATTTTGGGAGCTTCGAGTTAATTTCCAAAAGAAGGCCTCCAACAGATTCGCTTTCACCTTTGGCATCATCTATAATAGCATGATCTATACCGGTGACCCTGCAAAAATCCATAAGAGATGTTTTTCCTTCAAAGATAAAGGTGTTGTTGTCCAGTTTATTGTATGGAATATCAGATGCTTCATCAAATTCATCATTTATTTCTCCTACTATCTCTTCGATGACATCTTCAAGGGTAATTAACCCCGAAGTACCTCCGTATTCATCTACTACTATGGCGATGTGAACTCTTTTTTCCTGAAAGTCATTGAAAAGAGTATCTATTTTTTTTGTTTCCGGTACAAAAAAACCAGGCCTTAATAAAACCTGCCACTCAAATTTCTCATCTTCATTTAAGTATGGTAATAAGTCTTTTATATATAAAATACCCTCTATCTTGTCCATAGTGTCGTTATACACCGGCAGCCTTGAATATCCGGTTTTTTTAACCAGAGAAATCAATTCATGAAAATTTGTATTGATCTCAACCGAGGTAATATCGAGTCTTGATTTCATGATTTGCTTTACGGATAGTGTACCAAAATTCACAATTCCTTTTAAAATGCCCTTTTCTTCCTCGGTTGCCTCTCCGTCAGTAGTGAGTTCGAGTGCATGATGCAATTCGGTGACAGAAACATTATAGCCCTTTTTTTCTATTCTTTTTTCGATCAGATTACTAATAGACATCAATAACCAAGACAAGGGTTTGAAGAAGTTATAAGAAATGAATAACAGTCCGGATGTGTGTTTTGCAAAAATGAAGTTATTTTGATTGGCGTAAATTTTTGGGACAATTTCTCCAACAAACACTATGGCAACAGTGACCAAAGTGGTTAAGGTTATTAATATAGCTCCTTCGGTATTTTTGTTGCCAGTGATCTGCCACGTAAAATAAGTACAGATCATGACAATGGCTATGTTCACAAAATTGTTGAGTATAAGTATGGTTGCCAACAAGCGTTTTGGGTTTGAAAGCAACTGATATATTCTGTGGACTTGAGTGGAATCAGAGTCTTTACTTTCTTTGATTTGATCTTGTGAGAGTGAAAAATAAGCCACTTCAGATCCTGAAACCAAAGCAGAAAGTCCAAAAAGGAAGATTACCAATAAAGTAATAAAAGCAACGAAGTAAAAATCTAATGTTGATAAGATTGCGGATAATTCAAATAACCCCGGAAAAGGATCGTCCATAAGAAATGAATATTATTTTAAACCTAAAACGGCAGATCGTCAATTTCGTTTTCGCTTGTTGCAGGTTCTGACGAAGTAGTAGTACCAGTGTTACTGGTTTCATTTTGTGTTCCTTCTTCAGAAGAAGGGCGGCTGCCTAGTAGTGTCATCTCTCTTCCTACCACTTCTGTCCTGTATCTGGTGATGCCATCTTTATCGTCATAAGACCTTGAAGTCAATTTCCCTTCGATATATACCTGCCCACCTTTGGCAAGGTATTTTTCTGCTATTTCAGCAAGAGGTGTCCACAATACCACATTGTGCCATTCGGTCTGGGTAACCCGTTCGCCTTCCCGGTTTTTATAAGTCTCACTTGTAGCCAACGAAAAGTTTGCCACAGCTCTTCCATTTTCCAAATGTCTCACTTCCGGATCTTTACCCAGATTACCTACCAGAATTACTTTGTTTACACCAGCCATAATTTCAATTTTTTAACAGAGTCAAATAAAATAACAACAAGTTAAGTTAAATAATTTGTCTCCTTTTTCAAATATTTATCCATTAATCTTGATATGGGTAAAGTATCTAATGCTATTGTCTCTACTTCCTCAAGATCGAATTTTCTTTTAATCACACCAAAATCTTTTCTACTATCAATAGAAAAAACGAAGAACTTTGCGAAAATAGTCTGATGTGTCAAAATATGCTTAAAGTTACTCGAACTAGTTACTATATTTCCCAGATCGGATAGAAATTTTGCCTGATTAACCATAAGCTGGTCAAATCCTTGTTCGTCAGGTGTTTCTAACAACAAAAAATCGTACATGCCTTTCCAAATATCTTTTGTTTTTCTTTCTTTGACCAACACTTTGTCGTCATGAACGATGACAAAATAATTGAAATGTCTGATTTTCTTTTTTACTTTTTTTTTCTTCACAGGTAACACATCCTGTAAACCGTGTTTGTATGCAAAACAATGAGTTTTAAATGCACACCCATTACAATTTGGAGATTTGGGAACACACTGAAGAGCACCAAATTCCATAATGGCCTGATTAAATTTATCAGGTGTTTGATGTGGAATTAAGGATTCTGCTTTATTCCAAAATACTTTGTGGCTTGACGTTTCGGAAATGTCATTTTCTATTCCATAAATTCTTGACAATACTCTAAATACATTTCCATCCAAAACAGGTACAGTTTGTTTAAATGAAAATGATGCAATTGCCGCCGCAGTATATTTCCCTATTCCTTTAAGTTTTAATAATTGGTTAAAATCCGGGGGAAACTGGCCATTATGTTCGTTTACAACCTCTTTGGCACAAACCAGCATGTTTCGGGCTCTTGAATAATAGCCCAATCCCTGCCATAATTTCAAGATATCTTGTTCGCTGGCATTAGCAAATGCTTCAATGTCTGGAAAAGTTTTTAGAAATTTATTGAAATAAGGCAAACCCTGTTGCACCCGTGTTTGCTGAAGGATAATCTCAGAAAGCCAGATCACATACGGGTTGTTGGTATCTCTCCATGGCAAATCTCTTTTGTTGATTTCATACCAGTTTATCAGACTAGTAGAGAAAGTTTTGGATAAATTGATTTGAAATTCTGTGTTCATTAAAGTTTTAATATTTCTGAATTCCTGATTTTTTGCTTTTATTTGCCGTTCCAAAGATCAAATATTTCGAAAAACGAAAATAGTTGGTATTAAGGGTTTTATATTAGAAATGATTAAAATTTATCGCCGTGACGAAAGCAGATGTAATAAATGAGATAGCAGACAAAACTGGAATTGATAGACTTGATGTGCAAGCATCGGTGGAAGCTTTTTTTAGTGTGGTAAAAAATTCGATGGCAGATGGAGAAAACATCTACGTTCGTGGCTTTGGGAGTTTCATTAACAAAAAGAGGGCAAAGAAAATAGCCAGAAACATTTCCCAAAATACAGCAATGGTGATAGACGAACACTACATTCCAAGCTTTAAACCCTCAAAGGTATTTATTGAGAAAATAAAAACCAGCAAAAAAATTGGTTAAACGACCTTCCCTATATGTCGCTTCATAGAATAGCAGTAAGTGTTATTGCCGTAGTACTGATTATAGTTTTGTACAGTCTTCCAAAGGTTGTTATTGATAATGATTCTACAGAAACGGGCATAACTGGTAAGAATGAGTCCATGACAAGCCACGATTTCAAAATCAGTACAAGCGATAGTGTTAAAATGGCAGGATTTTATAATAAAATTTCTTCTGCCGGAAATAATAAAAAAAGTATTATCTTTGCGGACTCTTTGGCAAATCTGTATTTGGCTTACAATAAATTGGACAGTGCGGAGAAATTTGCAAGATTTATTTTAAACCAGGGAGATCAAACGGAAAATTACCTGCTGGCTGGAAATATTTTTTTTAAAGCTTTCGGTTTTTCAAAGGTCCAGAGTGAAGTAACTAAGTTCAGTGGGTTAGCTGCTGATTGCTTTAATAAGGTGTTGGAAACGGACTCAAAAAATCCGGATGTGAAAGCAAAACTAGCTATGACAATGGTGAGTTCGGCAAATCCGATGCAGGGTATCAGCATGTTGAGAGAGGTTCTGGAAGAATATCCGGAAAACGAAACAGCACTTTACAATTTAGGTGTTTTATCGATGCAGTCTGGTCAGTATGACAAAGCCGTTGATAGATTTAAGAAATTAACAGAAATAAATGCCGAAAATGTTCAGGCATTTTTCTATTTAGCTGTCAGTTATTTTGAATTAGATCAAAAAGATATAGCAGCCGAATTGTTTGAAAAAGTAAAACAAATGGATAATGATGCTGCCATTAATCAAGCAGCAGATGGTTATCTAAAGGAAATAAACGAATTATAAAACATTAAATATTTTTAATTATGCCTTGTGGTAAAAAAAGGAAAAGACATAAGATTTCTACTCACAAAAGAAAGAAAAGGTTAAGAAAAAACAGACATAAGAAGAAGTAATAACTTCCAATAGTTTTTTCTATATTCAACAATAAAACCATATCAATTTGAGTAACGAATTAGTAATAAGTTCAACTCAAAATGGATGTCGAATAGCCCTTTTAAAGGACAAAAAATTAGCTGAGTTTCATACAGATGAAAACGGTAACCAGTTTAATGTAGGTGATGTTTATTTTGGTACAGTAAAGAAAGTTGTACCGGGATTGAATGCTGCCTTTATTGACATTGGATACGAAAAAGATGCATTTCTTCATTATCTGGATCTCGGACCCCAACTTAGATCACTTATTAAGTTTTCCAAGCAGGTTGTAACCGGTAAAATTACCGGGGGCAAAATGAATGGTTTCAAACGGGAAGGTGACATTGATAAGTTTGGAAAAATGAGCCAGGTGCTTACTAAGAACCAGAAAATTTTGGTTCAGGTAGTAAAAGAACCCATCTCAACAAAAGGGCCTAGATTATCCTGTGAGTTGTCCATAGCGGGCAGATACATAGTATTGGTGCCGTTTTCGGATTCAGTATCAGTATCAAAAAAAATAACCAGTAGCGACGAACGCAAAAGGCTACTTAGGCTTATCAGTTCGATTAAGCCCGAAAATTTCGGTGTAATCATACGTACTGTGGCGGAAGGCAAAGATGTAGCAGAGCTTGATAAAGACCTTAGAAATCTTGTAAAAACCTGGCAGGACGGTATGCTCGCCTTAAAGAAGGCCAAACCTTCTGACAAGATAATAGGGGAAATGAACCGGGCAAACAGCATATTAAGAGACGTTCTTAATGAATCTTTCGATAGCGTTACTGTTGATGATAAAGACATGTATAACGACATTCGGTCGTTTATCACCAAGATTGCCCCGGGAAGAGAAAAACTTGTCAAAATGCACAATGGCAAGGCTAAAATATTCGAAGCTTTTGGAATCGAAAAGCAGCTTAAAGGGTTGTTTGGCCAATCTGTGAGTATAGATGGGGGTGGGTATTTGATCATAGAGCACACAGAGGCACTTCATGTCATTGATGTTAACAGCGGAAACAAATCCAATGCTGAGGATAATCAGGAAAATACTGCGCTCAAGGTAAACCTTGATGCAGCCAAAGAAATTGCCCGTCAGCTTAGGCTTAGGGATATGGGAGGTATTATAGTGGTCGATTTTATCGATATGAGGAAAGTAGAAAACAAAAAGCTACTTTTCCAAAAGATGAAAGAAGAAATGGCTACCGACAGGTCTAAGTTTACCATACTTCCTTTGTCTAAATTTGGATTGATGCAAATAACGCGTCAAAGGGTAAGACCGGAGATGAACATTAAAACTGGTGAAGTTTGCCCTACATGTAATGGAACGGGTAAAATTACTGCTTCCATACTTGTTGCAGATCAGATTGAAAAGAACATCGAACACCTGATGGTGAAACAAAATGAAAAGAAGCTGGCCATTACACTTCATCCTTATTTGTTTGCTTATTTCACCAAAGGATTGATTTCGCAGCAAATAAAATGGTTTTTCACTTATAAGCGGTGGATAAACCTGGTGGAAGATTCATCACTTCCTTTTACCGAATATAGCATTATCAATGCTATGGGGGAAGAAATAGAAATTTAAAATCAGAACTTGATTCCTAACTGGAGGCTTATCATATCCAGTTTTGTAATCAAGTTATCTGTTATTCCTGATTCTACTTTGCTAATCGTATTGATCAGGCCTCTGTTGTAAACAATAGCTGCATACAATACAGAACTTGCCCCGGAATCATGTTCTGCACCAATGCCGAAAACAAAGGAAGCATCATAAGGTTTAAATTTTTCAACCAATGTATAGCTGTCATCAAGTGCTTCACTAAATATTTTCACTTCAGCCAATACACCAAGCTGAAAAAATCCTTTTACATCAGGTGCTACTTCACTGGTAAACAGTTTGATGGTTAAGGGAATCTGCAAATATTGTGACTTATAAACCTCTTTGGATACCGAAGAGCCTGTAGGTTCAATTGTAAGTCCAACCCTTTTTGGGGCATAGATTATCCCGGTACTGAATGAATATGTATCTGTAATCTCAAAATCTGCATTGAGACCAAATTTGAATTTAATTCCTGAACCATTGTTGGTGATTTTAGCCTGATCTGAATCGAATTTGACTCTGTTTAATACAAGAGATGGAGAAAATGTCAAGCCAATTTTAGGTTGGGCAACAGCAGATGTCCCTAATACAAGCAAAAAAAATATGATGGTGGATTTTTTCATTTGCGATCAAATTAGGATTTTATTAGAATACCCATTGTAAATAATTGAATGAATACAAGTTTAAGAATAATTCATTAAACGATTCGTTTGACTATGGATTAATTGATTAAAAAAACAGTCAAAATACTATTTTGAAATAAAAATCAAAGCACTTTTTTAAGGACAGAAGATTCATATTTTTGTGTGGTATTACATTTTAAAATTTATTGAAAAAGTGGATAATAAATACACTCTTAAAGCACTATTCCCAATTATTATTTTTACAATCTGTAGCATTACTTTTTTAGCTTGTGAGGATAAATTATGTAGGGATATTCCTGATATCTCTTCAATAGATGTAAGTGTCGAGAAAATCACTTTGGAAGATGAGTTGATGGGTGCGAATAGCTGGGAGGAAGTGGAAGCCTTTTTATCAGAAAATAGGGTGTTTGCAGACTATTTTCTTCATGCAAACCAATACCCACACGATTCCATTCTGGCAAAGAGGGTGTATAGGTTATTGAAAGCTCCTTCGGTCGATACATTGTTTATGGAGAGTAAGCAAGTCTTTGCTAATATGGATGATATTCTGGCAGACTACAGGCAAGCATACCAAATCATTAACTATCATTATCCCAATACCCCGGTACCAAAATTGGCTACAGTGGTTACTGCTTTTTACAACGACCTGTATATATCTGACTCTTTGATTATTGTAGGGTTAGACTATTTTTTAGGTACTGAAGCCACTTTCAGGCCCGATGAACACCAGTACATTTTGAAGCGGTTTAAGAAAGAAAGCCTTGTCCCTACTATTATGAATTTTGTGTCTAATGAATTCAATCAAATTGATCAAACGCATAATACACTGCTTTCTGATATGGTCAACATAGGAAAATCATTTTATTTTACTTCTCAAGTCTTGCCTTGCACACCCGATTCGTTGATCATTGGCTACACTGCTGAAGAGATAAAACTAGTAAATGAAAATCAGGAAATTATTTGGGCTAACCTGATAGAGAATGAGTTGCTATATGAAAGAAATGACTACATGAAAAATAAGTTCATCGGGGAAAGGCCCAACGTGAGTGAGATCAGTGAAAACTGTCCGGGAAGGGTAGGCGCATGGTTGGGCTGGGAAATAGTGAAAAAGTACATGGAAAGAAATAGTGATGTGACTATCACAGAGTTAATGGCTGAAACCGATGCACATAAAATATTTCAGATGGCTAAGTATCGGCCAAAGAATTTTGAATAGGATTTATGAGAATCCTAATAAAATCAAACTGCCTCTGAGATAACATTTCCAACGAAAAACTATTTTCCGCCAATTGCCTTGAGTTTTTTTGAAATGATTTTAATATCTCTTTGTTGTCAATAAAAGTGAGAAGTTTTTCAGTAAATAGCGGAGTATTCTCTGTTGGGTAAGAAAACCCTGCATCATTTGATTCTATGAGTTTCTTTATCCATCCATCAAAATTTGTAATAATCAGTTTACCTGATGCTAACCCATCAAACAACTTATTTGGGCTACCTGTATTGATGGACTTGATATTGATGAAAGAGATGTAAATGGCATCAGAAACATTGAGGATTTCTTTGATCCCCTTCCTATCGGTATGAGGCTGGAAATCTACATTTTCCAGATTGGATTCTTTTTTCAATTTCAAGAGCTTTTCCTTTTCTGCTCCTTCACCGACCAGCAGAAATTTAACAGGTAATAGTAAAGATGCTTTTGCTGCTTCCAGTAAATATTCTAAATGGTTGGCAATGCCAAATGTTCCGGTGTAGCTGATTACAAATTTATTGTTAATGCTGTATTTCTGTTTGAGCGATTCCTGTTTTTCTTCAGGTTGAAAGAAGTCGATATCAGCAATGTTGGGTATTACTTTTATCGGTTTTTTCGGAACTATGGCCTGGATATACTCAGCAATTCCCGGAGATAAAGCCACTACTCCGGATGCATTACTGTAGCATACCTTTTCAAACCGAAACAAGATAGATTTAAGAAAAGTGCTTTTTATAGCTCCTACCTCCACTGGAATAAGTGGCCACAAATCACCTACTTCGAAAATATAAGGAATATTCCTTGTCCATTTAATCCAAAGTGCGATAAGCCCGGTAGTAAGGGGAGTGGTCATGACATAGCAGAGATCTATTCTTTTTACAGACCTAGATTTTTTACATGCCAACAATGCAAATCTTAAAAAGGCTATGATTCTTTTCTTAAAACTAAAAGCATTGTCATAAAGTACGGGAAGAAAATGGACGGTTACCCCATCAATATTTTTGGTTTCATAATAATCCTTGTTGTGAGCACTTATCACTTCTACATCAATTCCCTTTTTCACCAACTCTTTGGTGAGATAATAAGACCTGACACCTCCTCCTTCATCAGGGGTCCGAAAATATTGATGGATATAGAGTACTTTCAATTTGATTGAGGAAAGAATGTAATTTATTTATTATTTTTAAACAATAATGTATTCTAAATAATGAATCCAATGAGTGCGAATACCTTAACAGTCAAGTTGAAGACCCTGATGTGTTATCAAATTGATGAAGAAAAATATGATGACATTTTCATCAAGTACAAGGGCAAGTCGATATGGCCTACCGACAAAAAACATGAAGATGTTTCTATTGGCAAATACAACCTTGATGTGGACATTTCCGGAGTAAAACCCAATGAAGAAATGGTTTTGGAAATTTGGGATCATGATACATTTAGTCCAAATGACTTATTGGGAAAAATGAGAATGATACCGGATCAACCCGGAGCAGGGCCGTACATGGTAGATATGAAACCAACTCACAAAAATAATATGGCAAGGTACTCCATTGAATGGGAGGTACTATAAAAATTACTCCCTCACCAGTTCAAAACTGTGTACCAGATTGATATCTTTTCTCAAAGAATCAGAGACAGAACAGTAATTGTTAACTGCCAGAGACACCAGACGTTCAGTTTCCTTTTCTGTTAAATCTGGTGACGTGATGATATATTTCAGATTTATATCTGTATAGCTTTTAGGGTCTTTTTCCCTCCTTACTCCCGATATTTCTGCTTTCAGGTCGATAAATGTTTTTCTTCTTTTTTTGATCATCGATACCAAATCAACTGCGGCACAACTGGCTACACCTGCTAATAAAAGCTGCATGGGAGAAAAAGCTTCTTTGTCTTCAACAGCGAGCATATCTATGGGTAAAATATTACCTGACTCATTGATCGCTTCATATTTTTTGTCCTCTTTATAATTTAATTTGATAGCCATTTCTTCTTTTTATAATTTGTGAGCAAAACTAATCATTCAGCTTAGTTTCTAAAACAGAATCCTAGAGCTTATACTTTTTCCAGAATGGCAGCTTCAGCAAAAATTCATAAACGACTTTAGACATTTCGGGAGTACGCAGATACCCATACGATTTGTGGGCATTTTCAGTTGTCCAGTTTTTATAATCGTTGTAGATGTTTTTATCTGTTGGCAGCACACCATGTTTGTTGGGAAGGAACTCATCGCTCAAGTCGTCATTGGCAGCAATGCCATCATCTATATCGGCAAAATTGTACCAGTGTTTTATATTGTCAGGCGTTTTACGTCGGGTTTTAGACGTATAGGCAATGCTATGCTCATCAAAAAACTTGGAGATTACCATGGGCAAACCTAAGGGAGATCCTATGGTCACAAAAGTGTCAATTTCTATCTCGTCCTGTAAAGCAAACAGGACGTCATAAGCGATAATCGATCCCATAGAATGGGCAATAAGCATGATTTTGTTACCTTTATTTTTAAGCAGCATACTTTTGAGCCTTTGACGAATGATTTCTCTTGCCAGACTTTCATGTTCTACCTCATCGGTCAAAAGGTCTTCACGGTAGTAGATGTCCAGATCTTTGTATTTTCTTCTTATAACTAAATCTGCAAAATAATTGAGGTTGATAAAACTGTTTTTACTTAAAAATATACCATCAATTATGGTTTCAAATTTGTCAAATAGTTTCTTGCCCCAACTCCCTTTGCTGGGTCGTTGAAACGACTGCATGGGTACATAAGGCTCATCAATGTATCTGGGGTGTTTGCTGTCTTTTATTGTTGGGTCTTCCGGTTTTTCATAAATAACATCCGCCCAATAAACCATTCTAAACCGAAAGAATGTTCGGAAATGCTGGTGCCTGTAAAGTCCATCCATAATCGATTTTCTCCACCATTTGGCGAGTAATTTCCTTGGTGGTTTGTTGCTCAAACCATGTATGCCAATGATGATTTTTCTTTCCTTTTTGAATGGATTTTTAAACATAATCAAATATAGCAAACGGTCTGTGAGTTGAACAAATTAGGTCGGTAATTACTTCTACTTTACGAAGGTGTCAAAATCAACCTGTTTACAATCATAAGGCCTAAAGGGTAGGCAGGCAGGTTGATTTTCTCCTTCTTCCCTTTAGGGTGAAGGGTAAAAAGAAGGTGAAAATCAATAGATTACCCAACTTCGAAAAGTAGAATTAGAAAGAATATTATTTAAAAAATAATTCAAATAAAATAAGTACTCAAGAACTAAATCCTGCTATTACCAATATATAGTATCCCAAAATAGTAATTTCAATGGATAATAATTTCGAAATAGAAGATCTGGTTCAAGATGAAAGTTTTTTACAATGGGTAATAGCACCCAATGCGGAATTGGAAGTTAAGTGGCGTGCTTTGCAAAAGGAGAATCCGGAAAACATAGAGACTGCCAGAAATCTCATTCTGACTCTGAGAAACAAAAACGAAGACAATGAAATTGACGAGGATGCCAAAAACATTTGGTCCAATTTACAACCAATAGTAAGAGGAGAAACTCTGAGCCAGACTAATAGAAAATCAGTAGAACCAAAACAATCTAAACTTTCGCTTTTGTGGAAGATTGCAGCCAGTGTAGTACTGATCATAGGCCTTTCTTTGTGGACTTTAGACTTACAAAAAAAAGACCCTGTTGTTTTAAATCATACCAGTGGCATTGAAAAATCCACTCCAAAAGGAGTAAAATCGACAGTTACACTTAAAGATGGTTCTACCGTTGTGCTCAATTCAGAAAGTACCATCAGTTACCACTCCAACTATGGCGACAGCATTCGTGAAATTACTTTGGTTGGTGAAGCTTTTTTTGAAGTTGCAAAAAACCCAAACAAACCATTTATTGTAAAAACCGGAAATATTTCCACTACTGCACTAGGTACTTCATTTAACATTAGCAGTTATCCTGAGTGTCAAACGGTCACAGTTTCATTAGCCACTGGTAAGGTGAAGGTAAACAATACCAATTCTAAAATAGATTCCTATTTTCTAACTCCCGGTGAACAAATCAAATATCAAAAAAGTACACACTCATTTATTAAATCCCGAAACAAGGATGATGAGGCTTTTTTATGGAAAGACGGCATTTTATCTTTTAATCAGGCTGATTTAGCTCAGATTACTCAAAAACTGGAACGTTGGTATGGAGTGTCTGTTGATGTGTCCGTTCAACCAAAATCTGTGGTAGATTATGACGGTATATTCAACAACCAAAGCATGAGCAATGTATTGAAGGCAATGAGCTTTTCACTAAACTTTGATTACAGGATTGAAGAAAAAAATATAAAAATAATGTTCAACTAAATAAAATAATATGACTTGAATCACTACCTGAAATAAAAAACGATGCTTCAAGGAAGCACCGTTTTTAAGTTCGTCTTTAGTAATCCAGATTTTTTCCCAAGCCTCCGGTTACTACAGACCAGTTTTAATAAATATTTCATTAATAAAACTTTTCAAAGATATGAAAATTAGATTGTTACAACTAATCTTAAAGATTATGAAGTTGTCGTTTTACGGCTTTGCCTTGCAACTTGTTTTACTGAATGTCCTGATGGCCGGCAGTGCCATCGGACAGAAAAACCAAAGTGTAAAAGAAGTTTTTATCGATTTACAACTTAGCAATGCGAGTATTGTAAAAGTATTCAATGCTATAGAATCCAAAACCAATTACAGGTTTAATTATAATAAACCCGAACTGGACAAAAAGCTCCAAATAAACATCAGCTCAAAAAACAATTCTGTTGCTGAAGTTTTAATGGATATATCCGCTCAGACAGGGCTCAAATTTCGGCAGGTAAACCAATCCATCAATGTGGATAAGCGGAAAGGTATTAATAATAAGGGAATAGAAATTATCCTGGCTGCTGATGTGGAAATTTCAGGTAAAATTACTGACGAAAATGGGGAAAGCCTGCCTGGTACTAGTATTGTAGTGAAGGGTACTGCAACGGGCACTACCTCCGACATAGAAGGAAATTATAAATTGAATGTTCCGGAAGATGTTGTATTGACTATTTCATTTGTTGGATATAAGACTCAGGAGGTTTCTATTGCAGGAAGAAGCACTGTAGATATTGAGATGGAATTGGATGCAGAGCAACTTAAAGAAGTAGTCGTGATTGGTTATGGTGGCGTTGTTGACAAAAAAGACCTGACTGGAGCAGTAGCCAGTGCGGATTTAAACAGAGCACTGGAATCATCTAACGTATCGATTGTTCAGGCACTTCAGGGTGCTATTGCTGGCTTAAATGTAGGGGCGGTGACCAATGCTGGGCAAGACCCATCATTATCAATCAGAGGTCAAAGCACATTATCAAGTTCCGGTGGTGACAATGCTCCCCTTATCGTTTTGGATGGAATTATTTATAGAGGAAGTATTATAGATATCAACAGTGCGGATATCGAATCTATAGATGTGCTTAAAGATGCCAGTTCAGCAGCTATATACGGATCTCAGGCTTCCAATGGAGTCATTGTGATTACGAGCAAAAGTGGAGCATCTTTCAGTAAGCCAATTTTCAACTACTCATCAAGTTACACGATGCAGACGCCTTCCAATAAATTTGAGCCCATGGATGCTGCTGAGTTGGAAGAGGTTTATCCCGATATCTTTTGGGAAGAGGGCGGGAGATTAGCTCCAGATTATCTAGAGGTAAATCCTTCTTATGTTTGGCAAAATAATTTTAAAACTCTTGACATAACTGAAGGTTACAATAATGGGCTAGATACACCATGGTACGATTTGCTTACAAACAATGGACATATCAGTACCCATAACCTCAGCGTAGGGGGCAAAAGTGAATCTCTAAATTATTTTATGTCAGGCGGGTTTACCGATCAGGCCGCATTTATCAAAAATGATACTTACAAAAAATACAATTTTCGTGTAAATATCGATGCGAAAATTAACGATTGGCTTAGATTGGGCACCCAGACATTTATAGCGATTAGTGATTATTCAGGGCAAGATGCCGGATCTGAGGCTCCTTTTTTGTTGCAACCCTGGGCACCCATACATGGTGTAGATGGAATATTAATACCAAAACCTGAGGGAAGTTGGTTAAACCCTTTTCTTACTCTGAGCATTGAAGATTCTGATGTGAGGTTGAACCTATCCAGCAATATGTTTGCAGAAGTTAAACTACCTTTAGAAGGATTAAGCTACAGAATAAACTATGCCAATAATTACCGGACGAGAGACCACAGGCGTTTTGACCCAAATGCGGCGAATTTTACAGGGTCAGCTTATCAAGACAATTCGAAAAGCAGGGATTGGACTCTTGACAACATCATTAGTTACAAAAGGA
Source organism: Reichenbachiella sp. MALMAid0571 (assembly GCF_040151475.1). NCBI lineage: Bacteria > Pseudomonadati > Bacteroidota > Cytophagia > Cytophagales > Reichenbachiellaceae > Reichenbachiella > Reichenbachiella sp. MALMAid0571. Next base: position 163,790 of record NZ_JBDKWG010000146.1, on the reverse strand, counting down.
CATTTAATGATGTACACAATTTCAATGCTACTTTTGTCTATGGTGTGGAAGAAAGGGATTTAAGTTCTGTTTTTGCTGGAGCACAAAATTTTTCGGTTGATCTTTTAGGATACAACAGGCTACAAGCTGGAGACCCTTCACTTAATAATGTGTCTTCTACCAAGGAAAAGGAATCCAGTCTATATCAGATGGGGAGATTGCTTTACAACTACAGTCATCGGTACTATTTCACGGGCACAATCAGGCGTGATGGTTTTTCTGGTTTTGGCAAAAATGACAAAACGGCAATTTTTCCTACAATGGCTCTTGCTTGGGTGATAAGTGAAGAATCCTTTGCTGATGATATTTCATGGATAAACTTCTTGAAACTACGAGCGTCGTACGGGAAATCTGGTAGGAGAGGTGTGGGTCGTTATGCTACGGCAGCTGTTGTAAACTCAGGACCAAGGGTGGTATTTGGAGATGGAGGTCAAACTTTTCAGGGTCAGTCAATTCAATCCTTATCTAATATAAGTTTAGGTTGGGAAACGACTACAGGAACGAATATTGGATTAGATTTTGAATTGATTAACACAAGGTTGCGAGGAGGTATCGAGTACTATAAAAATAAAACAGAAAATATTCTTTTTGCGATTGCTTTGCCAGCCATTACAGGCTTTGGTACCATCAACGATAATATAGCTAGTGTATCTAACAATGGTGTAGAACTGTCTTTGACTGGTACTGTTATCGGTAAAGGAAATTTGAGATGGGAAGCCTCTGTTAACTTCAATAGAGTACGGAACAATATTGAATCGATTTTGGGAGCAGACAATGATAATGACGGAAGAGAGGATGACTTAACTGGTAATAGATTGTTTATCGGAGAGCCTCAAAATGTGGTGTATGATTATGAAGTTGTTGGGATGTGGCAGTTGGCTGATAAGGAAGATGGGTCAATTTGGAATGGTTTTTTACCCGGTACTTACAAGTTAAATGATCTTAATGGGGATGATGGCATTTCTTCACTAGAGGATAGAAAAATACTGGGTTATTCGGATCCATCATATAGATTTGGAGTGGCGAACACGGTATCATATAAAAACTTAAGCTTATATGTTTTTATCAATTCCATACAAGGAGGCAAGAATTATTATATGGGCAATGATGCACCTCATGCCTATGGTAATTGGGTACAAAGAGATCAGTTGAGTTATAACAACTTTCCTAAAGGAGCTTGGGATTATTGGATGCCGGAAAATCCGGATGCCAAATACCGACGATTAGACACTTCGTCTCAGTTTGGAGGAACCCCTTACAATCAACGTAGTTTTGTCAGACTTCAAGATGTGTCGCTAGCATATACCTTTCCTATTGGAATCATAGAGAAAATTAATATTACCAATCTCAAGATATTTGTAAGTGGAAAAAACTTAATTACAGGGACAAAATGGAAAGGTAGCGATCCTGAAACTGGTGTGGGATTCAATCCAAGCAGACCATTGTTGAAAAGTTATACCATGGGTCTTAATGTTCAATTTTAAGCTTATCAAAATGAAAAACATAAAATATATATTAACAGTATTCTTCATTGCTACAACATTATTGTCATGCAACGAAGAGAAATGGTTGGAAGAAGTTCCTTATGACTTTTACTCACCGGAAAATTCATACTCCACACCCGACCAGATAGATATTGCGGTCGTTAATCTATACCAGAATATACATAGTATGCTTTTTGGATCTGGGGCTAATGGTTACGGATGGGCTTTTTTCTATACCACAGATATAGGTTATGATTGTACTTCCCCAACGCATCAATTGAATTCCTGGTCCGATAAGATTACTCCTGAAACGGGTGAAGTAGCATGGGTTTGGAACAGCTTCTATAAAATCATCTTTAATGCCAATGCAATCTTATCAAGGATTAACGCTGTAGAATATAATTCTGAAGGTGATAGACAGGCAAAAATAGCTGAAGCAAAATTTTTTCGCGCTTTTGCGTACAGAGGGTTGGGGATTATGTATGGAGGTGTGCCTTTGGTATTGGAAGAAATTACTTCTCCAAAAAGAGACTTTGTGAGAGCAACTCAAACTCAAGTATGGGAACAGGTGATTAGTGACCTTACTGATGCAGTTCAGGATTTACCAGATGCTGATGCAGTGGAGCAAGATGGTCGGATTTCCAAAGGTGCTGCTAATCATCTTCTTGCTGAGCTATACATTATCACTCAGGAATATGATAAAGCCATTGCAGCTGCCACAGCAGTAATTAACAATTCAAATTATGCTTTAATGAAAAACCGGTTTGGTACGAGAAACAGCGAGGCAGGGGATGTCTATTGGGACTTGTTCAGGCGGGGAAACCAAAACAGGGGTTCTGGGAATACCGAAGCAATCTGGGTAAGCCAGTATGAGTACAATACCCCTGGTGGTGGAGCTGATGATAATTTACCCCGCTTTCTGGGTCCATTATATTGGCAGTTACGGGACAATGATGGTGAAAATGTGTTTCTAGGCCCTATGAGTCACCTTGGTGGGCGAGGAATAGGTTGGTGGGCGGCATCCGACTACATGCTTAATGAGGTATGGCAAAATGCCAACAATGATATCAGAAATTCTGAACATAACATTCTTAGGGATGCTGTAGTCAACAATCCATCATCAGCTTATTATGGGCAAAAAATGGTCGCCAGTGGTGCAATATCTAATTTTAATAACCCTTTAAATAAATGGTGGAGTGCTATTTTTGCAAAAAGCTCCCCAATCGGCAACTTTCCGGACGAATTGATTGCTGACCCTGTAACAGGACTTACAACCAGCTCTGCAAATCATTCTTATCGTGACCGATATTTGATGAGATTGGCCGAAACATACTTGTTAAGAGCAGAAGCATACTTACTTAAGGGTGATCAAGGCAATGCAGCCATAGATATCAATGAGGTAAGGTCACGCTCAAAAGCAGATCCTGTAATGGCGGCAGATGTAGATATGGATTATTTATTGGATGAAAGAGCCCGTGAACTTTTTGTGGAAGAATTTAGGTTACTTACGCTGATGAGAATGGGGAATATCGTGGATAGGGTAAGAACATATAATCCTATGCACAATGGACAATATGCCTCGAATAAAATAAATGACACTCAGAATTTTTGGCCCATTCCAAATGGTGAAATAGAAAGGAATACCGAAGCAGATCTTTCCCAGAATCTGGGGTATTTTTAACCCTAAAGAAGCAGAAATTTAATAGTAAAAATGAGACTCAATTATTTCGAGTCTCATTTTTTGTGCTTTTTTGTAAAAACTTATGAATATGAAACGGGAAATATTACTGATCTGTTTTTTAACAATTCTGGGAATAGAATCGGTGAAATCTCAACCAAAAGACTTCACTGATTACAACATCACCTGGACGGAACAAAGCAAAAATAGCAGCGAATCTATGCCATTGGGTGGAGGTGATATTGGCTGCAATGTCTGGGTAGAAAATGGCGATGTACTGATGTATGTGCAGAGAAGTGGTAGCCTGGCAGAAACAAACGAGTACCTGAAGCTCGGCCGTGTTCGATTGACACTGAGCCCCAACTTGTTTGCTCAGCACGTTTCGGACGTTAAATTTAGCCAAAAGTTAGAACTGCAGGATGGATACATTGTGATAGAAGGAAAGAAGGCTCATGGCCAGGACACACTTTATGCCAAAATAAAATTATGGGTAGATGTTCATAATCCTGTAGTTCATTTTGAGGTGGAAGCAAGTAGTAAAATCAAAGTAAATGTTGCCTATGAAAACTGGAGATTTGATGATCAACTGATTCCTGATAATACCAGACGGGCATCTACCTACAACCTGGATCGTTATCCGGGAGAAGTTATACTTCATAAAGACTCTGTAAGACAAGATGGGCATGGCATTGTATTTTTCCATAGAAACACGGATGAAAAATTAGTGCCTGACATGTTGATTGTACAACAGGGACTAGAAAAGTATAAAGATGAAATTACCGATGATTTGCTTGGTCGGACATTTGGAGGAATGTTATTTGGAAATGGTTTCATTCCTGCTCCTGAAACAAAAGGGCTGTATCAGAAAACACCATTTACTGCGAAACATATTGTTTCTAAGAACCCCAAAAAGTACCACCACATTCAACTGGTGACTCATATTGCACAAACCCAGACCCAGAAAGAATGGGAAAGTGGATTGGCTGGTGTTGTTTCAAAAGTACAAGGCCAAGATGGAAAAAAAGCATTTGAAAATACCAGAAAGTGGTGGAATGACTTCTGGTCAAGAAGCTACATCCAGATAAACCCGAACCATCCTGATGTTAGTGACAGTGCCTGGGTTGCTGCCCGCAACTACCAATTGTTCAGGTATCAGCTAGGGTGCAACGCATTTGGAGAATATCCGACAAAGTTCAATGGAGGAAACTTTACCGTAGATGCAGGGTTAATTGATGAGAAAAGAGCGTATGGGCCAGACTTCAGAGCCTGGGGCGGTGGGGTTTTTACTGCCCAAAATCAAAGACTGGTGTATTGGCCAATGCTGAAAGCCGGAGATTTTGATGCCGTCCTACCTCAGTTTGAATTGTATCGAAAGGCATTGCCGGGGGCATTAGCCAGGGTCAAGGCAAATTTTGGTCATGAAGGTGCCATGTACAGCGAGTACATCAGTGTACCGGGGTTAGCTGTTGGTGCAGGATATGGCTGGTCGGAAGGAGTAAGAGCAAGAGGTACAGAAATAGAATTTGGCGATGAAAGAGCCGATGGTACCAATGGATACAACAGTGTGGTGGAAAAGGGTATTATGGCCAATCAATATGTATCCTATCACTGGGAGTCACAAATAGAGCATGCTTATATGATCCTGGAGTATCATCGCTATTCGGGGACGGACATTAGCAAATACATGCCATTTATCGAAGAAGCCCTGATCTTTTTCAATGAACACTACCGCTTACGCCAAAAAATGAGAAGTGGAAAAGAACTGGATGAAACTGGAAAATTGGTGATCTTCCCATCAACTTCCTGTGAATCGTATAGGGGAGCCAAAAACCCGAGTGACGTAATTGCAGGACTTCAGGCTTGCCTTACGGAGTTGCTGGCTTTAGATGAAAAGTATATTTCAAAAAAAGATAAAAATTACTACCGTGAATTTTTATCTACTTTATCCGGATATTTCTATGATGAAGTAGAAAACGACACCATACTGAAACCCGCAGAAAGCTGGAAATTTTATCAAAATGTAGAATGCCCTCAATTTTATCCTACGTTTCCGTTCAACCGATTCCATCTGGGAAAAGACGATATGTCATTGTTTCGAAACACCTGGAAACATGGTGCGTTTCCTAAAGACATGGTAATAAGCTGGCATCAGGATGGTATTTTCTATGCCAGAATGGGAATGACAGAAAAGGCTTCCGAATACAATACCCGAAAACTAATGAATTCGAATCGCCGGTTTCCAACTTTCTGGGGACCAGGTCATGATTGGGTGCCTGACCACAACTGGGGTGGTTCAGGTATGATTGGCTTGCAGGAAATGCTGATGCAATGCTTTGACGATCAAATCTTGTTGTTTCCTTCATGGCCAAAAGCATGGGATGTAAATTTCAAACTTCATGCTCCAAAAAATACTACAGTTGAAGGCAAATTGAAAGATGGCAAATTGATAGAACTAAAGGTATCTCCTGAAAGCAGAAGGAAGGACTTGAGTATTTTGAACTTCGGAAAGTAGAATCTTTTCAAAGCGTCTAAAACAGGGTACTCGAAATTCAGTTTTTATATTCTACACTGGATGTTTGAATCATCATTTACTAAACTAGAAGGGCAAATATCGAATAACTTCATCAAGCTTTGAATAAGAGCCTAAAAAGTGCTTTTTTTGCGCTTTCGAATATTCTATTTGAAACAGAGATTTATAAATTTATAGATGTGAGCAAGCAAAAACGCACAAAGATCAAGGAAGTGTTGTCGGTTGGAGTATCAGACAAAGCTGTTGTAAAAGGATGGGTACGTACTAAAAGGCAAAATAAGAATGTTGCATTTATTGCCTTAAATGATGGCTCAACCATTCATAATTTACAATTGGTGGCTGACCCCAGTACGATTGGAGAGGACTTGCTTAAACTGGTGACTACAGGTGCTTGTATCTCGGCTGAGGGGCAAATAGTAGCATCTCAGGGCTCAGGGCAAAGTGTGGAGATGAATGTAAGCACGCTCGAAGTATTAGGATCGGCTGATCCAGAAAAATACCCATTGCAGCCTAAAAAGCATTCCATGGAGTTTTTGAGGGAAATCGCTTATTTGCGTCCCCGTACCAATACTTTCGGGGCAATTTATAGAATCAGGCATGCCATGATTTTTGCCATTCATAAGTTCTTCAATGACAAAGGATTTTTAAATATCCATACTCCAATCATCACAGGATCTGATGCAGAAGGTGCAGGTGAAACATTTAGAGTAACTTCTTTAGACCTAGAGAATATCCCAAAAAATGAAGCAGGAGAAATAGACTTCAAAAAAGACTTTTTCGATAAAGAAACCAATCTTACCGTTTCAGGACAGCTGGAAGGTGAATTGGCGGCAATGGCGTTATCAGAAATTTATACCTTCGGCCCTACTTTCCGTGCTGAAAACTCTAATACCACCAGACACCTGGCAGAGTTTTGGATGATCGAACCCGAAGTAGCTTTTGCTGACCTGGAAGACAACATGGACCTTGCTGAGGAAATGCTTAAATACCTTGTGTCCTATGCCTTGGAAAATTGTGCAGACGATTTGGCATTCCTCAATCAACGAGAAATCGATGAGGATAAGAATAAAAAAGCAGAAGACAGAAATGAATTGTGCCTTCTTGACAGACTCAAATTTGTGGTGGACAATGATTTCGTAAGGATTACCTACACAGAAGCCATTGATATTTTAAGGAATTCCAAGCCAAACAAAAAGAAAAAATTTCAGTACCTGATAGATGGTTGGGGAGCAGATTTGCAATCTGAGCATGAAAGATTTTTGGTTGAAAAGCATTTTAAAAAACCAGTAATCCTTTCCGACTATCCAAAGGATATCAAATCATTCTATATGCGAATGAATGATGATGGCAAAACAGTTGCTGCTATGGACATTCTATTTCCCGGTATTGGAGAAATTGTAGGAGGATCACAACGGGAAGAGCGCTATGAAAAGCTGGTAGCCAGAATGGACGAAATGAACGTACCAAAAGATGAACTTTGGTGGTATCTGGATACCAGAAAGTTTGGTACCGCACCACACAGTGGCTATGGCCTTGGGTTTGAAAGGATGATCCTCTTTGTTACAGGAATGACAAACATCCGTGATGTCATACCTTTCCCTCGTACACCAGGGAATGCCGAATTTTAAATTCTCTCTTTGAAAGAGGATAGGATTATCGTTAGCTTTGTTTTTCAATAAAGCCCTATTGGGCAACCCGAAAAATGGCATTCTTATTTGATAGTTTCAGTGGTTGGAAAGCCTATTGTGAAAAGAACAACACCAATCTTTTCCAACCTGTTTTGTCTTATGAAACAGAACAAAAAGGAAGCTCAGAAACAGAAATTTGGTCTGGCCTTTCTCAGGCATATCAGGTGATGAAGGAGGCAGTGCATACCGGATTGACTGAAGACATGACTTCCAGTTCGGGCATGATCAACAACGGTGCAAAAAAGGTGTTCAACAATTCGATCGTTGTATTGTCTCCGGAATTTCAAAAGTTAATATCCCGGGCACTAGCTGCCAAGGAAGTGAATTCCTGTATGGGTAGAGTTGTTGCCGCTCCTACTGCGGGTGCTTCAGGCATTATCCCCGGAGTGCTTGTTACCCTGCAAGACATCCACCATATAAAAGATGAAAAAATCCACGAAGCTTTACTGGTAAGTGCAGGTATTGCTTTAATCCTGGAACAAAAAGCATCTATTTCAGGAGCTGTTGGAGGGTGTCAGGCAGAGACAGGAAGTGCAGCAGCAATGGCTGCCGGAGCTATTGTTTACTGTTTAGGCGGTTCGATAGATCAGGTATTCAATGCGGTTGCGATCACCATCCAATGTATGCTTGGTTTGGTATGTGATCCGGTAGCGGGTTTGGTAGAAGTGCCCTGTGTGGTACGCAACGCCAGTGCGGCTGCCATTGCCAATTCATCAGCACAAATTGCCATATCGGATGTAGATAGCGTGATTCCTGTAGATGAATGTGCCGATGCGATGGGCGAGGTTGGACAAAGCATGGAAGAACGCTACAAAGAAACTGCTCTGGGTGGCCTTGCCGTCACCAAAACAGGAAAAGCCATTTCAAAACGAGTCTTTATTAAGGATATTGACATCATTGATGAAGACTGACAATTAGAAACTGCCTTGAAACTGCCTCAAAAATCTGACATCATTTTCTGAGAATAATCTCAAATCATCGATTTGATATTTGAGCATTGCAATCCTTTCTATTCCCATGCCAAAAGCAAAGCCGGTATATTCTTCCGGATCAATACCGCAATTGGCCAGGACATTCGGATCGACCATTCCGGATCCTGCTATTTCCACCCAATTGGTGTATTTACATACATTGCAACCTTTACCCTGGCAAATAAAACAACTGATGTCAATTTCTGCACTCGGTTCTGTAAATGGGAAATACGAAGGACGAAAACGTATTTTAGTATCCTTGCCAAACATCTCTTTAGCAAAGTGGTAAACGGTTTGTTTCAAATCCTTGAAGCCTACATTTTTATCAACATAAAGCCCCTCGACCTGATGAAAGAAACAATGAGCACGTGCTGATATGGCCTCATTTCTATATACCCTTCCCGGCATGATAGACCTGAAAGGGGGCTTCTGGTTTTCCATCAACCTGATTTGAACATTTGAAGTATGGGTTCTGAGCACTTTATCAGGATTTTTTTCTATGAAAAAAGTATCCTGCATTTCTCTTGCCGGATGATTTTCCGGAAAATTAAGTGCTGTGAAATTGTAAAAATCATCTTCGATTTCAGGGCCATCAACTACGTTGAAACCCATCCTTTCAAAGATTTCAATAATTTTGTTTTTTGTAAGGGTTAATGGATGTATGCTGCCCAAATCATTAGCTACACCTGGTAAAGTCAAATCCAACGTTCCGGTGTTTTCACTGGTAGAACCGTCCCTTTCCAAAGATGAAGACATCTCTTTGAGTTTTTCCTGAGCTAAGTTTTTCAATTCGTTAAGTGCAACACCAAATTGCTTTTTTTGCTCATTAGGCACGTTTTTAAAGTCGTTGAACAACTCCGAAACCACACTTTTTTTACTGATAAATTTTATCCTGAATTGTTCCAGCTCATCTTTGGTTTTTACTTCAAGGGCTTTAAGCTCCGATTTGAATTTTTCTACTTTGTCAAACATGCGTTGCTAATAAAATTTGGGCAAAAGTAATGAGAGTTTATCAAAACTCCTTGCCGTGGGTCAATCCAAGCAAAGAATTGGCGACAGGTTTTATTCGGGCAAGGTTTACAGCAAGATTTGATGCAGTGGTAGAACCAAACAGTGCTTGTATTTTTCTGCCCGACCAAAGCCTGAAATAGAAAAGTTTATTCCACATTTTGACATATTCACTTTCCAGTTTTTCTCTGTCAAATTCTCCATTGCTCCAATGATTAATAATCGTTTCAGATAAAATTTTAGCAGAGTGTATCGCCATAGCCATACCATTTCCACAGAGTGGCACGATCATTCCCGCAGAATCTCCACTCATCAGGATATGGTTTTCCACAGGAAGTTTATTTTCAAATGATATTTCGTTTATAACCAATGGGACATCAAAAACGAATTTCGAATTTTTGAAAATGGACTTTAAAAATGGATTTTTATGTAAAATTTGCTCTTCCATTTCAGGAATGTTACCACTTTCTTTTAGAACACTACTGGCACTCAAATAGCATAAATTATAAGTATCATTTTCAACCTTACTCATACCACAATACCCTCCTTTAAAGTTGTGGAGAGCAATCGTGTCGTCAGGAAAGTCTGTTTTGATATGATACTTTACTGCGAGGTAAGGAGACTTTCTTTGTATAAAGGATCGATTGAGTTTTTTGTCCAGCTTAGATCTTTTTCCAAAGGCTCCAATTACCAATTTGCTTTGAACTGTTTCCGATTTTAGTTGAATATTAAAATGATTTTCAGAAAATTCCACATTTTCTACGGAGATACCCGTCCTGCAATCCACTCCGGAATCTATCGCCTTTTGGAATAAAAAATGATCCAACTCGTACCTGCTGATTCCAAAACCACCTAAATCCAGATCTAAATCGGAGTGCCTTCCATTCGTAGAGGTCAGCAAAAATTTATTTATTTGAGCAACTGCAAGGTGATCAGGATAAAGGCCATTTTGCTTAAGGAACGGAACTACCTCATTGGAGATGTACTCTCCACAGACTCTGTGAAAGGGGTAGTTTTTTTTCTCAAACAAAACAACAGAAACCCCTTTTCTAGCCAACAATATAGCATTGATCAATCCGGCAAGCCCTCCTCCAACTATGGCAATATCAGTCATGCCCTAAATTAGCCAGAAAAAAATTATTCTTGTACAGTTTCAGGTTTTAGCAAAATGCTCTGCAATAAATGTGAGGGAAAAAATACAAATGAGGATGAACCCTACAAGGATTAAGAAACCAATAAATTTATTGTTTCTTTCCCTTTCCGGTTCATGCTGACTATAGTACCAATCGCTTCCTTGTGACATTGTATTGGTTTGTATGATTTTAACTACAACGCAATAAATAGGAAAATAGTTATATATTATTGGATTTATTTAAGCCTTTCTAATTACGCTTGCTTAATATTTTATAAATGTCAGGATTATGGAACCCGTTAGCCCGATGTTCGTTTAATTTGCATACATTATATGGGTAAAAAAAGCAGCAGAATTCAGGGACACCAACTATTTTTCGCCAGGCCAAGGGTTTGGTTTTCTCTCCTGAAGAGAAACCAATTCGATAAGAAGTACTGGCATAAATTTGTTTTAATATCAATCATCAGTGTTATAATTTATCCCCTTCAATGGATTCAGGGGTTTTTATACAAGAAGAAAATCAGGCAAGTCAATTTAAAAGACAACCCTCCCGTTTTTGTTTTGGGGCATTGGAGAAGTGGTACTACTCATTTGCACTATATCTTGCACGAAGATCCACAATTTGGTACTTTGAGTAACTATCAGGCTTTTCTTTTTAATGTTGCCTTGTTGAGTAGAACCTCTCTAAAGTGGATATTAAGCCCCCTTGTTCCACCTACCCGCCCACAAGACAATACTTATATAGACTTAAATAAACCGGCCGAAGAAGAACAACCCTTTTGCACCATGTCAACCAGAACCGGGATGCATTCCTGGCATTTTCCTAAAAACAATTCTTATTTCAAAAAATACAATTTGTTTCAGGGAATTAGTGAAAAAGAAAAAAAAGCGTGGCAAAAAGATTATATGAAATGTCTCCAGACTATTTCATTTTACAACAATGAGAGAAAGCTGGTATTAAAAAACCCATACAATACGAGCAGGGTTAAGGAATTGTTGGAGCTTTTTCCCAATGCCAAATTTATTTTTATTCATAGGGATCCTATTGATGTGTTTCTTTCCACCAGACATCTGTATAAATCCATGGTGAGTACTCAATATTTACAGAACATTACACAAAAAGAAGTGGATGAGATGGTTTTTGACTATTACAAAAAGGTAATAGGGAAATACCTTAAAGAGCGCCATTTAATTCCTGAAGAAAATCTGGTAGAACTAAGCTACCATGACCTTCTTGAACATCCGGAAGCAGAAGTTGAAAAAATTTACAGAGAGCTTGGCTTACCAAATTTTAAGGAAGCCAAACCTCATATTGATGCATACTTAAAATCAATAAGGAAATTTGAATCCAATAACTACAGACCAATCAGTGAGGCTTTAAGAAACAGAATCAAGAAAGAACTGTTTTTTGAAGAGCTTGATGAGTTTTATCCTACCGATGCTACTCCATCTTCACAAACTGATCCTTCAAACATGTCACTAGTTTGAAAAAGCATAAGTACTGATTTACTTAAGCCAACGATCGCTCCAGATCTTCTATCAAATCTTCTACATCTTCGATTCCGACACTGAGCCGGATCAATGAATCTTTCAGGCCTGATTTGAGCCGTTCTTCTCTGGGGACACTGGCATGTGTCATACTTGCAGGATGGCCTGAAAGAGATTCAACTCCACCAAGAGATTCGGCCAAAGCAAACAATTTAAATTTTTCCAATAAACGGATCGCTTCATCTATGCTGTCTTCTACCAACTCAAATGAAACCATACCTCCAAAATCTTTCATTTGTTTTTTAGCAATGTCGTGGTTTGGATGCTCATCAAACCCGGGCCAGTAAACGTTTTCCACCTTCGGATGTGATTTTAAAAAGAAAGCGATTCTCCTGCCATTTTCGCAATGACGCTGCATCCTTACGTGCAGTGTTTTGAGACCTCTCAATACCAAAAAGCAATCCATCGGACCGGGAATAGCTCCTGTAGAATTTTGGATAAAGGCCAATTTTTCTTGCAAGCTGTCTTTGTTCAATACCAAGGCACCCATTACCACATCGGAGTGACCGGAAAGGTATTTTGTTACAGAGTGCATTACTACATCTGCACCAAGATTCAGTGGGTTTTGAAGGTATGGGGTGGCAAATGTATTATCCACTACGAATAGGGCGTTCCAGTCTTTCGCCACTCCTGCCAGTCCTTTGATATCTATGATGTTCAGCATTGGGTTGGTAGGGCTTTCTACCCACACCAATTTTACGTTTTTATTGAAGTGCTTTGAAATCCTCGTAAGGTCTCGCATGTCAACAAAATTAAACCTGATGCCAAGTTCCTGATATATTTCCGTGAAAATGCGATACGTTCCGCCATACAAGTCATTGCAGCAAAGCACTTCATCACCCGGTTTCAATAATTTCATTACGGCATCAGTAGCTGCCATACCTGAAGCGAAACACAATCCATGCTTTCCGTTTTCCAGTGCTGCAATATTCTCCTGCAAGGCAGTTCTTGTAGGATTATGAGTTCTGGAATATTCGTATCCCTTGTGTTTTCCAGGGGATGTTTGGGCATAAGTTGACGTTTGGTAAATTGGTGTCATAATAGCTCCCGTTGCAGGGTCTGGCTTGATACCAGCATGTATTGCTTTAGTCCCAAATTTCATCTTGATCGATTTTTTATTAACTGATTGAATTTAAATCTTGACAGCTTTAAATCTTAAGTTGTCGGTTTAACAAATGTAATCAATCTAAGATATTAGCAAAGTATAATATCCTGCAAACAGCAGTAAGTAATCAAAGTAACTTATGGAATTGATGTCCGTAAGAAGCCCTTCGATCGTTGCTTTTATATAAAGTCTAAACGAGATCATCACTTACTTCAGTTGATGAGGATTGGAAAAGTGACAGCATGGCAAATCATTACAACCACAAATGAATTCAAAAATTTTAATTGTAGTAGAAATTTCGCCTGCTGTAGCAGCGTAGTTCCTTTTGATCACAGCTCTGGTATTAACCGGGTTCAGATTATTATTTATTTCAACATTGGAAAAAGCCTTTTTATTTCTTCATCAGCAGGTTGTTTCCCATACTCACAGATTTCAAATCCTTCAACTCTAGTGGCACTTGCCGCTTTATCACCATACCATTTTTTCAAACATGCTCTGGTTTTTTCATTGGGTGTATTGAGTCGCCAGTTTGCCAAATACTCCAGTCTTGCCTTTTCTCCTTCAGGTACTTTGTCCAGAGCTCCGCTTGTCCAGGGCAGCCACTCGAAAAACTGTGATTTATGTGCTGCCATGGCATAGATCTTTTGATCATATACCTCATCAATGATCACCGCTATGTCCGGATCAAATGGATTTGGCTTTTGAAATCCATCTTCAGAATAAATAAATACAGGGTTCTTCTTTAACGGAGGTACATCCGGAGCAACATTTGGTACTATCACCATATAAGCTGCATCCTGTACCAGAATTCCCGTATATCTATGGTCAGGATGGTAATCATTTGGCCGGGGTGCAATCACAACATCGGCATTCCATTTTCTGATTTCACGAATCACTTTAAGCCGGTTTTCCAAAGTTGGCATCAGCTCTCCATCGTGATTGTCCAGCACGGTGTAAGTCACGCCAAAGCGTTTTCCGGCTTCCTGCGCTTCAGCCATTCTTATTCTTGCCAATTCGCCTCCACCCATTTCCTGGTGCCCGGCATCTCCATTGGTTAGTGAAACGAATTTTACATTGTGTCCCAATTTAGAAAACAAAATAGAAGTACCACCAGCATCAATATCGCAATCGTCGGGGTGTGCTCCGAACACAATTATATTGAGTTTTTGCTCTTGTGCTACTACAAAAAATGACAGGACTATCAGGATTGATGAAATTAAAAGCTTTTTCATACAGATATGTTTCGTTTACTCTGGGGAGTAAATTAATGAAAGTACAGCTGAAAGCCAGACACTTCAGGCAGGATTTAAGGGTAAAAGCATTGAAAACAGAGGGATTGCGGAATAAATCCGCAAACGAGGCTACCCCTCAATCAGTTCCTTCGCATTTTTCAATGCAGCTTCAGAAGGATTGTCCCCACCGATCATTTTGGCTACTTCCAGTACATGATCATTAGCATCCAGCTTTCGCATAAAACTTTCTGTGGTATCCGTATTTTGATTTTTATAAACAAAATAATGAGCATCACCTTTAGCGGCAATCTGAGGCAAATGACTGATCGCAATCACCTGATGTTTTTCAGACATTCTCTTCATCATCACAGCCATCTTTTTGGCTATTTCTCCGGAAACTCCTGTATCTATTTCATCGAAAATAATGGTTGGCATAGACGTTTTAGTCGCCAGCAAATACTTAATGCAAAGCATCAACCTCGAAAATTCACCTCCTGATGCTACCTGACCTACAGGTTGTGGTGCGATCCCCTTATTGGCAGAAAACAACATCTCCACCTCGTCAGTTCCTGTATTGGTAGGATCGGTTTCTTTATGAGTCATTTCCAGCCTGCCATCGGGAATGCCCACATAGCTGAGCAATTGATTGATGTCATCAGAAAATTTATCCAACACTGCCGTCCTCTTGCCTGAAAGCTTTTCAGCCGCTTCAAGCATGGCTTTTTGTCTCTTTTCAAATGCTTGTTGCTCTTGCGCCAACTCTTCTTCCAGATTTTGAGTAGCCATTACTTTTGACTCCAAATCATTTTGGATTTTCAACAACCCCTCTATGTCCAAAACCTGATGCTTTTGTTGCAACTGGTACAACAACCCCAACCGCAAGTTGATTTCCTCAATACGCTGTGGGTTATGCTCCACAGACTCCAGCACGTCACTCAGTTCATCTACAATATCTTTCAGCTCGGTAAGAGAAGACGCAAACCTCTCGTTGAGATTTTCCAGTTTGTCGGAAAATGAAGCCGTACTGCGGAGCAGCTGATTCATTTCTGCTAGTTTGTCAGAAATGGAATATTCGTTTTCTTTAAATTCCCCTACTACCTGCGAAAGTTTTAGTTTAATATCTTCCGAATTGTCAAGGACTTTCAGTTCACTTTCGAGTGTTTCCTGTTCATCAGCCTGAAAAGAAGCTTTGACTAATTCATCTAAAAGAAAGTTATTATAGTCTTCCTCCTTGCTCAGATTGGCCTGTTGGGTCAGCAAATCGTTCAATCGCTTCTCAGATACTTTAAACTCCGAGTGTGCCTTTTTATACACGGCAATCAAAGCGGACGTCTGGGCATAATCATCTATGATTTTTAACCTCGCATCCTTCTTTACTATTTCTATACTTTCGTTTTGAGAATGGATGTCCAGGAGCTTCAAGCCTACCTGCTTCAATACATCAAGAGTAGTAGGCACATCGTTGATGAATGCCCTGGATTTGCCATTGAGGTTAATCTCCCGCCTTACAATAGTCAGCTCTTCATAATCCAAATCAGCCTCTTCAAACACCTCTTCCAACGCATAATTTCCAATATTGAATTCTCCCTCAATGATGCATTTTTTCTCTTTGAGCAAAAGGGCTTTGGTGTCGGCTCTATTGCCCAGCAGTAACCCGACTGCACCGAGCACAATGGATTTTCCTGCACCCGTCTCTCCTGTAATGATATTGAGCCCGGAGGATGGAGCGATCTCCAATTCCCGAATCAATGCATAGTTTTGAATGGATAATTTAGTGAGCATTAGAGCATCTGGGTAAATTTCTTAAAGAAATTCAAAAATATATATTTAGGGGGAACTTCCTTGGATTTGGAATTGGGTTTTTCAACCTAATCCTACTTTGTCATGTTATAATAATCTTCGGTTGGTTGATACTAAAAACAACTTATTCCGCCATTCGCAGGGAGAAGTCTCATTCAAAGCTTCTTAGGATTTAAATGGAATAAAAATCCCCTTTGATCAATTCCTCATCGATATTTTCCAGAAGTTTCTTGATGTCATCTTTGTCTTTTTCAAATAGTTCATTTTTGGTTATCTCTCCTTTTTTTAATTGGTCAGCTAATGATGGAAATTCCATTGAGAAAATAAGAAAACGAACCACTTTTCTATTCAACTCAGGGTTGTCATCTAAGGGAACTCCTTCTACCTTTAATGTAGCTCGGGTAATGATGTACTGATTGATAAAGCGTTTCAATTGGCGAGGATTTTTTGGAACGACATTTCTAAATTCCCTTAAGAATTGAGGCAAGTTTTCTATAACCTTATCTTTTTCACTTTTATCTATATCTTCAGTCGATTCCTGTGGATTTTGATCGACAGAATTGTCTTCCTGAATAACTGGGTTTGCGGGTTGTTGATTGCCAGGACTTTCTTCGTTTTCAATTTCCGCTTTCGAATCCGATCCGATCAGTTTATTATAGAATTTATCTAAAGCATTTTTGCCAGGAATAGGCACTGTCACTTTTAGCTGGAAAGATTTTTCGAGAAATTTTTCACCAATCGAATGACCCGGTGCAGCTATAGAGCTGAACTCTTTGTAGTGTTGGTCGAAGCATTTTATAAGCCAATGCCCATCCGCAGCAATTATATACAGCACCCGATTGTCTTTGAATAATGTTTGAATACCTTCCAGGAGTTTAACTGTAGGTTCTGATTCGCACCTGTCCAAGTCATCAATGAATATGGCAAGGTCATTTTCTTTGGAAATATCATTAAACCTTTGCCTGATTTTTTTAAATGGATGCTCGGTGAAGCGCTCTTTTAAATCTTCATTAGACACACTTTTAAAGAAGAAATTATTGATTAAACCTGTGATTACACTGATAAGAGAACCAACTAAGCCAATAATGCTGGCATAAAAACCTACACCGGGTCCCGTTGTTTGGTTAGGATTGGAATTGAAAAGAATAATTCCACTAACTATAAAGATAGCTATCAATGCTAATGCCCATAAGCTATTTCGATATTGCATACCCATTTTCCAGCGTGTATGGGATGCAAAGTCACCTTTGAAACTTTCCTTTGAAGCTTTTTCACTTATGGCGTTAATAAGTATCCACCAGGGATCTTTGAATTGCTGGTTTTCCCATGCATTATAGTCTATAATTTTCCACTCCTCTTTCCCAAGTTTCTTTCGCAGAAAATTTAGCATGGATGATTTACCTGATCCCCATTCACCCTTGAGCAAGATAGTGTATGCTCCTGTAGAGTCTTTCTTAGCGAAAAGTTCCCTCACCAGCCCTATCACTTCATTTGTTAATTTTTCCCTTCCCAATTCGTCTGTTTCAGTAGGAGCATCCGACCACAGGAAGGCTTCATAATCGAATTTTCCATTAATGTCATCCGGCTCCTTTAATGGTTCAAAAAGTTTAATATCAGGAGTCTTTGAATACACATATACAGGCCATCTATTTTCACCTGATTCTTTCCATAGAAATACTTCCTCAAAATTTTGAGTTTCGTCAACATAGCCATTAGCAGTTATATTACTCGAAATAGGCTTAGTACAATAAAAGTGATCTGATCCTTTTTCCTGATTGCTTTGCTTGAAGAATCTAAATAACTTAATACAACCATCCTTTTGCTCCAAATTTACCAAACCAATCTCTTCTCCATTTTTGGGAGTCCATTGATGTCCCTGAAGTGATTCTTTTGATAGGTTCGTAGAGTATAAATAATCATCTTCATCTATTAAATACACTTCGTTAAGAATCGTCATTTTGACCTCATCACTCTCTTTATTATTTATATATCCTATTAAACCTTGGTATTTATAACCCTCTTCATGTAACTCAATGTCCTCTAGTTGATGTGATAGTGCATGCTTTAGAATGATTTCATCGTTTCTCTTTTCAGATGAATCATCCTTCTTTTTAAGATTCGATCTAGAATTAGGTTTTTTTAGTGGAATGGGAGAAGGATTGCCTTCGGGAAAGAAGTCCTTTTCCAGAAAAAAATTATCAAAACTTTCAAAATCTCGACGATTAGTTTCGAAATATTCTCTCCCTGCATCTGTAATTATTGCTGAAAACTCAGAATTTTGTCTATCAACGTTAATTAGTTCATTTTTTTCTAGGCGATACAGATCATATTCTAATTCCGAACTAAGGTAGTTTGGAAAAAATTCTTCAACAAGGTTTGATGCGTTATGGTAGCCAGATTTACCGAGAGTTTTATTGTAATTTAAGTAGCGAAGCAGGAATAATGCTGCTGGAGTATATGCGAGTTTAGCCATGCTACCAAGTTATGATATTTAAGTAGAAAATTTACTCCAAATAATCCACAATCAACCTCCCTCTGTTAGACATCTGGATTTTGATATGGTCGTCGAGTGAGTCGTCTGATCCGGTATCTGTGGAATCCCAGCCATCCCATTCGTCAGCACAATCTTTGCTACCGTCCTTTTGTTTTTTTCCTTTGTCGGTTCGGAATATATGCTGTTCATCCACTCCAAATTCAATAAAACGATCTACGGTGAGTTTTCTCGGATGACGGTACATCCCCCCGGCTGAAAAAGCGACATATTCCGGAGATGTTGCTTCTATAAAATCCGAACAGTTGGCGTTGTATGCTCCATGATGGGCAGCTATCAGTACATCCACATCGAGCAGGTTTCTGGCTGAGTCGAGCATGAACCGCTCGGTAGCAATGCACTCTGCAGGGCAATCACAGTTGGTTTTGCAATCGTCAAGCCCAACTGCATCGCCTGTCAACAGGACGGACATATCGTAATAATCTAACCGCAACACGATGCTCACCCCATTGTTGGCTTTTGAGTGGTCTGACCCTAAGTCCCAGTACTCCGGCAGCTTGCCAAAGCCGGAAACAAAGGTGAGCCTGGTTTCTCCTTCAGAGAAAAGTACATGTCCTGGTTTTAGTGGATGGCTCTTTAGGTCAATTCTGTTGATGCCTTCCTCCGTCTTCAGTGCCGCAACACCAGCTTCTGCATATTGTGGTAAAGGTTCTGTTCTGTAGGAGGTGTAAAGTGCTTCTTTGATTTGGTAGCTTTCAGCGAGCTTTGCCACACTGCCCCAGTGGTCGTCATCGGTGTGGCTCAAAAAAAGTTTTTCGATGGGTATGCTGCTATCTACCACTCCGGTAATGTACCTCCAGGCATTGTAGCCTCGTCCGCCATCATATACAAAATACCTGTTGTCAGGCAGTTTGATAAGGCAACTCAGACCCGCACCAACATCTATCACGGTGACTTCTACTCCGGTAAAGTCTTTTAAAAAAGTGGGGATTTTGCCTTGTTTACGCTTGACCAGAGAGCGGTAAATCC
Source organism: Reichenbachiella sp. MALMAid0571 (assembly GCF_040151475.1). Taxonomy (NCBI): domain Bacteria; kingdom Pseudomonadati; phylum Bacteroidota; class Cytophagia; order Cytophagales; family Reichenbachiellaceae; genus Reichenbachiella; species Reichenbachiella sp. MALMAid0571. The sequence goes on along the minus strand of NZ_JBDKWG010000146.1, from coordinate 144,055 downwards.
ACCCCTTTGTATTGGTACCATGGATTTTCACTTTATAGTAGCCGTTGGCTTGCTTGCCACTATCCAACAGGTGCAACCAATCCCCTTTCGCTATATCTGATCCAAGCACCTGGCCAGATGAACTATTTGGTTCTTTCTTCAAGCTCGTATTTCGATACGACTCCAGGTACTGGGCTTGCATTGCAACTGAAAGCAGCAGCAATATTCCCATTGCCAGTGCTTTCATAACCTGATCTTTTTCACCTGATTCACAGAATAAGGTACCACGCCGATACCCAACGCCAGCAATACATTGGTGAAGTCAGACAGGTCTAATCCCACAGCGCAATTGATGCAGTAGATATTCATGTAGAAATAAAAGGTAGTGATACACACAGCCAAAACCAGGCTTGTAACTCCCGAAAGGAAGAGGATTAACCTGCTGGCACTTCGTTTGGTTGACACTGGGACAGGAGGGGCAGCCTCATTGTTTGCCCTGGCAGCCTGAGCATCCGCCTGGTTTTTTATTTCTACTTCCGTTTCAGCCAGTAAGTCTGTCAGATTTACGTTCTGATCGGTCAGGCGGTTTTTGATCGCCAGCATGGTAAGCACAAAGATGATAATTGGAGCCAGGACGATGAATATCCCCAGCCATTCTGGTATTGTTTCCATGGTTTTGTTGGTTTAGTGTTAGTTAGAATAATGTTTGTTCTTACAGTGCTTGAATGAACTGCCTATTCTTTCATTTGAAGGATTAAGTAAACCCAAGGAGTCCAGCAGAAAGTAACACATTCAAGTAGGTATTCTTTTTTTCTTTAGCCATAATGATTTTGATTGCCTGATGTTTCTACCATTAATTAGAGTCTGTCTATAATGTGCTTTGAGAAGCCTTTCAGGATTCTTAAAGCTTACTGTTTTAACAGCTTTACCAATCTTTAAAAGCTTAGTAAAGCATGGATCGTACTTTATAGACAGACTCTAATTACTACTGGTAATATTGTGTGCCTTCTATATGATTGGCTAAAACTAATATGGTTCTCCAGCACTCTGAACCATATGTACTATTTCCTTTACTACATGGGATAAAACCAGTCGATTCTGGCAAGCCATAATTTGACTGGGAGAAAGTCTCCACTTCAGAGCTCAGGATAACGCTTTGTTCTTCAATCCATGCTTTGACTCTCACGGATTGTGTTTCCGCTTGATATGATTTGGTTTCAAGGTATGAACCCGTGTTTTGAACTATAGGAAAGCCCATGCGAGGGAGTCCCGTAACAAGAATGTTCTGTAATACAGATGATGGTTGATTAGTTGCCACTTTTATACGTGACGAAGTAGAAAGAGGAGTTGTTGACCAAATAGCGGGGGCAGTTTGGTGTGTGATTACAGATACATTCGTTCTTCCTGAACTAACCTGACGATTACAAGACATCAATATTAAAAATGAGGTAATTAGAGAAAAAGCAACTCTATTCATAAGTTTTTGGTTTTAACTGGGTTCTACAATTCCTAATACTTCCAACAACTGCGGGTCGTTTTCCAAAGCGATCCTACTGATAGCCACAAAATCGCTCATCCAGTCCTGTAGCTCTTCAAAAGCCTCATCTCGTACTTTGGTGGCATCCTGCGCTTCCCCTTTTTCTTTGAGCTGTGCAGCAAGTTTGGCTTCTACGTCTTTTATTGCTGCCAAAGCGTCTGTGAGGGCTTGGTCGGTGATACCAAATTGTGCCAGTGCGGTTTTTATGCCAGCATCTGCCAGGGCGTTGGTATAGAAGACGGATGCCTGATTGATCCAGCCGGAATAGGTTTGCTTTCTCCGTCCGTCCAGATCCAAAGCCTGAGCGACACCCCTTTGTGCCCTTAGCGCAATTCGGGCAATTTTAACATGTCGCATATACACCGCATTTGCCGCAGACATGGCAGCATCTAGTGCGTCGGTGGCCTGGTACTGCTCACCGTATTCCTGTTTTTGCTTGTTTTGTTTGCCAGAGGCATCTTCATACAGGGCTTGCCCTTCATTGAGTTTGGCTTCATCATAGCCGAAGAGGGCAAGGGCTGCTTTGATCGTGTCATTGCCCAGCGCATTGTCGATTGCAACCTGCGCATTCAGCATTCTCGCATCGATTGTGTTCGTTTTCATCGTCTTTATAGTATTTGATGGTTAAAAAATGGCATATTCCTGGTAGCTGGCATGTCTATAGTGGTAGATATTACATTTAGGTTGGTAGCTGTCGTATATGGTCTGGTAGATATCATGCTTTGGATGGTAGCTGCGAATTTTTCGTGGTAGCTGTCATAGTTTAGTTGGTAGCTTTGACTTGTGGGTCGGTAGCTGTTGTTTTTTGAATGCAATTCCTTCTTTTCATATGTGTATGAAAAGCTATCCCGCTGGGATTTGTAGTGATTTTCTGATGCCAGCAGGCCATTGAATAGATTGTCGAGATCCAGAGGACGGCATTGACTAGTCTGGGGATTGTATAACAATTTTGACCTATCACTATTATAATATTACAAACAACAAATTTTCTACCCCTTCATTTATAGCCTAAGCTAAGATCTCCAATGACCTTCGCAAATACATTCATGCGCTCCCACCATGGTGAGCCCCACGGATGCGTATCTCTAATAATCGGTTTCCAATTAACGCCACCGCCATAAGAATTTGAACCTTGGTCTCCTGAGACCAATACAATATTACCTTGGTAACGAATATTCAATCTCATTTCTCTGCCATCAATCTTATAAGGTTTTGTAATTATAGTGTCATCTTTATCCGATTGAATCTCGAAAGAAAGCCTAGATAAAATACTCCTAATTTCTGTTGTAAGTTCTGTTCCGCTCAATGATGATTCAGCCCTTATTACAGAGGAGTTATAACTTGATTCGCTCATCCATGTAGACGAAACTACTGAAGTACTGACCTTGGAAGGGTAAACCACAACATTTGTACTACGATTGCAACTAATTAAAAGGGGAAGCAAACACACAGCATATTTTAATAATCTATTGCTCATAACCAACTATTTTAATTGTCACCTCCTCCAATACCCTTAAATAATTGAAGTGCTACCCTGGCATCAATGACAGCTCCAAAGAATATGCCTATATCCCATTCTTTTTTCACTTTTAGTTCACCAATGAACTTGTCGGTTCCGTAATTAAAATCGCTGTAATCACCTCCCGTAATAAAATTTCTTCGGCCACAGTGTATGCCGATGGCAAAAGACCCACCTCTGGCAAAATCAGAAGATAAGCCTAAAAAGAAGTTTTCTTGTAGGTTGTCGTTCAATTGAGCACCAACCAACACTCCAATTCTACTTGGGTCAAAAATATTTCCTGTTGGAGGGAATAAGAAGCTTCTCCCTCCTGGATAATATGTAGCCATTATTGTGATAACACCTCTCATTTTAGGATCATCAGCAATTAATGTAGAATCACCCATAGCTACTCCGCTTTGAATTCGATCAGCTATTTCAATGTTCTGAGGATTTTTGAGAGTTGTATTAAATAGACCTGTGGATATGGACACATGATAGAGTTTGGCAATTTTTACTGATCTTTCAAAAATTACTTGATCCTTTTTCTGATCCTCAACGTCAATCTTGGATACTTTAACTTTAAAACTATCTGTAAATGGGCCGTAGCTACCATAATGGATGGCTTCATAAATTGGAGGGTCATGTTTATTATTTTCTTTTTCAGATTGGAGTTCTTTGTCCTCGTTTAGCACAAAGTTCAAATAAGAAGGGTTGTAACTTCCTTCCACTTCAAGTTTGAGCTTGCTGGTATGTTTACAGTTTTTGCATGAAATGACAATGAAATGATATACATATTCTTGGATTGCTGTAGTTGGCAAATCTGATTTGAGTATGCTACCATCCTCACTTAAAAAAATATATACTTGATTGCCTTTCATGTAGATGTTTCTTTTCCTATCTTCCTTAATTTCATTTTGACGAATATATTCGTTGGCTTTGGCTATATAGCTATTTATTTCAGTAGTTATAGTAGCACCAGTTATAGGCTTCTCGGTGCTTTTTTCAGTTGCTTTTATTTCTAAGTCATGGTCAATGGCAGTACCACCAGTTGGAGAATAGGTGATCGTGAATTTATGACTTGATGTGCCTTTGTCAAGAACCAAGATATTCTTAGTTATGGAATAAGGTAGTTTGTCTGTTGCATGTGAACCTGGTTTTAAGGGGATTCCCTTATCATTTTTAACTTCTATCAAACCAACATCAGCACTAGAGATTCCATTAATACTAAAGCTAGCCTTATCTGCAACTTCAGCCGGATTTTTTTTGTCATATTCGAATTCAATTAAAAAACCTGTTCCCGCTTTCTTAAGATCAGAATAGTCAATGAGTTTGTTAGTAATTTTTTTGGGCTGAGCGATGAGAACTGCTATTGTACAGCAAGAAAACAAGAGTAATACTATTAAACGTAGCATGGGTTTATATTTAAGTAGTTGAGAATTCTTTCTATTGGGATTAAATAGGTGTGCTCATTATCCCCGGCCTTCACCATTCCAACAAGCCGTCCAAGTGTATCGACAACAATGGCTCCTGAATCACCTCCTTTAGACATTTTTGATGTCATGATCACATCGTATGTAGTATGGCCGTCAATTGTCACAAACGTTGAGTATTCTATGATTTCGCCATATTGTTTGCCTGAGGTTCGACCACTCATAATGATGTACATTTCTTCATGTTCAGTGGTTACGCTTATTTTGCCAATTGGCGCAGATGTTACACCGGAAATGTTTTCTTCTAAGTCAGATGGATTAATAAGTTCTGCGATCGCAGCATCCAAAAAATCAGTATATCTTCCTTCAGATACTTTTGCTAAAACTTGGCTTCCACCATCTTTTTTACTTGGTGAAATAATATCGAAGTTTGTTTCCTTGGATTTATCAAAATCATAAATTCCTTGTTTAAACTCAATAGAGCAAAGCACATGGTAACAACTCAACAAGAAATATTTCTTTTGCCCATTTACCTCCCTCCATACTTTCAAACCAATACTTCCGGTATCATTTAAATCAGTTTTGAGTCTGCTAATACTACATCCCGGTTTCTTGGGATTTTGACTGCAAATAGTTTTGGGTTGATTTGGATTATATACATCATTGCTTGCCTTACCTGAGCCTTTGACAGCCGTTGGTAGTTTGTATTTATTGTTGTCCACAGTAAATGGAATAAAGTCTGGTACTAAATTTTGTACGTCTACCAACTCTTTTTTCTCATCCACAATAAAAATCAATCGCCAATCGGAAGGATTCTTTTCAGCTACTTTAACACTATGCAATCCATCATATTTACCTATCCATTCTTTCTGTAAATTAGTTTTGCACAACCTGAGAATTCTTTTTTTTTCTTCAATGGAAAGCGATTGGAAATTGTCGAGTTGGTGATTTGAAACGTTGGTTGTGTCTTTGGGACTGCTAGACCTAAAAACGATATCCTTAACCCTATCCAAGAGATCGATTGCCCTTCTTGAGTAATAGCCCAATACAAATGATAAAACTATCAGCCAGTAATCAAATCCATCAATACTGATGTGATCATTGTTGGATAGAGCATCAAGACTTAATATCAGCACAATGGTCACTAGGGGGGAATACAACAATTTGGCCCAATGGACTGATTCTTCCTTAATGTCAAACTCTCCCTTTCGTATGGCTTCTGTACCGTGAAAAAGTAAACTGGCTAATACTCCAAACCATGACCAAAATATGATCTCGAAAAATACCATATTACCCGTCAACCAGAATGGCGAAGATTCTTCTATTTCATATTTTGTTAAAAATTGTCTTAGTTCCGTTGAGTCTAATTCTTCAATTATCAACCAAAGCTCCTCAAAATCTAAACTCTTTGGATAACCAGTATGGAAAAGATAACTTTGAATTATCTCTTTCTGTGCATTCTTGTTTGTTGTATCCACTTTTACAGCTACAATGAAATCAACCTCTGCTTGATTGAAATTAACCAGTTGTCTTTTTGGGATATTACTTGAAAAATGTACTATTAAATACGCAATAGTGACCAGAACCAAGTATATGGTGTATCTTCTCATCCATTTTCCAGGCTCAGTTTTTTTACCAAAAAAATTCATCATACCATTTATACTTTTACATACTCCCTACTCACCCATCCCTCTTCTTCTATTTTTACTTTGTACCAACCTTCCTGCTCTTCCAGTATCTTCACCAAACTGCCTTTGGTTAGGGGCTCAGTTACTTTGCTGCTGGTGGCAGAGGGCATGGTGCGTACGTTTAGTTTGTTGGCGGTCACTATGCCCATGCGCCTGTTTTCCCCAGATTCTTCAGTGATCAGGGCCTTTCCTTCTCCCTCATCTTTTCTTCCCAGGAGGCGGCTTCTCATGTTGTCCAGGGGAAAGGCCGGTCCCGGGTCTATCTTTCTCCCCGGGCTGATCTCTTCATGCCCCAGTATGGTTGTGATCGGGTAAGCCTGCATCAAGGCAAGGCAGATAGCTTCGGTCGTTTCTACTTGCTTGTCCGTGAAAGCTTGCCAGTAGGAGGGGGTGCTTTCATTGCGGTGTATTCCTTTCACTACGTCCTTATCGGCTACTTTCGTTTTAAACCAGGTGTAGTAGCCGTCCACCCGCTCCTCCAGTCGTCCGGCATTGTCTATCTCTATGCCTATGCTGTATTTGTTAAGCCCTGTTCGATCTTGCCATTTGCTAATGCCTGCATGCCATGCAATGGTATCAAACCCGGCCAATTGAATAATGCTGCCGTCTTTGGCTATAATGATATGGGCAGAAGCCTTGGCTTCAGGATTACAAAGCCAGTCGGCAGAGCTTTGGGCGCTCCTGCCCCCGGTAAAATGCACTACTATGGTGTCGGGAAGGCCTGCATTGAAAAGGTCGCTTGTATTAGGGCTTTCCTGCCATTTCGCTCCTTCGATCCTATGGTCGCTGATACTAATCATCCTTTCGCTTCCTCCACTTTATCAGCACCACTGCCTGTAATGATCCCGGTCAGTCGGTTCCTAACCCCCGTCTTTTCAAAAGAGCGGCCTATGCCATATACACTTACCACACTGCCCCATGCCCACCAAAACTCTTCGGGCAGGCTTATGTCAGGCACGGCCTTACCGGATAAGTGGCTTACTATGGGTAGGAGTACATGTACAAGGAATATAAAAATCAAACCCAGATAGACCACACTGGGTCGGGCCCTTTTGGTAAAGTTGTCACCCTGGGCGAGTTCCGCTTTGATAACTTCGGATTTGGCAAGAATTTCCTGTCGGTAGGTTTCTTCGATTTCCTGATCACGCTTTTGGAGCAGGCTTTCGAGTTGGAGCTTAAAGGATTCCTTTTCGACAGGGCTTATCTTAAATTTTCCAATGATGCTGTTCACACCATTCAGGATTTCAGAAGCACCTGTTCCAAGAATATTACTGAAAATACTCATAAACCAAAGTTTAGGTTGGTAATAAACTAGTTATGAATAGCTGGTAGTAGAAAATTTATAGAATAAATATTATTATCCATAATATAACATTCAATAAAATAAAAATAGCAGCTATTTTGTTTGAATAATTATAATTAAAGTTGGTATATCAAAAAACACATAATATATTATTACAATAAATAACATTGTATAATTACAATTAAACTCCGCAAGTAAGTGGGTTAAATTCAATAATCTGCCTTGATGGGGGATTGGTCAGGGCAAGCGCATTTAAAAACAAAACCTCCTTACCGTACCAGTTACGGTATCTGTTAGAGTTATAGGCAACTCTAACAGACCCCAGAACACTCGCCTGCCGAGACAGGAGTCTGGGGATAGTAAGAATTTTTAAATGCGTTTGCCCCAGGAGGTTAGTTTTGTATTTTGATATTTTCATGACTCAAAATCCATCACAAACACGATATTGCTCTTTCTCTTTTCCAATAAACCAAATAACAAACTTGTGAGACTCGGGTTATTTCACCTTTCTTGTCTAAATTGAAACCGATTAAAAAAGGACAAAATTGAAAGCACTCAAACAACTATATTATTCATTTCCTGTCCAGCTTTTTGTCAGACATCTCAAAAGCAATCAGCTGATTCTGGGTAGTTGGATCATGATTGTATTGGTTACAACTCAAAATTTCGGGAGGGTTTACGGCATACCATATTTATTTCTGGATCCTGAGTATTTGGATCATGTGGGTTTTTTGAGCTTCTATATGGTAGGCATCACTTTCGGTGGTTTTATTGTTGCCTTTCACATTTCGTGTTACATATTATATGGTTCCGATTATTCATTTATTGGCATTTTAGAAAAGCCATTCAGCAAATTTTCCATCAACAACAGCTTGATTCCCCTAATTACTCTTATAGTATATGTAGTTGCGATTATCAGGTTTCAAATAGACAATGAATACTCGAGCACCTGGAATATCATTTCCATGATTGTGGGACTAATGCTTGGGATCACCAGCATTTTTATTTTGCTCTACCTCTACTTCAGCTGGACCAACAAAGACATCTTTAAATATCTGGCCGGAGAAGTGGATCGTACCTTAAAGAAAAACAAGCTACACCGTCAAAAAGCACTCAATCAACTCAAAGAGAGTAAAACTAAAACCCATCAGGTAGAGTCTTACCTTGACCTCAAACTGAAGGTAAACCCTACGAGCGACCTTTTTTATTTCTATGACAAGGATGCCATATTAAAAGTTTTTAACCAAAACCATTTTAATTCTGTAGTAATAGAAACAACGCTGATTGCTTTTATTTTTCTACTTAGGTTCTTCATAGATATTCCTTATTTTCAGATTCCGGCAGCCGCCAGTGTACTGCTTATGCTTACTATTTTTACAATGCTCACAGGAGCGGTTTCCTATTGGTTTCACAAGTGGTCAATTGCCGTCTCGCTGGTGATTTTCTTTTTGATCAATATGCTAATGAAGTCAGGTGTTATCAATGCTGTTTATGAAACTCCGGGATTGGATTATGACGTGCAAAAAGCAGACTACTCGATAGAAACCCTGAAGCAAAAAAATTCTTATGAGAATATCGAAAAAGACAAAATCCATACGCTGCAAATTCTGGAAAACTGGAAGGCAAAATGGCCCGAAGGCAAAAAGCAAAAAATGATCTTCCTGTGTGTAAGCGGTGGTGGACAAAGGGCAGCACTTTGGACTTTTAATTCCCTCCTCCATGCAGACAGTTTACTCCACGGTAAGTTGATGGATCATACCATACTGATCACTGGTGCCTCCGGTGGGGCTTTCGGTGCAGCCTATTTTAGAGAATTAAAGTTGAGTACTCCTCAATTCGACAAACATGCTGCCTTAAATAATATTTCAAAAGACAACCTTAATCCGATCATCTTTAGCCTGGTGGTCAATGACCTGATCCTTCGAAATCAATTTTATACTTATGAAGGGAAAAAATACCTAAAAGACCGGGGATATGAATTTGAAAATCAACTGAATTCCAATACCGATTTTGTACTGGACAAGAAACTGATTGATTACAAACAGGCCGAATTTCAGTCCCGCATACCCATGATGATTTTAGGGCCAACTGTTTCATTGGATGGACGCAAGCTCTACATGTCTCCACAGCCGGTCACTTACATGAATATTTTCGCCAAAGACAGAGAAGGACACATTATATACAAGAATAGCAGCGTTGATTTTCTCCAGTTTTTCAAAGACCAAAAGGCAGAGAATTTAAAAATACTGACGGCTTTGAGAATGAATGCATCATTTCCTTATGTCACTCCAAACCTGACCTTGCCAAGCAAACCGGTAATAGAAATCATGGATGCAGGGGTTTCGGATAATTTCGGGATTTCTGATGCTTTAAAATTCCTGTACAATTTTAAAGACTGGATTGCAGACAACACCAGTGGTGTCATCATCCTTTCCGTAAGAGATACCCGAAAAGACGCACCTATTCAGGAAAGGAGCAACCTTTCTATTCTTGAACGAATTTCCGTACCTATCAGCAGCGTTTATAACAATTTGGGCAATTCACAGGACATCAGTAACGATTATAAACTGACTTTTGCCAATGAATGGTTCGGTGGAGAAATAGATTTAATAGGCCTGGAATACAATACGCTCAGTATTTTTGAGAAAAAAGCATTTATAAATAAAGCTCAGGAAATCTGGCAAAAAGAATTGGAACGGGCGTCATTGAGCTGGCATTTGACGAAAAAAGAAAAGACCAATATTATCAACAACATCCATCAGCCATCCAATCAGGAATCACTGAGGAGGCTGAAAGAATTGGTTGAATTTTCAGAATCTGAAGGTTCTGAAAATGAAACACAAACTGCCGTTGGAACCGAAAATTCCAAACATTAGGTATTTTTGTGACCTTGATTGCCAAATGAAATGAGTCAAACCATAATACCCCCCTATATTCCCAAAAATCATATCCGCATAGTAACAGCCGCATCCTTATTTGACGGCCATGATGTTGCCATCAACATCATGAGGAGAATCATTCAGTCCACAGGTGTAGAGGTGATACACCTGGGGCATAACAGGTCTGTCAGTGAAATAGTCAATTGTGCGATTCAGGAAGATGCGCAAGCCATTGCCATCACATCTTATCAGGGTGGCCATGTTGAATATTTCAAATACATGTATGACATGCTTTTGGAAAACAACAGTGGAGATATCAAAATATTTGGTGGAGGAGGAGGTACAATCTTACCCAGTGAAATAAAAGAATTACATGATTACGGAATAGCCCGGATATATTCTCCGGATGACGGACGGGCAATGGGCTTACAGGGAATGATCAACGACATGGTAGCTGCCAGTGATTTTCCCATAGGCGATAAATTGAATGAGGAAACTGACGGTCTTATTAAAAAGAATACCAAATCTATCGCCCGACTTATTTCTGCAGCAGAAAACTTTCCGGAAAAGTCAACCCCTGTTTTATCCAAAATATACAATGACCAAAAAAAATCACTCCCACCTGTACTGGGCATAACAGGAACCGGAGGATCGGGCAAGTCTTCTCTGGTAGATGAACTGGTACGTCGGTTTTTGGCTGATTTTGAGGACAAAACCATAGCCATTATTTCTGTAGATCCTTCCAAAAGAAAAACAGGGGGAGCCTTACTTGGAGACAGGATACGCATGAACTCTATCAACAATCCCCGGGTATATATGCGCTCGCTTGCTACCAGGCAATCTAACCTGGCACTTTCAAAATATGTGCAACAGGCTGTTGACATAGTAAAAGCTGCCAACTTCGGCCTCATCATTCTGGAGACATCTGGAATTGGTCAATCGGATACAGAAATCGTAGAGCATTCAGACTTATCACTTTATGTCATGACGCCTGAATATGGCGCAGCTACACAGCTGGAAAAAATTGATATGCTCGATTTCGCTGACATTATAGCCTTAAATAAATTTGACAAAAGAGGTGCATTGGATGCACTCCGTGATGTCAAAAAGCAATACCAGCGCAACCATCAATTGTGGGATTCACCTGACTCTGATTTGCCAGTATATGGCACTATTGCGTCGCAGTTCAACGATCCGGGGATGAATACGCTGTATCGGGCAATTCTGAATAGGCTGGGTGAAAATCCCGAATGGAACCTAAAATCCTCTTTTCCTTCATCAAGTGAATTGTCTGAGAAAAATTTAATCATTCCACCAAAACGTATTCGATACTTATCAGAAATCACAGACAGTATCAGGAATTATGGCCAATGGGTAGAAAGACAACAAGAGATTGCGCAAAACCTGTACAGCATCAAAAAAACTATTGCCCTTACCGAAGATCAGGAACTACAAACCAAACTGGATGCCCTTTACAAAGAAAAAGGACTTGACCTTGATCCACACAATCTCAAAATCATTGAGACATGGAAAGAAAAGCTTAATGCGTACAATTCCAACGACTTTACATATCAGGTTAGGGGCAAAGACATTCATGTCAATCTGTTTTCAGAATCCTTGTCTCACTCTAAAATACCAAAAGTCTGCTTACCAAAATATGAAGGCTGGGGCGACATTCTCAAATGGACTTTGCAGGAAAATGTACCAGGCGAATTTCCATATACTGCGGGGGTGTTTCCTTTTAAGAGACGAGGAGAAGACCCAACCAGAATGTTTGCTGGAGAAGGGGCTCCAGAAAGGACAAACAAACGGTTTCATTACGTATCCAAAGATTTACCGTCTGCACGACTATCCACAGCTTTCGATTCAGTAACACTCTATGGTGAAGATCCGGATTTCCGTCCGGATATTTATGGCAAAACCGGAAACTCCGGAGTGAATATTTGCTGTCTGGATGATGCAAAAAAATTGTACTCCGGTTTTGACTTATGTAAACCAACCACTTCAGTATCAATGACCATCAATGGCCCGGCAGCCACTGTCTGCGCCTTTTTTATGAATGCTGCCATTGATCAGCAATGTGAATTGTATATCAAAGAAAATGGCCTGGAAGATGAAGTAGAAAAGAAAATAGCTGCTATTTATGCCAAAAAGGGAACTCAAAGACCACAATATGCCGGAATACTTCCCGATGGCAATGATGGACTTGGACTTATGCTACTCGGAGTTACCGGAGATCAGGTATTACCGGAAGATGTCTATCAAAAAATCAAATCTAAAACCCTGGCAAAGGTAAGGGGAACAGTGCAAGCAGATATATTGAAAGAAGATCAGGCACAGAATACCTGTATCTTTTCTACGGAATTTTCGCTGCGAATAATGGGAGATGTACAGCAGTATTTTATAGACCAAAAAATCAGAAATTTCTATTCGGTATCCATCTCCGGATACCACATTGCGGAGGCAGGTGCCAACCCCATCACCCAACTGGCGTTGACCTTGTCCAATGGATTTACATTTGTAGAATACTATGTAAGTAGAGGGATGGATATTGATGATTTTGCACCGAATCTTTCTTTCTTTTTTTCCAATGGAATTGACCCGGAATATGCTGTAATAGGTCGTGTGGCAAGAAGAATATGGGCCAAGGCCATGAAGCTCAAGTACAAAGCAAACGAAAGGTCTCAAAAACTCAAGTACCACATTCAAACCAGTGGCAGGTCGCTTCATGCACAGGAAATAGATTTCAACGACATTCGTACTACCCTGCAGGCCTTGTATGCCATATACGACAATTGCAATTCTCTGCACACCAATGCCTATGATGAGGCCATTACCACACCAACCGAAGAATCTGTCCGGCGTGCTATGGCTATTCAGTTGATCATCAACCGGGAGTTGGGTTTGTCCAAAAATGAAAATCCATTGCAGGGATCATTTATCATCGAAGAATTAACTGACCTGGTAGAAGAGGCAGTATTGTTGGAATTTGATCGCATAAATGAACGGGGAGGTGTATTGGGTGCTATGGAAACTATGTATCAACGAACGAAAATTCAGGAAGAAAGCTTGTACTATGAAACCCTGAAACATTCAGGTCAATTTCCCATCATAGGTGTCAATACTTTTTTGTCTTCCAAAGGCTCTCCAACCATCATTCCTGGTGAAGTGATCAGAGCCACAAAAGAGGAAAAAGACCATCAAATAAAGATGCTTCAAAATCTACACAAGACAAATGAAGAAGTAGCTCCACAAATGCTCAAAAACCTTCAAAACACAGCCATTCAGAATAAAAACATTTTTGAAATGTTGATGGAAACAGTGAAATATTGCTCTTTGGGACAAATCACCAATGCACTGTTTGAAGTAGGAGGTCAATACAGAAGAAATATGTAATTCTACTTTACGAAGTTGGGTAATCTATTGATTTTCACCTTCTTTTCACCCTTCACCTAAAGGGAAGAAGGAGAAAATCAACCTGCCTGCCGGATCAGGCAGGCCTGCCTCCCTTTAGGATTGGGGTAAAACAGGTTGATTTTGTCATCTTCGTAAAGTAGAACAAAGTAATGCAATTGAAAGAGATGCCTATGAAAAAAATAATCATCAAGGAATAAAATCCTATATTTGACCTTACATGAAGGAGGATATTTCATCGGATCAAATTAATTGGGAAGCCTTGCGCAGTGGTGATACTGGTGCTTTTTCCGCTTTATACAATACATATTCCAAAGTATTGCTTGCCTATGGACGAAGGGTTCATAATGATCGTCAATTGATCGCAGATGCAGTTCAGGAGTTGTTTACTTATTTGTGGACAAGGCGATCTCATTTAGGTGAAACAGCATCAGTGAAGTTCTATTTGATAAAAGCCTTAAGAACCATTATCATTAAAGAATTAAAAAAAACTGAAAGAAATTCAGAATACAAGCTGGAAGATCATGCTATTGTTTACACCTCAAGAGAAAGGGAAATAATTGATGGTGAAAGTAACGACGAACTACAGTCGAAAATAAAAAATGCCCTTGAAAATCTCTCAAAACGAGAACAGGAAATACTTTACCTGAAGTATTTTACTGGGGCTAATAATGAAGAAATTGCTGAACTGCTTGACATCAAATACCAATCTGTGAAAAATACCTCATTTGCAGCATTGAAAAAATTAAGAAATCATTTTGGAAATAATGAGTTAAGGATTTTGGCAATAATCTTCCTATTATAGAACTATCAAAACATCTTATGACCTGAGAATTCCATGGCATCTCCTTTACCGAAACCATAACTAAAGCCCAGTACTGCCTGCTGTGCACCTCTGAGCCTTTCATTGTATCTGTAAAAAGTGTCTTGATCTGAAATGTTAATGTATTTACGAGATTTAAACACATCTCTTACGCTAAAGTTGACAACAGCCCTTCCTTTCATAAATTTCTTTTTGACGCCAAAATCCGCATAAATTCTATCGTCGGAAATGCCTTGAACTCCTTCTACTTTTGATTGGTAATCAACCCGAACTTCTGCTTCTATGTCAAAAGGGAATTTAAATTTATTAGTCAGTTGGCTTGACCAACTGGTATTGCTGAAATCAAAATCATTGCTTTCGAGAGTACCAGTACGACTGAAAGAAACCCAATTACCATCCAGAGCAATAGACCACCATTTCAATGGATCAACACTGGCATTCAATTCCAAGCCTGTATTGTTACTGGTTCCAAGGTTGTAAGGTTTAGTTATGGTCAGGCTATCCTGAACTGAAATCACTCTCGTTACTACATCATCTGTTTTGCTATGATAAAGCGATGCACTTAGCGTAGCTAAACCCCAAATTTGTATGGCACTCAACTCTACCACGTCGGTAAATTCCGGTTGTAATTCAGGGTTTCCTGAACGTCTGTTTAAATTATCACTTATAGAAGTAAAAGGATTCAAATCCCACATGTTTGGTCGATGGATTCTTTTAGAATACCCCATTTGAAGAGAAAGTTCATCGGATATTTTATACGAACTATGTACACTTGGAAATACATTGTTATAGTTGATATTATTATCTTCACCAGTGGTTTGTAAGAAGGTGTTCAAATTTGTATTTTCTATCCTAAGTCCCACTTTCAAACCGAACTTTTGTAATTCATAAGCATAAGTAGTGTAGGCAGCCAATACCCTTTGGTCATAATTAAAAAGGTTGGTAAAGTCCGGGTTGCTTACCCACCCATTGTTGGTTTGATCCAAAAGTTCATAGTCGTTAGAAATGTCGTTTATTTCATATTTGATACCAGATTCCAGTTCTGATATTTTGGAAAATGGATGCACATAGTCCGTCTGAAAGGAATAGTTGGCTTGAGAATAGTCGTTGGTTGTTCTCTGAAACAAATCATTAAAATCACCAAAAACAGCGGTATTTGTGTATTCGGAAGATTGATCTTTACCAAAATAAGACCCCACAAAACTGGCTGTGAAGCTTCTGTCCTTATTGCCTTCAAATGACTTTTTATAGCTCAAATCGTATTGATATTTGGGATTGGTTGCTTCAGTTGCTTCATTTCTGTCAGAAGCCCCTATAGATTGATTGTTTGCGTCACGTCTGTCATAGTGAGTGTCAGCATACTCGTCTTCAATTTCATAAGCAAAATGCCCGGACAAAGTAATCACGTTCAAAGGATTGATGTTGTAGTCAGTTCCCAAGATCACATTATAAAATTGCTCATCCCTTCCTCCGGAACCGGAATTAAACAAAGGTTTTGGATCGGTTTTTTGACGATCAATGGTTTCACCATTGTAAGTCGATAAAAGCGATCGCTTACCAACACCAAGCTGACTAAAGAGGTTGAATTTATTAGTGCGTCGATTCAAACTCAGTCCTACACTACGATTAGTAGGATGACCCACATTCAAAGTAACAGAACCATTTAACCCTTCCTGATCTTCTTTTTTAAGTACGATATTAATGATTCCCGTGGTTCCTTCTGCATCGTATTTGGCAGATGGATTGGTAATCACTTCTACTTTCTCGATCATATCTGCTGCAATGGTACCAATGGTATTGGCACTAGCCATTACAGAAGGTTTTCCATTGATCAAAATCTGTACATTGGTATTTCCTCTCAGACTGATTTGTCCTTCAATATTGACATCTACAGAAGGTACATTGTTGAGCACATCCAGGGCATTGCCTCCGGCGCTGGTCAGGTCTTTGCCTACATTGAACACCCGTTTGTCTAACTCGAAGGTCGTTTTTGATTTTTCTGCAGTTACAGTTACTTCGGTCAACATCTCCTGATCCGGCTGAACCTCAATATTTGGTAGGCTTATTATTGATCCAGTAATCTTAAAATCATTAATTACTACGGTATTGTAGCCTAAAAAAGACACTTCAATATAGATGTTGGTATGTGGACTTTTAATCGAGAATGTTCCTTCTGAATCGGTAATTCCTCCGGCTAATATACTCTTGTCCTCTTTATTCACAAGTGCAATGGTTGCATAATCAAGAGGCTTACTTGTTGATTTATCAACTACCTTACCTTGAACTAATATTGAAGATTGAGACTTTTGAGCCAGAGTGTTTAAGCTTAGGCAAGTAGTCAGTAATAGAAAAAGGAGTTTGATTTGCATTAAGTTAGAAGTAGTTGCAGTGATAATATAGGTTTTAAAATTACTATCGCACAGCAAAAATAAAGCCGAAGATCTGGATTCTGAATATTTACTGAGAACGAACTAATTCCATTTGTATAATTAGATGGTAGTTTCAGCAAATACAAAAAATACCACGAAAAAATCAATCTTCAAACAAATGGTTTAATATTTCTTTTGCCTGATGCCATTCCAGCCTTGGCCCAAATTGAGAGACTACTTTAGAAGATGCAAGACTGGCTATTTTTCCAGCTTCTGCATAGCTGTGTCCATGAGTGATTCCGAATAAGAACGCTCCTGCGAACATATCACCTGCACCATTGGTGTCAATAGCATTAACAGAGTAAGATTCGATATCTACGAAGGTATCACCATCAAATATGGTAGCACCATTTTTACCAAGCGTTATGGCAAATCTTTTGGCGATATTCTTGAGTGCCTCACGAGCTTTTAAAAGCGAATTGGTTTCGGTAAAAAGCATAGCTTCTTCTTCATTACAGAACAACAGGTCAACACCACTGCCAACTACTTCGGTCATTTCGTTTTTGAAATACTTTACCATACTTGGATCAGAAAAAGACAAGGCTGTTTTCACACCGTTTGCCTCTGCTATTTCTTTGGCTTTCACCATTGCTGCCCTACCTGATGGAGAGGGTACCAGATATCCTTCCGAATAAATGTAGCTAGATTCTTTGATTGCGTTTTCATCTATTTCTTCCACAGAAAAATTTGATGTAATGCCAAGAAAGGTATTCATTGTTCTTTCCGCATCAGGAGTGGTCATTACCAGGCACTTGCCAGTAATCCCTTCAGGAGCACTGGCTGGTGTTAGTTTGGTATCTACTCCATTGGATTCCAGGTCTTTGAGGTAAAACTGCCCAAAGCGGTCGTTGGATACTTTACAAGAATAGTAACAGTTACTTCCGAACTGGCTGGCAGCTACTACAGTGTTGGCTGCAGACCCACCACCTTTCATCATATTTTCATGTATGTTGATGGCTGAAATCAGGGCGTTTTGACGGTCTTCTTCTACCAATGTCATCAATCCTTTTTCCACTTTTTGATTTGCCAAAAACTGTTCATCTACTTCGAAAACCAAATCTACTAGGGCATTTCCTATTCCGTATATATCGTATTTTTTCATCTCAATATTTCGTTTCAAAATTTCTGCGCAAGTTGAGGCATTTTTTTTTTATCTCCCATTATTTCAGGGCTTACTTTGAAAGCGTAGATTTCCGGTCTTGAAATTCTCAAATAGTAGAAACTTAATGACTGTAGAAAATATTTATTCATCGTGTAGTTAATTATCCAACTAACTTTCATAATTTTGCCCTGCAAATAATCATACTTATTTGCACATGCATTTCGACAATTCCAAACTACTTTTTGAAGCCCTCACTTACGACGATGTGTTGTTGCTTCCAGGCTATTCTGAGGTTCTTCCCAGAGACACCAGTACATCAACGCAACTCACTAAAAACATTACGCTGAATATCCCTTTGGTATCTGCAGCTATGGATACGGTGACAGAATCTGAACTGGCTATTTCTATGGCACTTGAGGGAGGGCTTGGCTTTATTCACAAAAATATGACCGCCGAAAAACAGGCGGCTGAGGTGAGAAAAGTAAAGAGGTCTCAAAGTGGAATGATCCTTGATCCTATTACACTCAAAGTGAAAGCTAATGTGGGTGATGCGCTGAAAGTAATGCGTGAGTTTAACATTGGTGGTATTCCTGTAATAGATGACACCAATAAACTATTGGGAATTGTAACCAACAGGGACTTGAGGTTTCAGAAAAACATGAAACAACCTGTAAGTGAGATTATGACAATTGACAACCTGATCACAGCATCGGACGGTGTTGATCTGGCTGAAGCAGAAGATATTTTGCAGGAACATAAAATCGAAAAACTCCCTATTGTAGATGCTAATGGTAAGCTTACCGGGCTGATCACATACAAAGATATTTTAAAGAAAAGAGATAAGCCAAATGCTTGTAAAGACCAATTTGGAAGACTGAGAGCGGGAGCCGCAGTAGGTGTTACACCAGATATATTGGATCGGGTAGCTCTTTTGGTGAAGGCCGGAGTAGATGTCATTTCTATTGATACGGCACATGGGCATTCGAAAGGAGTAATTGATACTTGTAAAAAAGTAAAAGAGCGTTTTCCTGATCTGGATGTGATTGTAGGAAATATTGCTACCGCAGAGGCAGCAGTTGCTTTGGCGGATGCCGGAGCAGATGCCATAAAAGTAGGTGTGGGGCCTGGCAGTATTTGTACCACCAGGATAATAGCAGGAGTAGGAATGCCACAGTTATCTGCGGTATATGAATCCGCAAAAGCTGTTGCCGGAAGAGGCGTGCCAATTATAGCTGATGGAGGTGTAAGATTTTCAGGAGATTTGGTGAAGGCCATAGCTGCCGGAGCAGATTCCATCATGATTGGTTCTTTATTGGCAGGTACAGAGGAAGCCCCCGGGGAGGTAATTATATACGAAGGCAGAAAATTCAAATCTTACCGGGGTATGGGTTCTGTAGAGGCGATGGAAGATGGATCGAAAGATCGCTACTTTCAGGATGCAGAAGACGATGTAAAAAAGCTGGTGCCAGAAGGGATAGTCGGACGAGTACCCTATAAAGGGTTGGTGTCAGAAGTGTTGTATCAACTGGCAGGAGGGCTCAAGGCCGGAATGGGATACTGTGGAGCAGGAACTATTGAAGACCTGAAAAAGGCTAAGTTTGTAAAAATCACAGCTTCTGGTTCTAAGGAAAGCCACCCACACGATATCTTCATTACCAGAGAAGCACCGAATTATTCGAGGTAGGTAAAAAGCTTTACTAAACCTTCAAGGTTTAGTAAGGCTTTTCAAAAGGCTATTCCAACAACATATCTTTTAGGTGTGAAGCTTTTTTAATGATAAGGCTATACTTTTGCCCATCACATAAATCAAAAGCTTGGAAACAAAAAAGACATTTTCGAATCGGCTGGTGACCAAATATTTATTGATCATCAGGAATGAGGAAAATTTTGCTGAGAAAACCACTTTTACTTTTTCTTACATCAAAATCATCCTTGGATTGGTATCCATTTTTTTGGTGCTTGCAGGTCTGAGTTTTTATATGGCCACCACATTGCTCAAGCAGTGGTTTGATCCTCGCCATGCAGAGATGCAAGCCAACAGGCAACTGATGAACCTTTCTATGGAAATAGATTCTTTGATAGTGGAGGTAAATAAAAAAGACCAGTTTATAGACAATATCAAAATGATATTGTCGGGTAAGGATAATAACTATGTGGATTCCGAAAACAACTCAGGGCTGAATGAAACAGAACTGTTGCAAGCCAATGAAGAGATATCAGAATCACTCAATCCCATTGACTCTCAATTCAGAAAGGAATTTGAGAAAGAAGGGTTGAACCTACAATTTGGCTCTGCAAAAATCTCAGAAGAGCTTCAGGATTTTTATTTATTCAAACCGGTGGATAAAGGAGTGGTACTCAACAAGTTTAATCCACAGGAAGAACACTACGCCATAGATATTGCGGCCAAGGAAGATGAGTCGGTAATGGCAGTGGCTGACGGCACTGTAGTGTTTGCAGGCTGGACTCTGGATCATGGAAATGTGATTGCTATCCAGCATCGGGGTAATATTATTTCCCTATACAAACACAATTCGGATTTATTGAAAAACGTTGGTAGTTTTGTGACAGCCGGAGAGGTAATTGCAATTATTGGAAATACCGGAGAGTTGACTTCCGGGCCGCACCTGCATTTTGAGTTGTGGTACAATGGCAATCCGGTAGATCCTGAAGATTTTATAAGGTTTTAAAACAAAAAAACATGTTCAACAAGCAAGACCAAAAACAAAACGAAGAGTTAAGCAATGCCAGAAATATTATTGGAAAAGGGACAACTCTAAGAGGTGATCTTGAAACCTTTGGAAACATCCGCATAGAAGGCAAAATCATTGGCAATATAAAAACCAAATCAAAGCTTATCATTGGACATTCTTCGCATGTTGAAGGCAATATCATTGCTCAAAATGCCGATATTGAAGGACATGTGATTGGAAACATTGAAGTATCCGAAATACTTACCTTAAAAGCCACAGCCCAAATCAACGGAGACATAGCTACTAATAAGTTGATTGTTGAGTCAGGAGCTACATTCAATGGCGGATCCAAGATGGGAGCCTCAATCAAAGAAATACTGATCGGTGAAAATGCCAACGAAACACCAAGCATACTTAAAGCCCATTAGTCATAGAAGACAAGCCCAGACAATATTTGAAATATTCGGGTATAGCATTCGAAATGTTGGCCTTCATTTTTATTGGGGTCTGGGCAGGCTACAAGCTCGACCAGTATTTCGAACTGGAATTTCCGGTTTTTCTACTTGTGTTTTCGGTTGTTTCCTGCATTGGTTCGATTTTCAATGTGATACGCAGGTTGCCCAAAGATGATTAATTATGATAAGAGGAATAATTAAGATTATTGCACTTACCCTTGCGATTTTGCTGGTGTATCTACTGTTGGCACAGGCTGATATTTCTATTCCCTTTGGAGAAAAGTTCTACGCTGTTCTTATCTTCTTTTTTATCCAATCGATTATTGTTCATGTACTCTTCAGGTTAGGGCAAGAACATTTGGAATTATCCGTGCCCTTGTTAGTAATGGCTACCATGACCATTCGGGTGCTTACCTCTTTGATGTTTGTGGCAACTTTTATCGTGATGGGGGTAAATGAAATCACAAATTTTGTCATAACTTTTTTTGCCATCTATTTATTTTACTTTGTATTTGAAATCATTACGGTATTGTCTAACTTGCGCACGAATTTGAAATAAGGGCAAAAGATGGTTAGAAATTTTATTTGTAAACAATTAAAAATCACGGGGTTAGTTGTCGTTTTAATCTCTATTTTTAGTTTGACAACAAAAGCGTCAGAAAGCGAGGGTGAAGCGTTCAATCCATCCGAATTAATTGACCATCACATTAAGGATGCACACGATTGGCATTTTTTCGATTTGAAAGATGAAAATGGAGTTCTGCATCCTGTAAGTGTGCCACTTCCGGTTATACTTTGGGACAATGGGTTGCACATTTTTTCTTCTTCTAAATTCCATCACGGACACGATGCAGTAGAAAGCAATGGCAATCACTATTTCAATGCTCACGAGCATATATACAAAACAGATGCTTCAGGTAAATTGAATTATGATGCAGAAGGAAACATAACCAATGCTCATCCACTTGATTTATCTATCACTAAAAATGTAGCGTTGTTATTCATCAATGCCGTGATACTTCTACTGGTGTTTTTTGCAGTGGCTCGTGGCTACAAGAAAAATGCAGGGAAAGCTCCAAGTGGTATCCAGTCGTTTTTTGAGCCTATTATAGTATATGTCAGAGACGAAATCGTAAAAGCCAACATTGGTCCGAAATATGAAAAGTACCTTCCTTATTTGTTGTCTTTGTTTTTCTTTATTTGGTTTGGAAACCTGCTTGGGTTATTACCGGCAGCAGCCAACCTCACGGGAAATATAGCTGTAACCATGATGTTGGCAGTAGCTACTTTAGTGGTTACACTGGTATCTGGTAGAAAGACCTATTGGATGCATATACTGGATCCTCTTGGAAACTCAATGAGTTGGGGTCAAAAAATACCTTTGTATTTAATCCTTTGGCCGATAGAAATCATCGGTATATTTACCAAGCCATTTTCATTAATGATCAGGCTTTTTGCCAACATTACAGCAGGGCACATTATTATATTGAGTATTTTGAGTCTTACGTTTATAACACAAAGTTTAGCCGTTGGGGTATTGGCAGCAGTATTTGCGTCAGTAATGAATTTGTTGGAGCTATTTGTGGCATTATTACAGGCTTATGTTTTCACCTTGCTGTCAGCAATGTATTTTGGTAGTGCAGTGGAAGAACATCATCATTAGAATTTTATTTTTAACCATATAAATTAATTTAAAATGGGAGCAATTGGAGCAGGTTTAGCAGTATTAGGAGCAGGTATCGGTATCGGTTTGATCGGTAAAGGTGCTACTGAAGGTATTGCAAGACAACCAGAAGCTGCAGGTAAAATCCAAACAGCAATGATTATTGCAGCGGCCTTGATAGAAGGAGTTGCATTATTTGCTGCAGTAATCGGATTTATGGCCGTTCAAGCAGGAGTTTAATTTATTATTTCCTGATCCTGTGAACATTAGGTTTCAGGATCAGGATTATTTTTTATTCAAAAAGACAAGAAAGTGGAATTAGTTACCCCCGACATAGGACTCATATTTTGGCAGACGGTAGTATTTTTAATAGTGTTTGCTATTTTGGCCGCCAAAGTTTGGAAGCCAATCTCAGAAGCATTGAAATCAAGAGATGGTTTTATCCGTGATTCTCTTCAATCTGCTGAGGCTGCTAAGGAAGAAATGAAGCAGTTGAAGGCTGACAATGAGTATTTGCTCAAAGAAGCCCGAATCGAAAGAGACAACATGCTCAAAGAAGCAACCAAAATTGCCAGTGATATAAAAGAAGCTGCTAAAGAGGAAACTTCAAAAATTTCTTCAAAAATGATTGCTGATGCTAAAGCGGTGATTGAAACTGAAAAGAAAGCAGCATTGGCAGACGTAAAGAGTCTTGTAGCAGCATTGTCCCTAGATATTGCGGAGAAAGTACTTCGTAAAAACCTTGATGACAAAAAATCGCAAGAGGCGCTTGTAAAAGACTTAATAAAGGACATTAAAGTAAACTAATCCCATGTCGGAAACCAGAATTGCTTCCCGTTATGCCAAGCCGCTTTTAGAGTTGGCAGTTGAAAGAAACTGCTTGGAAGAAGTAGCAAAGGATATGACTGCATTTACTGCACTTTGTCATTCAAACAGGGATTTTACATTGATGTTGAAAAACCCTGTTTTGGGGCATTTGAATAAGTTGGTCATCCTAAAGAAGATTTTTACCGGCAAGGTAAATGCCCTTACGCTTTCTATTTTTGATATCATTTCCAGAAAAAATCGGGAGCAATATCTCCCTGCAATCGCTAAAGAATTTCACAAACAATACAATGTAATGAAAGGCATTGCAGAAGCGACTATTACTACTGTGGTTCCTTTGAATGCTGAACTGAAGAAGGAAGTAAATGCTGTAGTGAAAAAAATCACAGGAAAAGAGGTAGAATTAACTGAAAAAATTGACGAATCAATTATTGGAGGTTTTATTCTCAAAATAGGAGACAGGCAAATTGATGACAGCATCAGTAGCAAACTCAACGAATTGAAATTAAAGTTTAGTCAAAATTTATATGTAAATAAAATGTAGGATTGTCCTACATTAATTATTTCAAAAATTAATAAAAGCAATAATAATGGCAGATGTAAGACCAGATGAAGTATCAGCTATATTGAGAGAGCAACTCTCAAATTTCAGAACCGAAACTGAACTTGAAGAAATTGGTACTGTATTACAAGTTGGTGATGGTGTAGCCCGAATTTATGGATTAACCAAAGCTCAATCAGGTGAATTATTGGAGTTCGAAAACGGACTTAAAGCGATGGTTCTTAACCTGGAGGAAGACAATGTAGGAGCAGTACTTTTGGGTGAATCCAAAGGTATCAAAGAAGGTGATACTGTAAAAAGAACCAACAAAATTGCATCTGTCAATGTTGGAGATGGTATGTGTGGAAGGGTTGTTGATACCCTGGGACAACCAATTGACGGTAAAGGGCCAATCGAAGGTGAGTTGTTTGAGATGCCTATGGAGAGAAAAGCTCCTGGTGTTATCTACAGACAGCCGGTAAATGAGCCACTTCAGACTGGTATCAAAGCGATTGATTCAATGATTCCTGTTGGAAGAGGTCAGAGAGAATTGATCATTGGTGACAGACAAACAGGTAAAACGGCGGTGGCAATTGATACCATCATCAACCAAAAGGAATTTTACGATAAAGGAGAGCCTGTATTCTGTATTTATGTGGCTGTTGCTCAAAAAGCATCCACAGTTGCCGGCATAGTACAAGCTTTGGAAAAAGGCGGAGCAATGGACTATACCGTTGTAGTAAGTGCCTCAGCTTCTGATCCTGCTCCACTTCAGTTTTTTGCTCCTTTTACTGGTGCTGCAATTGGAGAGTATTTCAGAGATACTGGTCGTCCTGCTTTGATCGTTTATGACGATTTGTCTAAGCAAGCGGTGGCATATAGAGAAGTTTCACTTCTTTTGAGAAGGCCTCCTGGACGTGAAGCTTATCCTGGTGACGTATTCTATCTTCACTCAAGACTATTGGAAAGAGCAGCGAAGATCAATGATAGTCAGGAAATAGCTGAAAACATGAACGATCTTCCTCCTTCTTTGAAAGGGAAAGTAAAAGGTGGAGGTTCTTTGACAGCACTTCCTATTATTGAAACACAGGCTGGTGACGTTTCAGCATACATACCAACCAACGTTATTTCTATTACGGATGGTCAGATTTTTCTGGAAACTAACCTTTTCAACTCTGGTATTCGTCCGGCGATTAACGTTGGTATTTCAGTATCAAGGGTTGGAGGTAATGCTCAGATAAAATCGATGAAAAAAGTAGCTGGTACCCTGAAATTGGATCAGGCTCAGTTTAGAGAACTTGAAGCATTTGCCAAATTTGGATCTGATCTGGATGCAGCTACTAAATTGACAATCGATAGAGGTAGAAAAAACCTTGAAATTTTGAAACAGGGACAATATTCTCCATCACCTGTAGGTGATCAGGTAGCCATCATCTATGCTTCTACCAAAGGATTTATTGATGTCGTGCCTGTTGGTAAAGTAAAGGCTTTTGAGATAGAGTTTTTGTCAACATTGAATACGCAGCATAAAAACATCATAGATGATCTTGCAGCGGGCAAATTTACAGATGAAATTACCAAAGAATTAGGAGAAGTAGCTAAAGACGTGGCTTCAAGATTTGCAAACTAAAAAGCTACTGATATAAAGTATGGCTAATTTAAAAGAAGTAAAAAACAGGATAGTATCTATCCAATCCACTCAGCAAATTACGAGTGCCATGAAAATGGTGGCTGCAGCTAAGTTGAGAAAGGCTCAGGATAAAATCACTAAGATGAGACCCTATTCTGAAAGACTTACGGGAATATTGAAAAATGTATCTGCAGGTCTGGATGATGGTGGTGACAATGTGTACAGCACAAATAGAGATGTAAAAAAGGTGTTGTTGGTAGTGGTTTCTTCTGATAGAGGGCTTTGCGGATCTTTTAATAGTAATATTTTTAAAAATACTGTTGCATTAATTAAGAAAAAGTATTCAGACATACAGAGCAAAGGAGGTCTTTATATTCTTCCTATTGGTAAACGCTCGAATGAATACTTCACAAAACGAAAGTATCAGGTAATAAGTGATCACTATCAGTTATTTCAGGATTTGACTTTTGAAAACGTAAAAGTTGCTGCTGAAAGTACTATGGATGCTTTTGTAAAAGGCGATTATGATCAAATAGAACTGATCTACAATGAGTTTAAGAATGTGGCGACACAGATTCTAAAAAACGAGCAGTTTTTGCCAATAGTGTCTTCAGATGAAGGAACTGATGACCTAACTTCAAGTGTGGATTATTTGTTTGAACCTTCTCAGGCTTATGTGGTGAACGAGATCATTCCTAAGTCTTTGAAGATACAATTTTACAAAGCATTGTTGGAATCTAATGCCTCGGAGCATGGAGCGAGAATGACCGCCATGGATCAGGCAACAGACAATGCGGGGGAATTGCTTAAAGCTCTTAAATTGACATACAACAGAACACGCCAGGCAGCTATTACAAAAGAAATACTGGAGATAGTAGGTGGAGCGGAAGCTCTGGCTGCAAGCAGTTGATAGTTTTGAAAAAATAAGAATGAAAACCGTAGTGAATTTCTTGCTACGGTTTTTTTATGAGTCATGAATTTCACTAATTTCACCTGATAAAATGGCTTTACTTTTAAAATATATCAGGTTTTTGTCACTAGACATTGCGTTGGGTGCTGTGGTGTTGTCAATAGTTATTGCCAAATTTATCGGAATTGAGATGCCTCTTTCTATTTCCTTGTGTCTGGGAATTGCTATTTGGATAATTTACACATTGGATCATCTTATTGATGCATTTAAGTCTGACAAAGTACCAACAATCCAAAGGCATTTGTTTCACAGGCAACATTCCAGGCTGCTGATTGTGGCATTAGTTGTTACGGTATTTGGAGGCCTATATATTGTTCTTTCACTTCCCGCAATCACTTTTGTGTATGGGATCATTCTTACCATGTTGGTGCTGGTGTATTTCGGAATCATATACTTTTTTAAGTGGTTTTATCTTAAAGAAATTTTTGTAGCTGCCGTCTATGCTTTAGGGGTTTTTGTGGGTCCTGTCAGTCTCAACAACGGACAGATTGTACCTGTTATCACGATGTTGTTTTTACAAACTTTTTTTCTGGCACTCATTAACCTTATTTTGTTTTCTTATTTTGAATATCATCAGGATAAAAAAGATCAAAACCCTTCAATTGTGATAAGAATTGGGCAAGAGAAAACACGGCAGCTATTGAAAATGTTATTCTCTGTATTACTGATAATTCAGTTGTATTCTATTGTTGATTTTGGAGCGGATATCAAAATACTCTCTTTCAATATTTTGTTTATTGCAATGACAATGGTTTTGTGGACTTTACAAGCATGGCCTGTTTATTTTGGAGCAAATGAACGTTATAGATTGATTGGTGATGGTATTTTCTTTATTCCGACTCTCTGGTTGCTGCTATGAAAACCAACGATTTTGATCTGGTAGCACCTTATTATGACCGACTTGCTCAATTCGTTTTTGGTGATACCATACATAAAGCTCAGATAGAATTTTTGCATCTATTAGACTCTGCTTCTAAAATATTAATTTTGGGAGGAGGAACAGGGTGGATTCTTCAAGAGCTTATTGAAAGAAAGAAAGGTGCTGAGATTTTTTATGTTGAAAAATCTTCTAAAATGATTGAATTGGCTCGTTCTCAGTTTGATTCAAAAAGTCGATTGAATATTCACTTTATCCATAGTCCATTTGAAGACTGGAAATCCGAAATGGATTTCGATGTTGTTATTTGTAATTTTTTTCTTGACGTATTTACACAAGAAAAACTAAACGGGTGCATTCTGCCGAGATTGAAATCGTTGTTAAGTCCGGAGGGCAGACTAATAGTGACGGATTTTCAAAACAAACAGAATCTATTTTGGCAAAGGCTTTTGCTCTGGGTTATGCATGTTTTTTTTGGAAAGGTCAGCAGACTGGAGAGTAGTAAACTTACGGATTTAAGTACTTCTTTGAATCCTGCAGGATTTGTTTTAGAAAAGGAAAAGTTGTTTTACAAACAGATGATTTTTTCGCAGATCTATTGTAGTCGGAGTTAATACTCTTGAAAAGTTTTCTTTTCGTAAATTTCTCGGGGTTTCTGCAATGGGATTTTCTGGTAAATTTTTTCTCCGTCTTGTTTGTTACCGTCTTCAGGATTTCCTGAACTAACCTTATTCCTTCCGAAAATAAAATTGATGCCAAACCGAATGTCCATAGCAGATAGGTTAGTGGCATCAGCTACTCCTAAAAGCTTGTCTGAAGCCATGTAGTATTGGAATGAACCCAAGTCAATGGCGTATGCCAAGCCAAGGTTTAAACCCCTTTGGGGAGATTTAACAACATTTCCGGAAACAGTCAATACTTTTCCGAATTTTCTGGAATAACCAACTCCATAGAGCATTCTGAGTCTTCGGGATACTCCGTGATTGGCAATGGTTGCAGTCAAAGTAGATTTTGGATCAATTTTATACGATAGACTCGAATAGAATCTTGAATTAAGTGCTGTTTTGTAAGGGTTGGTGGTTTCATGCCGTTGAAATCTTTCTGAAATAGAATCTTCAAGTGATTGCTGAAAATCTTCTATATCTTTTAGTATCAGTCCACCATAGTTAAAAGTAGTGTCTTGCAAGGTGTAATTTTTAGGATCTACCTTCCAGTTGATAAAACCGATATCGTTCCATGCTACAGCTGCTGATAGTTCTTTGGTTATTTTCCAATTGGCTCCCAGGTCAATCCCAAAGCCTGTATTTCCATTACCAATCATGTGAGATTGAATGTCTGCTGACGATCCGTCACTGAACAAATCAACTCCGGAAGTATTGAAAGTTGCATTCTTAAAGTTGAAAGCCATATTGAAGTTGTCGTCTGACAGAGTAGCTTTTCCATCAAAATTATTGTCGGATGAAGCATTGAAAATTCCTATAAGGTACTTAACCCTCACACCCATACTGAGCTTCTTTTTAGGCAGGTGTTTCCAATAGCCTATTCCAATTTCCCTATAATACCGTGCATCAACGGCTACTTTACTAAAGTCAATTTCTTTTCCAATAAATCCGGCATTACCTTCCAGAGCCAATGTGATAATATCTTTTGAACCGAATGCTCTACCAGCCATTTTTTCGTTGACAAATAGTGAAAAAGCAGTAGTTTCATTGGCCCTTACTCCCAGGTAAAACGTGCTGATATCAGCCTCAAGGCTTACATAGTTTCGTTTTTTCATAAGGCTTGCAAAACCTTCAGTATTCCATATTTTTCTACCGTTTTCTTTTATTACAATGTCGTTGTAACTAGCCCTGCTGTTGTAATCCAGCGCAATACCTGACAAAAGTGGCAGACCAAGAAACAATTTTCCTTCAGGAATAAACGAAGGGTTGAAATTGTTGCCTTGGAAGGTGGTGTTTTGCAAGTGATACATTGAAATGCCAGACTGTCCCTTGACTATGGCAGGAACGCTCAGAAGGAGGATGAAGCACAATATATTTACGACACGATTCATTTTCAGGGAGTAAAATTGAGATAAGCAATTACACCAATTTTTATGGTCAAAGCATAATCAGAATAAATCTTTACGAATCTATTGTCTTCTGATTCAAAGCTATCTACAGTTAAGACTAAAGCTATTTTATCTGCATTGTTCAATGCTGTAATACCTGCTGAATTGAGTAACACATCTGCAATCTGTGTTTTGGGTTGGTCTGTCCTTCCGTTGGCACCAAGCTCGGGTGACTGAAGAATTAGGTTGTCCGGTACTTCATGTATGACTACACTATCGGCATCTAAAAGATACAGGTTCATCGAACCACTAAATGGCAAGTCATTAACTGTTCTCACCCTTAGTTTTATAGAATCTGCCTCATCAAAATCTACATCGTCAATGTCGAACTGAAAAGTTTGTTTATAACCTCCTAGTTTAACATCCAGGGGCATATTTACTTCCAGCGCAGTAGTTATTTGGCTTTGATCTGTATAAAAGTTTGATTCCTGACTTGCGTTTTCATAATTCGTAGTAGCTGATATGGGTATGGTGATCTTATTAGGAGAAATGGCTAACAAGTCACTTAGATTTGAGATGTCGTTTGATATCGTGATGCGTGAACTGCTCGTTTGCCCGAATTTAGATAAAGCAGGATATTTTATTTTTATTGGTTTCTCAGTTGCCAAACCAGTTAACATTCTAAAATCACCATCACTATTGGAGGAAGAAATACCTGCCAGAGAGATGCCGATGGGCAAACCGAAAGAGTTGTCGATATGGAGTACAATTTCCGGACTTTTAAATTCCAACCCGAATGGTTCAATGTCATTGAAAAAATCAATGTCTATGGTTTGATCCTGAA
Source organism: Reichenbachiella sp. MALMAid0571 (assembly GCF_040151475.1). Classification (NCBI taxonomy): domain Bacteria; kingdom Pseudomonadati; phylum Bacteroidota; class Cytophagia; order Cytophagales; family Reichenbachiellaceae; genus Reichenbachiella; species Reichenbachiella sp. MALMAid0571. The sequence goes on along the minus strand of NZ_JBDKWG010000146.1, from coordinate 113,422 downwards.
TGGTTATTTCTTTTTCATCAAAATAGCCAATGACTGAGGAAAACTGCGTATTGCTGGTATTAAAAGTGAGGAAGATATAATCTGAACTATTTACGGATTGACCTGCCTTGATATTAACTGTTCCATTAACGATAACATTAAAGACATTTTGTCCTCCAATGCGTGAGAGTGCGGTTCTGTAATCCTGTAGTGTGGTATTTTGTGTATCGGAAACTGGCAAAGAGCCATTGTAAGGTAAACTGACATTGAAAGTAATAGTATCTCTGGAATCGGAATGTACAAAATCTACCAATTTAATTTCCAACTCAACATCTGCAGCGATCTGAGAATCTACTATAATTTCCAGGTCACCATTTGAATATATTATTGAGTCTATTTGCTCACCATTTTGAGCAGGATATTCCAGGGATAGTGTTTCCTGAAATGTTTCAGTGACATCAGTGGGAGAAGCCAGGACTACAATTCCGGTTTCCATGACCTTTTGTTGACTGATTTCATCAATGCTAATCAACTCTGTAGGTACTTTAAATACTGAAGTATCCCGATAGGTTACTGCAAGCAATAAATTTTTGGCATCACTAATTTCAATGTTGGGGTCGTTAATCTCTTCAATGAGTTCTTTTACCGTATAGGTGACTTCTCCAATTGGAGCTACTATTTCCGGGGTGAAAACAGGATCTTCAATGTTGTCGAAATCTATATCGCCGACATTGCAGGAATATTGAATTAACCCAACAATGAAAACAACTACTATTGAGTGTCTTCTGAAAAAACTATTCATCAATTTGAATATATAATATGCTATAAACAATACTTTTTATATAGCTGATTAAGGCTCTAAATTACATATATTTAGATTAACAATCAGAATATTTCTTGGAACAACGAACAAAGTAGGGTCTTGTTGTACTACATCTCTTTGATAGAAGCTTCTACTTTTTCTCGTAGCTGATCTTTATACGCCTGTAGGTTAGAGGCTATTTTTTCGTCACTTGTTCCGAGTATTTGAGCAGCCAGAATGCCAGCATTCTTTGCGCCATTGAGTGCGACTGTGGCTACTGGAACTCCTCCCGGCATTTGAAGAATAGACAATACAGAATCCCAACCGTCTATGGAATTGCTGGATTTCACCGGTACACCAATTACGGGTAATGTAGTGATGGAAGCTACCATTCCTGGAAGGTGTGCAGCTCCTCCAGCTCCTGCTATGATAACTTTCAAGCCTTTGTTGCGAGCCTCTTCGGCATATTTAACCATGCGGTGAGGAGTGCGATGAGCCGATACTATGGTCATATCAAAAGGCACGTTTAATTCATTCAATATGTCGGCAGCTTCCTGCATTACATTCAGATCCGACTTACTTCCCATTATGATTCCTACCATGGCTTATGCTTTTATGATCAGAGTTGATTTTACCAATTTGGCTTTATTTTTTACTTTTTCCATTTTCTTTCCCAGAATGGTGGCATGTCCCATTTTCCGAAATGGCTTGGTTGTTTTTTTTCCATACAAATGTAAGTGTACTTCATCCATTGACATTACCATTTCGGCTCCTTCATATTTGGCATTGCCTGTATATCCTTCTGCACCCAGCAAGTTGATCATTACCGCATTGCTTTTGATGGAAGTGTCTCCTAAAGGCAGGTTAAGTATTGCTCTGAGGTGTTGTTCGAATTGAGAAGTTACATTAGCTTCAATGGTATGGTGTCCGCTGTTGTGAGTTCGCGGGGCAGATTCATTTACCAAAATATCTCCGTCTTTTGTCAGAAACATTTCTACGGCCAACAAGCCAATCATGTCCAACTTTTCAATTACCTCGATGGCAATTTGGCTTGCTTTAATCTCCGTTGCTGTATCTATGTTGGCAGGGGAAAACAGAAATTCCACGAGGTTTGCTTCCGGATGAAATTCCAACTCTACTACCGGATATGTTTTGGTTTCTCCGTCTGCATTTCTTGCTACAAGTACGGATAGTTCTTTTGTATAATCAACGTATTTTTCCAAAACGGCTGGCGCATCAAAACCATCTGAAATGCTCTCTTTTGATTGCAGTACTTTTACTCCTCTTCCGTCATACCCTTCTGTTCGGAGTTTATGTACAGCAGGTAAAAAAGGGATATGTTCTTTAAGCTCTTCTTTATTTTCCAACAAAAAATACTCAGAAGTGGGAATGCCATTGTTTTTGTAAAACTCTTTTTGAATGCCTTTGTCTTTGATTATTTCAATGATTTCTGGTTGAGGATACACTTTCTTCCCTTCTTCCTGAAGTTTTTTAAGGGCTTCTGTGTTTACATTTTCGATCTCAATGGTAATCAGGTCGAATTGTTGGCCAAACTGATATACGGTATCAAAATCAGTAAGACTGCCAACCTGAAAATTCTCTACCAGGTTTTTACAAGGAGCATTGGGGTCAGGGTCGAGAACCCCTATGTTTAGGTTAAAATCAATGCCTGACTGTATCATCATACGGCCCAGTTGGCCACCACCTAAAACTCCAATTTTTATATTTGGATCAAAACCCATATTTATTCACTTTCTTAAATTAAGATACAAAAGTAGGAAATAGTCGATTGTGGATGGTCAATAGTCCATGGAAATTTCCTTTTACAAAAGGAGAAAACAATGTCAACAGGCTTTTATGAATTTACTATTATACCCATTTTTTCCATCAGTTTGCTGGCGTTAAAGCTGCGGCATGGGCCTTCTGTAAGTTTGTAATCGAAAATGATTTCATCTCCCACTATTTCACTGTTGAAGCTATAATTTTTCACCTGTTCATTTTCCAGGTTAGAGAGCGTTAAATCATGTGTGGAAATCAAACCAGTAGCATTTTTTTTAGAAAGTTGATTGATAAGTGAGATCGACCCTTTGTGTCGGTCTTCTGAGTTTGTTCCTTTCAATATTTCATCCAAAAGATAAAATACGGGAGATTCATTTATTGAGTCCAGTAGCTGTTTTATTCTTTTGAGTTCGGCATAAAATGAACTGATGTGTTCTTCCAGGTTGTCTTGTGTTCTCATACTTGTGAAGACTCTGGTGGGGGAACAAGAAAATGAATGAGCACATACTGGTAATCCTGCCTGTGCCATCACCAGATTTATACCTACTGTTCTTAGAAATGTACTTTTACCGGACATGTTTGAACCAGTAATCAATCCTAGCTTTCCCCGATTGTTAAGTTGAAAATCATTTTTTACTCTGTCTCCATGAATGAGCGGATGACCCATTTTTTTGGCATCCAATTGGAAATCATTATCGGTGATTTCTGGAAAAACAAAATCAGGACTGGAATAAGTCAATGATGCCATGTCATTCAATGCATCTATCTCATGGATGGCATCAAACCATTTTTTTATTTCGCCTCCATGTTTTTTCTTCCATTGCTCTGCTCTCAACAGCCAAATCAAATCAAGTAAAAACAATACATTTAATGGGAAGTAAAGCATATTTGCCCGATTGAGCAATTGATAAAGAGTTCTTCTTAAAGTTTGAATAGACTTAGATGCCTTGCTGTCATTAGAGTCAAAAACTGATTTTAATGAAGAAAGTTTTTCATTTGTAAAAGACTTGTTTTCTACCGCTAGAATAAGGTTTTCGTAAGATTTCAAAACCTTTGTTGCGGCATCAAATTTTTTGGTTAAATCAAGAAGAGGGGCAAATGTTACTTTTAAGAGGAAGAAATTAATAATTATTGGTACGAAAATGATCTGATAGGGGAAATCGAAAAATAGTACCAGGGTAGATGCCAATAGTGCAACGAGAGGCATTACCCAACTTAGTATTTTCCATTTCGACTTATCTATAAACTTATTTCCAGCAGAGATCCAGGAGGTAAACGCATTTAAATCAGTTTGTTTTTTTTCATCGACTTCTTCTGTATGCATTCCCAGAGCAGTGAAGTTTTGTCGCCAATCAATATCATTTTTGAGTTCAAGTATGGCCTGTTGTCTTTTGAGTATCTCGGCTTTTGGTGCATGATGAAGCAACCAGTCAGCAGTAAGTCGTCTGCTTTCTTCAACCCTGCTTCTAATCACCAATTGAAAAAGAGAATTTGACCCAAAAATGTCTAAATCTGGAGCGTAAAAATGATTTTTGTCTTCGTATTTTAATCCATCGTATAAACCTGATAAATTTCCATTTAATCGGTGGATTTCTTCTTCATTTAATTTTTTTGCAAAAAGGGTACTTTGACGTTTGAATTTAATGCGATTGTGAATCTGAATGACAATACCAAAGGCAACAAAGAAAATAATTATTGTTCCGGATAAGAGGTATGGATTTCGGATGTTGGCTGCATAGACGACTAAGCCAATCAATGAAATAAATAAGGCAACTCGTAGTAGTGATAGAGTTTTATGTTTGGAATTTAATGATTCAAATTCTTCTGTAAAATGTTGAATCCTCTTGGTGAAAACACTCTTGAGTTCGTTTGGTGTCATTAGTATTGTATAATATGATTCAACAAAGTTAATCCCGATAAAGTAATCGATCTTTTATTTGAGCAACTGATATGCTATTAATGCTCCTAAGTATGCCACGCCCGACATGTAAATTAACTGTAGAATCGGCCATTTCCATGTTTTTGTTTCCCGATAAACTACTGCCAGGGTACTCATACATTGCATTGCAAACGCATAAAAGATAAGTAGGGATACACCAAGTGCAAGAGAGTACATCGGTTTACCAGTTTTAGGGTTGATTTCTGCTCTAAGTTTGTCTTTGATAGTGGATTCGTCTTCTACATCTGCACCCACACTGTATATAGTAGCTATGGTACCGACAAAAACTTCGCGTGCTGCAAACGAGGTAATTAATGCAATACCAATTTTCCAGTCATAACCAAGTGGGCGAATAGCTGGTTCGATAGATTTCCCTAGAATTCCCGCATAAGAATATTCAAGCTTGTGTGCAGAGAGCAGGTTTTCGTATTCAGTGTCATCAATATGGTTGATTTGCATTTCTGTTTTTACAATCTCCTCTGCGTTATTGAATTTTTCACCTGGTCCATATGAAGCAAGCACCCACAAAATAATGGAAATGGCCAAAATGATTTTACCCGCTTCGAGAACGAAAGTTTTACTTTTTCCAAAAATAGTGTACCACACATTTTTCCACTTGGGCCATCGGTAAATGGGTAGTTCCATTATGAAATAACTTCTGTCTTTGGCTTTCAGAATATATTTCATTGCCAATGCGGATAATATAGCGGCTAAAAAACCCAACAGATACATGCCCATCAACACCACACCTTGTAAATTGAAAAAGCCCAGCACATTTCTATTGGGAACAACCAGTGCTATCAAAATAGCATAAACCGGAAGCCGGGCAGAGCAACTCATAAATGGGGTCACAAAAATGGTAATCAACCTGTCCTTCCAGCTTTCAATATTTCTGGTTGCCATAATTGCAGGAATGGCACATGCTACTCCTGATATTAGAGGTACCACACTTTTGCCATTGAGCCCAAAACGTCTCATGATTTTGTCCATAAGGAAAACGACTCGTGCCATATATCCTGACTCTTCGAGTATGGATATAAAACAAAAAAGCAATGCGATTTGAGGAATAAATATCAATACACCTCCAAGACCGGGGATTATGCCTTCGGCAATTAAGTTGGTGAGGGCTCCTTCCGGTAAATATTGTCTGGTGAAAAAGCTCAGCTGGGCAAATCCGTAATCAATCATATCCATGAATGGTTCTGCCCATTTGAATATAGTTTGAAATAATAAGAATAGGATAACCATAAAGATCAAATAACCATAGATCTTGTGCGTCAGGATTCTATCAAGTTTGTTTGATCTGGTTTCATTGGAATCCATGCCATTGTCAACAACAACGGATTTTAATTTTTCACGAATTTTTTGATACCGTTCTACCGTTTCTCGTGTCTGAAACTGCCTGTCACAAAAGTTGTATTTTACCTTGGCATCAGCAATGAATCTTTTTTCGTCGTTGGATAAAAACTGTTTGCTATAAGTTTGTTGGGCATATTGATAAGCCAGGTAATCATTTTCCAGATTAAACTTGTCTTTAATGACTGGAATGATTTCAGGAGACAAGCTTGTGGCTTCAAAAAAAGCTTTTGACGGTTTGTTAATTTCTTCTGTCAATGCCTTTTTCAATTTCTCTATACCCAATCCTTGCCTGGCGTTGATCGAAACTACTTTTGTTTCAAACTCTTTTTCCAGAGCTTTTACGCTTATGCTTTTATTTTCTTTTTTGGCTACTTCCACCATATTCAATGCGAGGATGGTAGGAATACCCAAATCCATGACTTCTGTAAAAAGGAGCAGGTTTCTTTCTAAGCTTGAAGCGTCAACAATCACAATAATGATATCGGGATAGTCTTCTGAAGTGCTGTCACTCAGAACATCAAATACTACCCGCTCATCCATAGACCGGGGATAGATGCTGTAGGTACCCGGCAGGTCAATAATAATAGAGGAATTGCCATCAGGGAGTTTGAAAAAACCGAAATTTTTGTCCATTGTTACCCCTGGGAAGTTTCCTACCTTCTGCTTTAAACCAGTTAACTGGTTAAATAGTGATGTTTTACCTGCATTAGGATTGCCGACAAGTGCTATTTTCAGGCCCTGCTTTTTCTCACTCATGAATTCTTTTTTACGTCAGCGAGATAGTTTTAGCTTCATCCAGGCGAAGAGAAAGGTTATAGCCTGATACGCGGATGCAGATAGGATCGCCAAATGGAGCAGCAAATTTCATTTCTACTTCTGTGCCAGGTAGCACCCCCATTTCAAGTAGCTTTAATGACAAATATTCATCATTAAAGCTCTTTACTACTCCTATTTCACCTGGTTTCAGTTCTGCCAACGAACGCATATCACCTTTATTTAGATTAATTATAAATAAGTGGTAAAAGTAGTAGTTTTAATAGTCTCGTGCAAGCTGAAAATATTATCAATAGTCGGGATATATACTGATATTTATCAGACGGATAGCCAATTAGGTTTGTTTTTTAAACTTTAAGACAAATTCAGTTCCTTTATTGATTTCCGAATGAACAGAAATGACCCCATTGTGTTTTCTCATTATTTGCTTGGACAAACTGAGTCCTATGCCGGATCCTGATTTTTTAGTAGTAAAAAATGGAATAAAAATTTTATGAAGAGCCTCTTCTTCTATTCCTGATCCATTGTCTCTGATGCTAATATGGGTTTTACCATCTTCATTTACAAAAGCATTTATGCTCAGGATTTTGCCTTCTTTTTTTTCATCTTCGGTTCCAAGAGCATGAATCGCATTTTTCACTAAATTAATCAGCACTTGTTCGATTTGTTCTTTATCGGCACAAATGGCTAAGTCTTCCGGGAGTATTTTAGTTTCCAAACAAATGTGTTCTTTCTCTATCTCATATTTCATGAGGTTGATGATATGATCAATTAAAGTGCGTACTCCCACTTTTTCCAGATTTGGAATTGGAATTCTGGTAAGGTTTCTGAAGTCACTAACGAATTTTATAAGCCCCTCACTTCTGTTGTGAATGGTTTTGACGGCCATATAAAAATCCTGAACATCATCACTGCTGATGTTGCTTATTTCCAGTCCCCCTTTCAACTGAGTTTCTAACTCAGTCTCAACTGTAGCAGCTAAAGAAGAAATAGGTGTTACAGAATTCATTATTTCATGAGTTAAGACACGAATCAGATTTTGCCATGCATCCATTTCTTTTTCATCCAATTCACTTTTGATATTTTGGATGGAAATCAATTTAAACTCTTTGTTCATTTGAACCAGTTGGATGGCGTAAATAGAAAGCTGGACTTCTTCTCCATCCTTTTCTATTTTTATCAAGTCCCTGCCCCCGGTCTGCAAGTCAAATAGACTGGCTACTAAATTTTCATTCAGTTCTCTTAACTGGTTGATATTTTTCAAAATGTCAACATTCAGAAGATTTTTAGCCGCAGCGTTGATGATTTGTACTTCTCCTGTTTTATCAAATGTGATAATACCAATAGCCACGTGATGTACAATGGTACGCAAATATTGATGTTGAGCTTCTTTTTCAGCCCTTATTTGACGAAATTTCTTGATTACATTGTTGAACTCTTCGTACAACTGATCCTGAGAAGTCCCAGTTTTTTTCGTAGTATAAGTATGCGAGAAATCGTCGTATTTTATTGAGTTTAGAAAACCTGAAAGCTCCTGATTTGTTTTATCCAAAAATTTAATAAGAAGTTGAACCTCAAATCCAAGAGCAACGAATAACAGGATTTGTGTAAGGGTATAAGAATTGGTATAGAAGGTATTGACCAACAAAACTATTGTGAAAATGAGTAAAGTGATCCTTACTACAAGATTGACTTTGAAATTATTAAATTCCATGTTTTTCCAGCCTTCTATACAGAGAGGCTCTGGTTAGCCCCAATTCCTTAGCTGCTTTTGAAATGTTGCCACCATTGCGGTCTATTGCTTTTTGAATTACATTTCGTTCTACCTCGTCAAGATTGAAAGTGTTCTCAGATTCTTCGGACGAATTGCCCGGTTTGTCAGAGAGAAAGAAGAAATCTTCAGGAGTCAGGCTTGAATTGTCACTCATAATTACCGCTCGCTCGATGGCATGTTGCAACTCCCTTATGTTTCCAGGCCATCGGTATTTTTGCAACTTTTTCATTGTAGCTACAGCAAACTTTTTTATGGATTTTCTGTATTTGGCACTATATATATTTACAAAATGGTTTGCCAATAAAGGGATGTCCTCTGTTCGTTCTCTTAGTGCCGGCAGGTGTATTTCTACGGTGTTTATCCTATATACCAAATCTTGTCGAAAAGTATTTTGTTCTACCATTTCATGTAAGTGCATATTGGTAGCACAAATTAACCTGATATCAACGGTCATGGATTTATTGGATCCTATCCTTGTTACTTCTCTTGACTGAATGGCTGTAAGAAGCTTAGACTGTAGAGGCAGATTTAGATTGCCGATTTCGTCTAAAAATAAACTCCCTTTATGGGCTACTTCAAATCGACCTGCCCGGTCTTCTTTAGCATCGGTAAAAGATCCTTTTTTGTGCCCAAAGAGCTCACTCTCAAACAGAGTCTCTGTAATAGCTCCCATATCTACTCCCACAAACACATTGTCTTTTCGCAAGGAGCGTTGGTGAATAGCTCTGGCAACCAATTCTTTTCCTGTACCATTTTCACCAAGGATTAAAACATTAGCATCGGTCTTTGCAACTTTATCTATTATTTTAAAAACATTCTTGATTGCTTCGCTTTCCCCTATTATATCTTTAAATGGTTGGTTGAGGTCATGCTCAAGTTGTTTTTTAGCAGTTTTTAAAGTATCAACTTCCTGGTAAGATTTTTTCAGCTTGGAGGCCGTAGATAGTGTGGCAATGAGTTTCTCATTCTGCCATGGTTTCAAAACAAAGTCTGTAGCACCTTCTTTAAGTGCTTTTACAGCCATTTCTACATCTCCAAAAGCTGTGATGAGGATGACAACTGCTTTTGGATCCCGCTCCAAAATTTGTTGCAGCCAGTAAAAACCTTCTTTGCCACTGGTAATGTCCTTACTGAAATTCATATCCAAAAGAATTACATCATAAGAGCCATTGTTCATCAGGAAAGGTATTTTCCTTGGATCTTTTTCTATAATGACATTCTGAGCATACTTTTTAAGTAGCATCTTAGCGGCGAAGAGCACGTCTTCATCATCATCGATTATTAATATGTTTCCTAATTCTTTTTCCACGAAATCTATTTTTATTAAGGGGCTATCAGATATGATGCCAACCATCAAAATCTTACTTTAGAAAGTGTTAAGCTAATAATAGGCTATTTTGACGCATCACTTGTGAACAAAAATGAACCACAGAGTGTATCATATTCGAACACAATTTAATGGAAAAGAATTACTTTATGAATCTGATGAGGATAATAATTGGAAAACAGAAGAAGTCTATGAATCTAAATCTCAGATATTGATTTTTTTCACTATGTTTTCTTCTTCAGAGCTGACTTTTACCACGTAGATTTTGGTTTCCCGATCAGAAAAATCGTATTCCTTTTCGTCACCTTCTTCTTGTAATATTCTATCCGTCTTAATGAGATTGCCTATTACATCGTAAATCTTAATATCAATGCTATGTTGAGGTTTGTTGGTGAATTTGAGAATGAACTTCCCTTTTTTTCCATGCAGTAATTGGTAATCAAGCCTGTTGTTCAATATACCTTTTTTATAGCTAATTTTTCTTTCTACGTCGAAAGGGTTTCCAATGCTGGAAGATGACTTTTCCGCTAAGCTGTCGCTTGGGGTGGCTCCCATATTGAAAGGGAATGTTAAAAGAAATAATATAGTAGAAAGCGACATTTGTAATAAATAGTTAGAAAATACGTTTATCCAAAATCTTGCCAAAAAGGTGATTTATAGAATAAAAGATTTCTTTTTATTCTAAATGTAACTTTTCATCAAAAGGTTGCTCAGAATATTTGAGAAATTATTTAAACCAATTCCTTTTCCTGATAATCTTCAACAGGAATACAACTACAATAAAGATTCCGATCTCCATAAGCATTGTCCACTCTTCCTACAGAAGGCCAAAATTTGTTGGCTCTCACGAAAGGCAGGGGATAAATGGCTTTTTCTCTTTTATAAGGGTAATCCCAATTATCAGAGATAGCTACTGTTGAAGTGTGAGGAGCATTTTTCAACACATTGTTAGAAGCATCATATTCTCCACGAGCCACTTCGTCTATTTCTGCTTTTATATTGAGTAGAGTGTCACAAAACCTGTCTATTTCTTCTTTGGTTTCGCTTTCTGTTGGCTCTATCATCAACGTACCTGCTACCGGAAAGGAAACGGTGGGGGCGTGATAACCGTAATCCATCAATCTTTTTGCTATGTCTTCCACCTCTATTCCGACAGATTTAAACTCCCTGCAATCTACTATCATTTCATGAGCGCATCTTCCATTTTTCCCGGAGTACAAGATTTTGAATTCTCCTTCTAAACGGGACTTAAGGTAGTTGGCATTGAGAATAGCAGTTTTGGTTGCGTTGGTTAATCCTTCTGCTCCCATCATTGCTATATATGCGTAGGGTATGGCCAGAATGCCTGCACTGCCGTAAGGTGCAGATGATATGGCTGAGATTGCCTGATTTCCACCAGATTTTATTACAGGATTTCCAGGTAAGAATGGGGACAGATGCTCAGCTACACCGATTGGACCTACTCCCGGTCCACCTCCACCATGCGGAATACAAAATGTTTTGTGTAGATTTAGATGGCATACATCTGCTCCAATCATTGCGGGGCTGGTGAGTCCTACCTGAGCATTCATGTTTGCCCCGTCCATATAAACCTGACCTCCATTTTCATGGATAATGTTACATATTTCTATAATACTTTCTTCAAATACACCATGTGTAGAGGGGTAAGTTACCATCAAAGAGGAAAGATTGTCTTTATATTCTATGGCTTTATTTCTAAGGTCTTCAACATCTATATTACCGAACTCATCACATGCAGTAATGATCACTGCATTCCCTGCCATTACAGCACTGGCAGGATTTGTGCCGTGCGCTGAAGACGGTATAATGGTAATATTACGGTGACCTTCTCCTCGGCTTTCATGGTAAGCTTTAATCACCATCAATCCGGCATATTCTCCTTGTGCACCGGAGTTTGGTTGTAAGGAAGTGGAATGAAAACCGGTAATTTCGGACAGCCATTCACTCAGTTGGGCAATCATCTCCATATACCCTTGGGTTTGATCTATTGGTGCAAACGGGTGCATAAAGGACAATTCCGGCCAGGTAATGGGAATCATTTCAGCTGTTGCATTCAGTTTCATAGTGCATGAACCCAGGGAAATCATAGAATGTGTTAATGACAAATCTTTGTTTTCCAGCCTTTTTAAATATCGGAGTAATTCATGCTCTGAATGAAAATTTTGAAACACAGCGTGTGTCAAAAAATCAGACTTTCTTGCGATCGACGAAGGGAAAGAAATTTCAATTGTTTCAGCCTTTTTCGCAATATTATCTTTACTAATGTTATTACCGGATAGTGCTTCAAAAATCTCAATGATATCTAATGCATCTTTTACTTCGTGAATTTCATCAAATGAAATACCAACACACTGATTTTCAAAATACCGGAGATTTATTTCTTTGCTTTCTGCAATTTTATGTAGCTGTTGCTTTTGGACTTCCGACTCAAGTTGGATTTTTATGGTATCGAAGAAAACATCATTCAACTGCGCAAAACCCAATTCGGCAAGAGCATCAGTGGTAAGTTTAGCTAACCCGTGAATTCTTGAAGCAATTTGCTTAAGTCCTTGAGGGCCATGATATACGGCATACATTCCGGCTATTACTGCCAACAATACCTGAGCGGTACAAATGTTTGAAGTGGCTTTTTCTCTACGAATGTGCTGCTCTCTTGTCTGAAGTGCCATTCGATAGGCTTTGTTACCATTGGCATCAATCGATACACCTATAACTCTACCCGGGATCTGCCTTTTGTTTGTGTCACTTGTGGCAAAATAAGCAGCATGTGGCCCTCCAAAACCTCTTGGAACTCCTAATCTTTGGGTTGTACCTACTACAACATCTGCTCCCATTTCTCCCGGAGGTGTAAGTAATGTAAGGCTTAATAAATCAGCAGCAACGGTAACAGCAATATTATTGGCTTTAGCATTTTTTATCAGTTCGGAATGATCACAAACCGCTCCGTCAGAGTTAGGGTACTGAACAAACAAACCGAATAATTCTGAATCAGATAAGTTTATCTTACTAAGGTCTCCTACTTCTAACTCTATCCCCATTGGCTTGGCACGAGTGGTTAAGACCGATAATGTTTGAGGAAAGATATTTTGATCGATGAAGTATTTGTTGGCACTTTTCTTTTCTTTTTTTCTTAAACTATACAGCATGGACATTGCCTCAGCAGCAGCCGTGCCTTCATCCAGCAACGACGCATTGGCAATTTCCATCCCCGTAAGGTCAGAAACCATAGTTTGAAAATTCACTAGTGCTTCCAACCTGCCCTGAGCTATTTCAGCTTGGTAAGGAGTGTATGCGGTGTACCATCCCGGATTTTCTAATATATTTCTTTGGATGACTAAAGGAACGACACAACCGTAATAACCCATGCCAAGAAACGAATTGTAAACCTTGTTTTTAGTTGTAATTTCTTTGAATGATTGAAGAAAACGAAACTCATTAACGGGCTTTGGAAGATTGAGTTTTGACGATAACCTTATCTTGTCAGGTATAGTTTGCTCAATTAGCTCATCCAGTGTGCTTACTCCTATGGAGTCCAGCATAAGTTGTCTTTCTTTTTCTCCTGGACCAATATGTCTGGATTGGAATTCAATCCTCTTGTTTAAATCAACAGTCATCCTCATTTAGTTTGTTTAGCGTGAGCCATTAATACTCTTTTCTAAAATCACGCAAATCTAAATCGAAATGGTAGAATAATTAGAACCAAATTATCTGAAATGCATCAAGTAGGGTAGAATAGTGTCAATAAGCAAGTATGCTTTCTGGTAAAACAATTCAACAATAAGGATTCCAACAGTTTTTTTGTTGGTATAAATTATACTTTATTCAGATAATCCCCGGAAATATGTTTGATCCTACAGGTTTTTTATTATTAACCAATCAACATAAAACATTTTAGTAAAATCTATTCGAATTATAGCAACAAAAAAAGCACCTCAATCGAGGTGCTTTTCTATGGTGGAGAATATCGGATTCGAACCGATGACCTCTTGGCTGCCAGCCAAGCGCTCTAGCCAACTGAGCTAATTCCCCTTTTGATTTTAACGGGCGCAAATATTTGTCCATTTAACTAAACTACAAAGAGAATCGTCAGAATTCTTATTTCAAAGCAACACTCCGTTTTCAAAGCAACACTCCGTAATGAGATTTCTGCCTTAGCAGAAATGACAAAACAGATTTCTCTTCGATCACAGAATAGAAACACACAAAGCCTTTTAGCAGAGAAATATAGATACTCTTGTGAAAAGCATCGTTAATGCTCTCAATTAAAGCAAAAATTGTTAATTTTGTAGCCCAAATCAATAAATTCAATTATGGCTTTTGAGTATCAAGAAGAAGAGCTCGTTGAAGTACTGGAGGATCAAGAGACCGAAGAAGGTAAAGGGCTTGTCGTATTTAATGATGATTTTAACACGTTTGACCATGTGACCAATACGCTGATTAAAGTGTGCAAACATGAAAAAATGCAGGCAGAGCAGTGTACCTGGCTTATTCATTTCAAGGGTAAATGTAAGGTCAAAGAAGGTTCCTATTCTTTTTTGAAGCCAATGAAAGAAGGGATTACCAATGCAGGCATCAATGCAACTATAGTTTAATCCTTTCGGTTTTTATGGAATTTCCGAGTGAGTTGGTAGAGGAGGCAGTAAGGGAAATTTCAAAGCTTCCCGGCATTGGTAAAAAGACAGCACTTCGTCTGGCTTTGCATCTGTTAAAACAGAATGAATCTACCACAGAACAGTTGTCTGAGGCATTGATAAAACTAAGAAAAGACACTAAGTACTGTAATACTTGCCATATCATTTCCCACACCACTGATTGTACTTGCAGGACAATCAATAGAGATTTGTCTATTATTTGCGTTGTAGAAGATACTCCTGATGTAATTGCGGTAAAGAACACCGGGCAATTCAGTGGGTTGTTTCATGTACTGGGAGGAATCATTTCTCCGATTGACGGATTTGGTCCAGAGGATTTGCATATTGAGACACTAATCAAAAGAATAAAAGAAAGTGATGGAGAAATCCAGGAAGTAATTTTTGCCCTTAGCCCTACTATGGAAGGAGATACCACGGCTTTTTATATTTCTAGAAAACTGGAAGGTCTTGACGTAAAAGTTTCATCTATCGCCCGTGGAATCCCAATGGGGGGAGAACTGGAATATGCTGATGAAGTGACCTTGGGTCGAAGTATCGTGACTCGTACGATCTATAAAACGGAGTAGTTTTCTTTCTATATATAAAGTTTTGGAGTTAGCACTTTTCCCCCGAGTTCTAATTTCTAAAACCAAACCACATTTCCCCTATCAATTATATACCTACTTTTGCAGAAATGTTTTTTGAATGAATGCTTTTGAAAATTTCAACCTGTCGAGACAATTACTCAATGCCATTGAGGACTTAGGTTTTGAGAGCCCCACACCGATACAAGAAGAAGCGTTCTCCGTTGTACTTTCGGGTAAAGATGTGGTGGGTATTGCACAGACAGGTACCGGAAAGACCTTAGCATATATGCTTCCGCTCTTACAGCAATTAAAATTTTCGAAGCAAACAACTCCCAGAATTTTAGTGATGGTACCGACGCGAGAACTGGTAGATCAGTTGGTGGCGAATATTGAAACCTTTACAAAATATGCTACTGTTCGTGTACTTGGTGTATATGGAGAGTCTAACATTACCATCCAAAAGCAAAAAATAGCGGAAGGGCAGGACATAATAGTGGCTACTCCCGGCAGGTTATATGACTTGGCAGTGAGCAAGGCATTGCTACTTAGGGATATTAATAAATTGGTGATAGACGAAGTAGATGTGATGTTGGATTTGGGCTTTCGTTCTCAACTGACAAATATCTTTGACCTGTTGCCGGATCGCAGGCAAAACATCATGTTCTCAGCAACAATGACCGGGGAAGTAGATGCTTTGATTGATGATTTTTTTACGTTACCGGAAAAGATATCTATTGCAGTCAGTGGTACACCTTTAGATAATATATCCCAGCAATGTTATCCGGTTAAGAATTTTCATACTAAAGCCAATTTGCTGATTCACCTGCTCTCAGATAGGAAAGAGTTCAGCAAAGTATTGGTTTTTGTTTCCAATAAAAGCATAGCAGACCGGCTTTTCAATTCTTTGGAGGAGGTCTATGGATTGTCGATGTGTATCATTCACTCCAACAAATCTCAAAACTATCGGATACGATCTGTTCAGGAGTTTGAAGAAGGAGCGAAAAGAATACTGATCGCTACAGATGTAATCGCTCGTGGGTTGGATTTGGATAAGATTTCACACGTTATCAATTTCGATGCGCCCAATTATCCTGAAAACTATATGCACCGAATAGGAAGGACTGGTAGAGCAGAGCAGGCAGGTAAAACCATATTGTTTTACACTGAAAAGGAAGGAGAATATAAAGCGGCTATAGAAGGTTTGATGTCATATCAAATTCCACAGGTTGCATTTCCGGAGGAGGTTGAAATATCCAATGAATTGATTCCGGAAGAAAGGCCTAAAATAGCGGAAAGTAATTACAACCGAAATTTGAAAAAAAAGAACCCTGCTCCGGTAGATGAGGAAAAAAAGGAAAAGAACCGGAAAGAGAATCTCGGAGGATCCTACAAGATAAAGTTGGCCAAAAAGTATAAAAAACCTCAAAGACGAGGAGACAAAAACCAAAACAAGTCTAAAAAGAAATGGTAGGTGTTCTGTTTTTTTGACCTATTAGAAAAACACATAACATTACAAATTTAAAACAAAATCTCTATCTCGCCCCGTTCTATATCCTCACGGGTTGGAACAATGATTTTAGAAGACACAAAATCATGAAGTTGAAGACTGTTAAGTTAATGACTTTGGTTTCCAGTAAAAGATTCTTCACTGCGTTCAGAATGACAAGGAAATTTTTGTGTTTTGCTCTTGTGTTGGTGTTGTCATCTTGAGCTTAGCGAAAGATCTCAAAACACCTTCTTAATACTACCGAAGCTAATCATGTCTGACTATAAGGAGTTAATTTTTGAAAGAGTATTTCATCTTTTGTAAAATAGTTTTTACTCTACGTCACTTCTAATGAGGCCCGATAGCTCTTTCGCCACTCCAGAAATCCCCAAATGGAAAGAGCGAAATAAACAATCATTAAAGAGCCATAGATTTCCAATCCTCTGATGTAATAAAGGTAAACCGAAAAAGCATTCAATACCATCCAGTACAACCAGCTGGATAATATTTTTTGAGTTTCGAAGTAAGTAGCGATAAAACTAAAAGTGGTTGAAAAGGCATCTTCGAATGGATTGTTGGCATCAGTAGTGGATTGAAAGAAATATCCTAAGCCAAGTGACCCTACTATTCCCATAGCAAAAAACAAGACATGCCATATTGCTCCTTTTACAATTACTTTTAGTTCGGATTGTCCTTTTCCTTTGGACCAATTGTACCAACCGTAAAAACCAAAAAGAACATAGAAGCCGTACAAAATTGCTTCTGAGTACAGTTTTACATCTATGAAAAGGAAAATGCTGATGAATGAGCCTATAATCCCGAGCGGCCACCCCCATTTTTTTTGAAACATCAATCCTACTGAGTAAGCCAGGCTTAAGCTTATTCCTAATATTTCGAGGATCTTATTTGTCGTCAGGTCAAAAGTCAATGTTTTCTTTATTTAAATGGTTTTCAACTTTATTATAATTTAGCCTCATGAATCAAATCAGTGAAGAGGTGAAAGTCATGATAGAGGATGGTATTTTCAAAACCAATATACCTGCTTTTTCCAATCATGTGCTCAAAAGTTGTTTCCGTACATTTTTAAGCCAAAAAGAAGAATATCGAAAAAAACACCTTCAAAAACACTATGGTTATGCATTCGATGGATACTCCTATTATGGTCAAAAAGACAGCAGTAACCAGGCTTATGATGATCTGCTGGAAACCTTCGTTTTCTCGAACTTTTTTCCAAAAGAAAAATACCCTATGGAATTCTCTCCGTTTTTGGAACAAGAATGGAAAGAACTCTTGACATGTATTTTCAAACTCGAACGGAAAATAATTTCAGTAATAAATAATTCCAATATCAAAGAAATCCATTCGGACATGGGTCACATGG
The DNA here is from genome assembly GCF_040151475.1 of Reichenbachiella sp. MALMAid0571. Taxonomy (NCBI): domain Bacteria; kingdom Pseudomonadati; phylum Bacteroidota; class Cytophagia; order Cytophagales; family Reichenbachiellaceae; genus Reichenbachiella; species Reichenbachiella sp. MALMAid0571. Next base: position 95,583 of record NZ_JBDKWG010000146.1, on the reverse strand, counting down.
TTTCTTGCAACTATTACCCCGCTCAAACGCAATTCCGTCATTCCGCCGCAGAAAACACCCGATTATCAGCCCATCCCGATGTATCCCTGCTCACTATATTTCCTTTTGGAGTAGATGGAGATTTGGAATATCAAACGGCTGATGGCTCATGGAAAACCATGACTCCAACAGATCACATCGTTGGTTTTTCAGGGTATCTCATGGAATTAGCTACTGATGGTAAAATCAAAGCCCTTAACCATCGGGTAAGACTTTCAGAAAACAGAAATTCGGAACGTTTTTCCTTTGCTTTTTTCTCTTTACCGTTTCCAGACGTTCAACTTTCTATTGCAGGAAATGACAAAATTTCTGGTAAGGCTTACTTCGAAAAATACCTCCAACTGTTCTAGAAAAATCAGGCCTGATGAAAGGTGCATCAGACCTGATTTATTTATTTTAGAATCTTAACTTCAATGCCAGCAGGAAATTTCTACCAGCCTGAGGGTAAAGATAATTCTCACGTACTACATAATCTGATCCGGCAGAATATCCAAAGGTATATCCATTAGACTCATACTCATAATCCAGTAGGTTGTTTACCAACAAGTTAAGTCCTATGTCTTTGATCAATTTTGTTTTGAAATTGAAGGTAAACTGAAGATTATTTACAAAATATGCATCTATTGTTCTGTCATCGTTTGATGTATTGTCCAGATATTGCTTGCCTACATATTTTGATAGCAACGATATCTTAAACGCCTCAATTGGGGAATAGCTGAAATTGGATCCTGCAATTACGTTTGGTGAAAAAGCGATATCAGAATCCTTGTACCCGTTTTCAACCACATTGTATTCATCCCATGCGGCACCATAGTCATAAAGCACTTCCGTGAAGTTTTCAATCTTGTTTTGGCTGAAAGTAACATTTGCATTCCAGTCAAACTGTTGGCTCAACTTTATTCCTCCATTCAACTCTATTCCTCTGCGGTAGCTTTTGGCCACATTAGTACGGACATTGCTGCCCACATCATTGAGTGCTCCGGTCAATACCAGCTGATTGTCGTAGCTCATGTTGTAAAAATTCAATTCTACTGCATAGTTTTTTGTGTTCCTTTTATAACCTACTTCCAGATCTCTCATGCTTTCATGTTTTGGCAGTTCAGAATTGTCAATAAAATCATTTCTCTCAGGCTCTCTGTTGCTAATGGCGTATGAAGCATACAAATTGGCATTGTCACTTAGCTGATAAGTCAATCCAAATTTTGGGTTGAAAAAAGAGTAATTATCTCCGGTAGCGATAACCCTTTGATCACTATCTATGCCAACAGTATGATAATTTACCTTTCTTAGCTGGAGGTCTCCAAACAGATTGAATTTATCATTGATTTGGTAATTGGCTTTAAGGAAAGTATTAAAGTCTTTTTTCACACCTACATTGTCATAATATCGGTCACCAAGGCTCATATTGGCTGCATATTGCGCCCATATTATTTCTCCAAAATGATCGCCCGAAAAGTAATGATATCCGCCACCGAGTATGGTGCTTAATTTTGAGGTATTAAAGTTTAGTCCGTAGGTAAAGCCATAAAAATCATTGTCCAACCATCTTCTGCGAATAATGTCCGAAGATTCGATGGTTTCAGAACCAACAGTAATGTTGTCCAAACCATAGTCCGAGAAATTATCATCATTTTTAAACTGTTCGAAGTATCCTCGTCCATAGGTATAATGTCCTGATAGATTTAACGACCATTTGTCACTTATTTCCTGATTAAGGTGCAATTGATAATGATCTTGTGTGTAATCGTCCACCTCGTTTTCGTAAGTGTACCAGTTGAAAGTCCGGCCATCATTTCTCATGTTGTTGGCTTGTTCTTCTGTTACGCCGTTGTTTGCAATCACCGCTTCTATACCATCGGCATCATTGTTCAATATTGCCTCCGGAGTGCCATACCATGCCTGATGAGTGATTTCTTTTCCTCCAAAAACCAATGCTTTAATGGTGGTTTTATTTGCAAGGTAAGAGCCGGATAAATAGTATGATTTGAGGTTAGAAGCTGACCTGTCCACATAACCATCCGAGGCTATTTTAGAAAGCCTGCCTTCAAACGACCACTTGTCATTTATCAATCCGGAATTCAAAATAACATTGTGTTTTCTGGTGCCAAACGAACCAAAAGAATTGTTGATTTCGGCAAAAGCATCCTGAGAAGGAGCACTGGTTTCCAGATTGACAGATGCACCAAAAGCTCCTGATCCGTTGGTAGATGTTCCCACTCCTCGTTGGATTTGGATTGAATTTACTGACGAAGAAAGGTCAGGAACGTTTACCAAAAACGATCCCTGCGATTCCGGATCATTGAAAGGAATGCCGTTGATGGTAATGTTCACCCGGGATGCATCACTACCACGGATGCGCATGCCTGTATAACCTACGCCGGCACCTGCATCGGAAGTGGCAACCAGAGAAGGAGTGAAATTGAGCAGGTACGGTAAATCCTGGCCAATATTCCGGGTTTCAATTTCTTCCTTGTTTAAATTTGAATAAGCTACCGGAGTTTTGTCTCCGGCACGAGTAGTAGATACAATGATCTCTTTCAAACCAATCGTTTTAATGGAATCTTTCTGTTGTTTGGTTTGCGCCAACAGTCCATGTGACAACAGCGCAACGGCTGATATCAGCAATACATTCTTTTTCATAAAAAAACTTGTAATAATTTGGTTAAACATGACAGAAACCAAGGGGCCGACCCCTGTCTTTTAGTTTTACCATACCTCCCTTCGCCGGCATTACCCGGATCAGGTTCAATGGGTATAATCTCAGCCCGTTTTATAGAGCACCCCTTAATAATGGGTCAAAGTTAGAGGTTAAATGTTAATTTCAAAGCATAATATTCAAATGATAAATCAATTCGGTTTTTCTTACGAGTGTTATGTGAGGAAAACTAAAAAATAAGAGTGAGTTCATTAATCCGGTCATTAATGATTAGTATTTTATATTTACTGCTGTTTTCTATCTATAGTGTGACTTATGAGGCGAATATTACTGATTGCTTTTCTTTTCTTTTTCTTTCTTATAAAAAATGATAAAGCCTATGCTCAACAGAATGTAATAGACAGTCTGCAGCATGTACTGGTGTCAGCTCCAGATTCCACCGCTGTGTTGGTTCTAAATGAATTGAGTTGGAACTACAAAAACAGCAATATAGATTCTGCATTGGCATATTCTCAGCAGGCTTATCTCCTGGCTCAAAAATTGGGAAACAAACAATTGATAGCAGCCTCACTTAACAGCAATGGTGACAACTATCGTGTAAAAGGTGAATACGATACAGCACTTCAGATCTTAAACAAGTCGGCAGAAATTTATTTATCAAAAAATGATTCTTCAGAATTGTCCAGAGTGTATAACAACATTGGAATCATTTACGACGAAAAAGGGAGTTATCAGGAAGCACTCAAATTTTATTTTTTAGGCTTGCGTGTTGCTGAATCGACCTCACAGATGGGATTGCAGGCACATATTTTGGGAAACATTGGAATTGTATATAAAAAACAAAAGGAGCCAAAGAAAGTACTGGAATATTACCAGCGCTCATTGGAAATCTATCAGAAACTTGACCATGAATTTGGCATCACAGTTACTTCTGGCAACATTGGCTCTGTCATGCTGCAAACCGGTGCATATGATGAATCCATAGAAAATTCGTTGAATGCCATTGCCGGATATGAAAAATTGGGATACCTAAGGTATGTGCCTTATTCGCTGGGTAATATTGGTATAGCTTACGACAGCCTTGGAAATATGCAAGAAGCAAAGTCGTATTATACAGACGCTTACAACAGGCACGTTTCTTTTGATAATAAATACGAAGCAGCTTACAATGCCAAAAACCTGGCTTTTCTACTTCTTAAATTAAAAAATTATCCTAAAGCATCTGAATACGCATTGACGGCCATAAATCTTGCCCAAGAAATAGATGCGAAAGAAATGTTGAAGGATGCTTATAATGCAAATGCTCAAATTGAATTTGCAAGAGGGTCATACAAATCAGCCTACATTTTCAAAGAAAAGTATATCGACCTCCAAAATGAGTTGTTTGAAGAAACCAAGACTAAAAATATATTCGAGCTACAGACCCAATACGAAACAGAAAAGAAAGAAAACCAGATAGCTACGCAAAAAATAGCTTTGGATAAACAAACTGCTATTAATGGGAGAAATTTAGCGATCATAGTTGGTCTGGTAATCAGTTTGGTGCTGTTGGTGGTCATAGGGATGTTGCTGAAAAATCGGATGGAAAAAAAGCAGCTTCTCAGGCTCCAACAAAAAGACATAGAAAACAAAGAATTGCAATTGAATGCTGCAATAGACAGTCAGGAAAAAGAAAGAAGTCGTTTTGCTACGGATTTGCACGATGGGTTTGGTCAGCTCATTTCTATCCTAAAGCTCAATGTGGAGAGCATTGAGAAACAAAATGATCTGGAGAAGAGAAGTACTATTTATGATAAATCCATTTCCATACTGAATGAAATGTATAATGAGTTGAAAAATATATGTTTCAATCTAATGCCACAAAGTTTGGTGAAATTTGGTCTGGAACCATCACTCAAAGAGTTTGCCGAGAAAGTGAATGCTTCGGAAAAATTGATCGTTGAAGTCCTTGTTTTTGATTTGAACGAAAGATTGACAGAGCTTCAGGAAATATCAATTTACAGGATAGTACAAGAGTGGGTCAACAATATAATGAAATATAGTGATGCCCAAAGAGTGACTATTCAATTGACAAAAGATGAGCAGGAAGTGACCCTAACCATCGAAGACGATGGAATGGGTTTTGAACTGTCGAAGCTTACGGAAAGCAAAGGAAATGGCTGGAAAAACATCCGATCAAGAACCAACCTTATTCATGGGGATTTGGAAGTGGATACTTCAGTGAATCAACGAGGAACACATTTTTCCATTAATATTCCCATTGTTGTGAATAAGGAGAAAATACCAGTAATGTAATGATTCATTTTTACTTGAAAATAAGAAAAAAGGCTGCTTCAGTTATTCATTTGAAACAGCCTTATTACCGGAAAATGGGAATTGGTTTACTTTTAGGCATTAACCACTTCCATCATTTTCGGTTTTCCACCTAGCTGGTAAAATAATTTATCTAAATTTATTTCTCCCAGATTCTTAAATACGAACTTTGGTTTGTAAGGATAGTGAATCAAATCTATTTCAGAGGTATTTCCGCTGAGCACCAATATGGAATTAAATCCTAATTCTACAGCACCTTTGATATCAGTTTCCATCGTGTCACCAATCATGATGGTTTGTGCCGTTTGTAAATTCAGTTTTTTTCTGGCAGCTCTCATCATAAATGGACTGGGTTTCCCTACAGAATATGCTTTTTTGAAAGTGGCCTTTTCCAAACAGGCTACCAATGCACCGCAACCTGGCCTGTGACCATCTGATGTAGGGCAGGTTTCATCCATATTGGTAGCTATCAGGTGTGCTCCATTTAGAATCATATTTTGAGCTACTTCCAGACTTTCGTAGTTGATGGTACGACCTTCAGCTACTATAACATAGTCAGGATCGTGGCTTGTGATTCCGTAACCGGCTTTATAAAGAGCTGTCAAAATGCCTCCTTCACCAATTACATAGGCTGTTCCCTCAGGTTTGTTCAGTGAAAGAAAATCAACAGTGGCCATAGCACAGGTATAGAAATGACTTTCATCTACTTCCAGACCATATTTTTTCAATTTTACTTTAAGGTCTTTTGGAGTAGGTGAGCTGTTGTTGGTCAGAAATAGGAACGGAATGTCCTGATCCAATAAGTTGTTGATAAAATTTGCTGCTCCATCTATTAATTCTTTACCTCGGTATAGAACCCCATCCATGTCTAACAAGAATCCGAATTCTGCTTTGGTATTTTGTGTCATTTTGAAAATAGTTTATTTATTTTAAATACAACACAAGGTTATTGCATTAAAACCGAGACTTAAATTGTAAATCCACGAGGTGACATATTTTGTTGGCAGACTTAAGAATTTGAGTGTTGGCTTGCATCCCAAATGCGCTTAACATCCGGAAGAATTGATGGAACTTCTTGCCTGTATGCAATATATTCTTCACCAAACTCTTTCACCAATTTTATTTCTTCCAGTCTGATTCCAATAAAGAGGTAGATAAAAATAGAAATAATACTTACCAGATTCAATGTGTTTGGAATGAAGAGCCAAAATCCCAAACATAGCAGAATGGTACCGGAATATAATGGATGACGAACGTATTTAAGTAATCCTGATTTTATCAAAAGTTGTTCTTTTTGATTTTTTATACCCAGAAATTCTTGGATAGAGTAACCTTTGAATGATTGCTTGATCACAATAACACCCCAGGTACTTAATGCCATGGAAACATATTTCAACACTTCTGTCTGTTTGACCAAAAACGCAGATCGGGTAACAGCAAGGAAATAGAAAATTGGGATCAAACCCAGAATGGATACTATGCTATACATTATTCGGTAATAGTCTGCTATCAAAGGATTATTTTGACAAACAAATTTTTTCACCTTGCTGGCAGCAAGAAAGCTATGTAGGAAAAAATAGATTGTCCAGAGTAGCACCGTTACTATTATATTTGCATACATATTTTAGTCTGTAATAATTTCATGCCAAAGATAAAAATAGGAATCCTAAAAGAAGGGAAAGTACCTGTAGATCATAGAGTACCCATCACTCCTGCTCAGGCAAATAGCATAGCATCCTCCTTTCCTGATGTAAATGTAGTGTGCCAGAAAAGTAATGTCCGGTGTTTCGAAGATGAAAACTATAGTTCTCATGGAATAGAACTTACCGATGATGTAAGTTCATGTGATGTATTGTTTGGAGTGAAAGAAGTACCCATTGCACAACTCATTCCCGATAAGACGTATTTCTTTTTTTCTCATACCATAAAAAAACAAGAATACAACCGGGAATTGCTTAGGGCAGTGCTCAAAAACAATATCCGGCTTATAGACTATGAATGCCTCACCAATATCAATTCTCAAAGGATAATTGCTTTTGGAAGATATGCGGGAATAGTAGGAGCATACAATGGTATCTGGACGTATGGCAAAAGGTACAACCTTTTTCATATCAGGCGGGCCAGTGAATGTTTTGATCTGGAAGACTTACAGACTGAATATAAAAAAGTAAAGCTTCCTAAAATTAAGATAGTAGTAACCGGAGGAGGTAGGGTAGCCAAAGGTGCTATGGAAGTGCTGAACGGCATAGGTATTCGAAATGTAAGTCCGGCTGAGTTTATTTCAAAATATTTTGACGAACCGGTTTATACCCAACTTAACAATCGTGATTACAACAAACACAGAGACGGGAAATTATTTAATCGGGGAGAATTTTTCTCGAACCCTGAAGCATTTGAATCTGACTTCAAAGACTTCTATCAAAGTGCTGACATATTAATTGCAGCAGCATTCTGGAATCCGAACGCTCCGGTGTTATTCACCAGAGAAGAAATGTTGGGCAGGGATTTCAAAATAAAAGTAATTGCAGATATTACCTGTGATATTGAGGGATCTATTCCCAGTACGAAACGCCCGGCAACCATTGAGGATCCTATTTATGATTTTGACCCAACACAGGATAAAGTGGCACCTCCATTGTCTGATGAAGGTAACATAACAGTCATGGCTGTGGACAATCTGCCTTGTGAGTTGCCACGAAATGCTTCTGAAGATTTTGGAAAAGAGTTGTTAGCTAATGTGCTGCCAAACCTTGTAGGTGAGGATAAAGATGATATTATCAAAAGGGCTACTATTGCTGAAAATGGTCAATTGAGACCTGAATATGCTTATTTACAAGATTATGTAGATGGCAAAGAATAAATTCAGACACAGATAAGAAAGCGTATTATTACGGTGTTTAATTCAGAACTTCAAATCATAAAAATGTTAATCCTTGAATTAAAGGTAATTTTCTCAATATCTTTGCTCCCCTTAAAACAGAAATCATTACATGGCTTGGTTTAACCGAAAAGACAAAGGCATTCAAACGCCAACATCATCGAAGAAAGAAGCACCAGACGGATTGTGGTATAAGACACCAAGTGGAAACATTGTCCACATGAGGGAGCTTAAAAGTAATGCTTATGTTTCCCCTGGGGACGACTACCATGTAAGAATCGGATCGGCAGAATACTTCGAAATATTGTTTGATAACAACAAGTTTGAGGAGCTTGATGCCAACCTTTCGTCTGGTGATCCATTGAAATTCGTTGATACCAAAGCGTATCCAGACAGAATTGTAGCCTCGCAGGCTAAATCCGGATTGAAAGATGCTGTAAGAAGTGCTGTAGGCAAAATGAATGGAAGAAGCCTGGTGGTGTCATGTATGGATTTTGGTTTCATAGGTGGTTCTATGGGTTCTGTTGTTGGTGAAAAAATCGCCAGAGCTATTGATTACTCTTTGAAAAATAATATTCCATTTTTGATGATCTCCAAATCCGGAGGAGCCAGAATGATGGAAGCTGGTTTTTCACTCATGCAAATGGCTAAAACATCGGCGAAACTGGCATTGCTTTCAGAAGCAAAAATTCCTTATATCTCACTATTGACTGACCCTACAACGGGAGGAGTCACCGCATCTTATGCCATGTTAGGTGATTTCAATATTGCCGAACCGGGAGCATTGATAGGTTTTGCAGGCCCCAGGGTAATCAGGGAAACGATCGGCAAAGACCTTCCAAAAGGATTTCAAAGCTCAGAGTTTGTATTGGAGCATGGCTTTTTGGATTTCATTGTAGATAGAAGAAACCTGAAAACCAAGTTGACAACTCTATTGAAAATTCTGGCGAAAGACTAAATTTTGCAGCTTCATTTGATTGAATTTTCTATCAAATGATCTGATAAATGCCGTATGCTCCTACAATAAGTATTGACAGTACACTTGTCCAAAACAGCATGTCGTATGCAAGACCTGGTTTTAAAAAGTCGGGTAAAAATTTATACCTGAAATAAAGCGAAGCATATACGACAATAAGCAAAATTACTGAGGTTGTAAGCCCGCCAATGAGTACCATCAAGGCCGGAGCTTTCATAAGTAAAAACAGAGAAGCCCAGATAAAGGGAAATGACCAGGCGAGTATGGCAATGATTTTTTTGCGTTGTTTTGTATTTGTAAAATCTATCCAACCAATTTGACTGAAGGCATCAGGAAAAAGCCTTGTCCAAATAGCCAAAGCACCAAACAGCGTAGAATATAAAACGATAAATGCTGCGATTAGAAAAATGATATTTGCCCAGGGGCCAAGGCTTTCAGTATAAAGGCTGGTAAGGGTTTTTATCAATTCCATCCCTTCAGGAAGTAATCCTTGCCGGTTGAGGATCGTAGCTCCCAGCAGGTAAAAGGCAGCAGTGGATAGGGTGTAAATAATCATTGAAACTACTGCATCCAGATACATTATTTTTATCCAGCCTTTTGCTCTGTTTCGCCAGTTTTCGGTTTCCTCTCGGGGTCCTGTGTAGGCAGCATATCCTTTTTCGATAAGCCAGTAGTTGTAAGACATTATTTCGTCTCCCCCGATCCCAGTGATGCCAAATGCTCCAAAAGCAACGATTACCATTTCTTTAGGCAAACTAAACGTTAGCCCACTCAAAAACTCATCCAAAGAAATAGCATAAGGCGTGTACTGTACAAAACCAACTGATACAAGTGTTAATATTGTAAATGCTGCAATCAACACTACCGAAATTTGCTCTATGAATTTATAATATCCTTTGTAGATCAATAAAGAAACGGAGATAGCAGAAAGAAAACTCCATACTATTACAGAGACATCAGGAAAGGCTATATTCAAAATAAGTGCTGCTCCTCCAACAATACCACCCATTTGTAAAAACTTGATGATCATCAAGCCCAGCCATGTCCAGATTGTCCAGTGAGCTTTCCCTATTTTAAAGCCGGGCAATCGGTTGAATGCTTTCATTGTCGTCTCACCTGAATAGATGGCATATTTTCCAAACTCGACCTGAATGGCTACTTTCACCAGACAGCTTACTATAATCACCCAAAAAGTAACGAAACCAGCTTTGGCACCCAGGCTCGTTGTGGCAATTAGTTCACCGGATCCAACAATAGAAGCAGAAAGGATAAAACCGGGTCCGAGGTATTTGAGTTTGTCAATTAATGAAACAGGAGGTTCTTGTATTGAATCGGAATTCAATACATAAGGGTTATTTTCAGTCATTTGTATAGTGTATAGCTCTACTAAAACCGTACAAAATAGGGCAAAATCTGATTACAAACAAATTAACTAATAATAGATACAGGGCAATGCATTTAAAAATAAATCCTCCTTACCGTACCAGTTACGGTATCCCTTGAAATTACAGGCAACTCTAACAGACCCCAGAACCAGTCTGGGGAGAGTAGAATTTTTAAATGCGTTTGCCCTGATAATAGAAAGGATAATTAGGAGAGTGAAAAACACTTTGCTGATAGCTAGTACCAGCAAAGTGTTTTCAAATATTATTTCAATGAAGCAAGGGCTGCTTCATAGTTAGGTTCTTCTGTAGTTTCTGCTACTTGTTCCGTATAGATTATGTTTTGATTTTCATCCAATACGATCACCGCTCTGGAATCCAGCCCTGCTAAAGGACCATCTGCAAACAGCAAGTTGTATGATTTTCCGAATGAACCATCCACAAAATCAGACAAGGTAATTACATTTTCGATTCCTTCCGCACCACAAAAACGTCCGTGTGCAAATGGCAAATCTCTGGAGATGCAGAGTACCTTTACATTGTCCAAAGAAGATGCTTCCTGATTGAATTTGCGAACAGAAGTAGCGCATGTCCCTGTATCTATACTTGGAAAAATATTGAGTATAACTTTTGATCCGGCGTAATCATTCAAAGAGGATTTTGACAGATCAGATTTTATCAATTCAAACCCTGGTGCTTTTGATCCTACAGAAGGTAAGTCACCAATGGTGTGTATAGTATTTCCTTTTAGTGTTATAGTTGCCATAATAGATATTTTTTTGAAAGTGTAATTTAACAATGAAAAAGTTAATTGAAAGTACCTTCAGCCTTAAAACCAAAGTAAACGCATTTAAAAATTCCTGTTATCCCCGGACTAGTTCAGGGGTCTCTTAGGGTAAACGGTGACTTTAAAATATACCGCAACTGGTGCGGTAAGGAGGATTTGTTTTTAAATGCGTTTGCTTTGATCCTAAAACCTTACCGCAAGAGCTCCAACAATCAGCTCGTTACTTGATTTGTTTTCCGGGCCTTCGGTAAATATTATGTCTTTGGTGTCGTAATATTTTCCTTCTATTCTAAACATCGCATTTTCGGAAACGTGGTAGTTAAAATTGATGGCATATACCTGACCGTTGAAGCCACTGGCTGCATTGGTTGGGATTAGTATTTGATGGCTGTCATCGACTTGCTCAAAACGGAATGCAATGCTGAATTTTTCTGACACCCGATGTTGTGCTATGAAAGTAAGAAAATAAAAGGATTCTGTTTGGTTGGAAGAAATAGGCTCTTGCGTACCATAGTCAAAACCTGTCATGTAATGAAACTTGTCGGTTGTTTGATGCCTGAAATAAAAATGATTGTAAACCCTGTATTTCGAACTCGTAAACCTTGTCCCCTCATCTCCAAAATAGTTGCCATAGTTTAATTCAATATCATTACGGGGTTTGAAGTTGATGTTCATTCCAAATGCTTTTGATTTATTGGTTTCACCAATGTTTTGCCAGCCGTTCAATACCACTCCTGTTAAGGTAATTTTTTCGGAGAGTTCAGCAGTTAACCTTGCTCCTGTTTCGTAGTAAGGAGTGTATTCTGTAGATAATGCTCTGGTATATATTTCATTGCTCAGAGATTCTACCGATTCATATCCGGTATGTCCGGGGAAAACACCTACATCCAACCATATTCCTTCAGAAAGTTTAACTCCTGCATAAGCTTTATATATCAATCTGTAAAGATCAGAGGGCTCGGCGGCATAGTTAAAATCAGCATAAGTGCCGATTTGCAATCCTATTTCACTTCTGATTTTTTCATTTTCAAAAGACCCTAAAAAATAAGCCTGATTGATATTGAATTCATTGTGTCTGGCTGCCATATTAGAATATTGCCGATCATGACTTACAGGCTTATTAAAGTCATATGCGAAATAGGCGTCCAAATATCCCATCCATGAGAAGTTTTCACTTTTTTGAGAAAAAACAAAAAGAGGTTGCATCAACAGGATCAAGGTAACAATAGTGATTTTGTAGTTTTTCATAAGTTCAAAGTATTTATCCTTCTATTATAAATTTAACATATACTAAGACAATGTATTGATGTAATCAGTTGGATTCAGTCAAAGTATTAATTTTTAAATAATTTAGACAAATTGAGCGAAGTTCTTAATTTTGCGGCTCAAAACTATATTTACATGGAAAACTTATCAGACAGGATTAAGAACATGTCAGAGTCAGCAACTCTGGCAATGGCTGCAAAAGCAAGAGAATTCAAAGAAAATGGTATTGATGTTATAAGCTTGAGCTTAGGCGAACCTGACTTCAAAACACCAAAACATATTCAGGAAGGTGCAAAGGCAGCAATTGATGAAAACAAATATTTCGCTTACCCTCCTGTAAATGGATATTTGGATTTGAGAAAAGCGATATGTGATAAGTTTAAAAAAGAAAACAACCTGGACTATACTCCGGATCAGATTGTGGTGTCCAATGGAGCCAAGCAGTCTATTATAAATGTGATGCTTTCTCTGATTAACCCGGGAGATGAGGTCATTGTATTTTCACCATATTGGGTGAGTTATACAGCTGCAATAGAGTTGGCAGAAGGAATACCAGTATTGATTAAAGGATCAATTGAGGATGATTTTAAAGCTACCGCCGAGCAGTTGAAAGAAGCGATTACGCCTAAAACTAAAGCCATAATTTTCTCTTCACCATGTAACCCAACGGGATCAGTTTTTACTAAAGAAGAATTGGAAAAAATAGCTGAGGTAGTATTGGCGCATGAAGGACTTATGGTAATGTCGGATGAGATTTATGAACACATCAATTACTCGGGAGCACACGCAAGTATTGGTGCAATACCTGGCATGATAGACCGTACCATTACCATCAACGGAATGGCAAAAGGATTTGCGATGACAGGCTGGAGAGTTGGATATATAGGAGCACCAACATGGGTGGCTAAGGCTTGTAACAAAATTCAGGGTCAGTTGACTTCAGCTAACTGCTCTATTGCTCAACGTGCAACATTGACAGCTCTGACCACAGACCTTGGGCCTACTGTAGAAATGACCAAAGAGTATAAAAGGCGTAGGGATTTGGTATATGACCTGCTCAATAAAGTACCTGGATTTAAAACCAATATGCCTGAAGGAGCATTTTATTTCTTCCCTGATGTAAGTTCTTATTTTGGAAAGTCAAATGGCGAAACAACCATCAACGATGCATCAGATCTTTGCTTGTATTTGCTGGATAAAGCCCATGTATCCCTGGTAACGGGAGATGCATTTGGAGATCCAAATTGTATCAGGTTGTCCTATGCAGCCTCGGAAGAAAATTTGAGAGAAGCAATCACCAGGATTACTGATGCGCTTTCAGCATTTAATTAATGGTTTATAATTCTATAGAGGAGGTATTTGAAGCTTTTAAGAAATTAAAGGTGTTGATCATTGGTGATGTGATGATCGACGCATATATCTATGGCTCTGCAGAAAGAATATCTCCTGAAGCACCTGTGCCTGTTGTCCGGGTCAAAAGAAAAGAAAAAAGACTTGGCGGAGCAGCTAATGTTGCCTTAAACATACAGGCACTGGGTGCTGAACCTATACTTTGTTCGGTGATTGGTGATGATGAAGATGGAAAGAAGTTTGTTAAGCTTTTGCAAAAGCAAAACATTTCATCAAAAGGGATTATACAAAGCGGAAATAGAATTACAACGATTAAACATCGGGTGTTGGCTGGCTCTCAGCAAATGCTAAGAATCGATGAAGAATCAGACAACTCATTAAATACAATAGAAGAAAATACTCTAATCGACCATATTACTAATTTGTTGAAAGAGGTTGATCTGGTAATTTTTGAAGATTACGACAAAGGTACGCTCAACAAAAGGGTAATTTCTGAAACCATTAAACTGGCTAACGATCAGGGAAAACCAACCATAGTTGACCCGAAAAAGAAAAACTTTAAGCATTATAGTAATTCAACATTATTCAAACCAAACCTGAAAGAGCTTAATGATGGTTTGAAAACAGAAGTTGACCCAACTTCTCAGGTCTCTTTGGACAAAACCATAGAATCTTTTATGGAAAAGTATGGCCACAGAAATGTGATGATTACACTCTCGGAAAAAGGAATATATATCAAAGGGTCGTCTAAAAGCCATATTATTCCTGCTCACCTGCGTAAAATTGCAGATGTATCGGGAGCAGGAGATACAGTGGTAAGTATTGCTGGCTTATGTTTAGCTTTGGGGCTTTCGGACAATCTCATCGCTGAACTTGCCAACCTTGGAGGAGGGCTTGTTTGTGAATATCTGGGTGTAGTTCCTATAGATAAAGAACGGTTTATTAAAGAATCATCCGCACTGCGGCTTTCTTAGAAATCAGTAATTATTGTCGGGTTAGTAGGAATGAGAAGTAATCTGACTTGTATTCTATCTATTTTTTCATCATATTCAATCATTGGATAATGTATCTTAATGAACAGAATTTCGACTTCATCTTTTAAATTTTTTTTTACTCTTCCTTTCGTATTGATCATTTCTTTGGGAGTAACCATCAATGCATTTGGAAAAGAAATCCCTATTGCAAAAAAAGGGATTTTGGATCTAAGGGGTTGGAATTTTTCTGAGCAGCCGGCGATCAACTTAGAAGGAGAATGGGAATTTTACTGGAAAGAATACCTGAGCCTGGAAGATATAGAAAGCCGTCAAGAGAGCAAAGTTTATCGTCAATTTCCGAAATTGTGGCAAAATGATTCTGTAGGAGGAAACCTTATTACCCCAGAAGGATATGCTACCCATAGGTTAAAAGTAATACTCAGTTCTATTACTCCTGAATTATCTATTTCAATTCCACAGCTTTATAGTTCGTATTTTTTGTTTATCAATGGAGACTTTGTTACTTCGAATGGACATGTGGGTGTCTCAAAAGAAACATCCTTGCCTCACTGGCAACCCCAAACGAATGACCTGCGTGTAACGAGCGATACGTTAGATATCATATTACAAATAGCAAATTTTCGCCATAGCAAAGGTGGAGCCTCAAAAAATCTTGCTATTGGAACAAAAGATTTCCTTCAGTCGGTAAACAAAAGAACTCAGGCTTTTGATTTGATCATGGGATCCAGCTTGTTTTTTATAGGCTTGTTTTTCATGGTTTTGTATTGGTTTGGCAGGCATGAAAAACAAATATTATACTTTTCCCTTTTTTCACTTTTTTATAGTTACCGATCCATAGGTTCGGACACTTATACATTGCACTATCTGGTACCGGATATTCCCTGGATTTTGACTTTACGGTTGGAATACATTACCATGTATCTGAGTGCTGTTTTTTTTGTGTTCTATTCGTATCACTTATACAAGGCGGAAACCTCAAGGCTGTTTGTGAAGGTCAGTTTGGGTTTAGGAGTGACTCTGATAATAATTTCTTTATTCTTTCCACCATCTGTATTCACCAATTTTGCTACACCTTATAGCATTTATGTCTTACTCTCATTTATATATTTGTTTTACACTTACGTTCTCGCTACGGCATACCATAGAATAGGATCCAAACTTTCTCTAGTCAGTACATTGTTTTTATTTCTGACTATATCACATACCATACTTGCATATTTGGGAATTACAGAGCCTGTACGAACACTATATTTTATTGGTTTTCAACAGTTCTTCTTTTTTCAGTCTATTATTTTATTTTACCGATACACATTAAATCTGGAGCTGGCTAAAAAGAAAGCCGAAAGAGCCGCTCAGTCTCGCTCAGACTTTTTGTCCATGATTTCTCATGAAATCAGAACCCCTTTAAATGCTGTTATCGGGCTTACCAACTATTTAATAAGTGACAAACCTAAAGAAGGTCATGTAGAGGATTTGAGAACATTGAAATTTTCTGCAGAGCACCTTCATGTATTAATCAATGATGTACTTGACTATAGCAAACTCGATGCTGGTAAAATTGAGTTTGAAATGCGCGACGTTAATATCCGCCAATTGGCAGAGAATATTATTCGGGCATTTGAATCCAAAGCGATAGAAAAAGGAATTTATCTGAAATTGAATTTTGACGATAAAATTCCAAATAGAATAATAACAGATGGCTTGAGATTGAGCCAGATTCTGACCAATTTAATAGGAAATGCAATAAAGTTTACGAGCACAGGAGGTGTTACTTTGTCATTACTCAGGGTGACCAGTTCTATGAGAAAAGTAGCTATAAAATTTTTGGTAGAAGATACTGGTATTGGTATTCCGAAAGATAAACAATCTTCAATTTTTGATAGTTTCTCTCAGGCATCTTCTTCTACCACACGAGAGTTTGGTGGCACAGGTCTTGGTCTGGCGATCACCAAGCGGATACTTGATTTACAAAACATCAAAATCAACTTATTTAGTCAGGAATCGAAAGGGTCACGATTTTATTTTACACAGGCGTTTGAGATTAGTGAAATTCAGGTGCTGCCATCAGCTACTGAAGTAGAAGAAAAAGTAGATTTAGCAGGCAAAAATGTACTTTTGGTAGAAGATAATCCGGTAAATGTGATGGTGGCCAAAAGGTTTTTGTCCAAATGGAAAATCAATGTAGATGTAGCAGAAAACGGAAGGGAAGCCATTGAAAAAACAGCCTCTTCTAAATATGATTTGATCCTAATGGATTTGCAAATGCCGGTAATGGACGGATATGATGCTTCATCGGAATTGAGAAAACAAGGTTTGAAGACCCCAATAGTTGCGCTTACTGCATCTGTGATGTTGGATGTAGGCGATAAAGTATTCAGCTGTGGGATGAATGACTATATTACTAAGCCTTTTGATCCAGATGATTTGTACAATAAGATTAAATTACAAATGGGATAATAAGTCACTCAACTATACAAATCATGATTACTAATAAAATCATTCACTATTTTTTGTCTTTAGTCTCAATTATTGCTCTTACTTATTGTTCTCCTACTGCTAAGAACAAAAAAGAAGAGCCAGGGAAAGAAAACACTTTTCACCCTTCAAAGGGCAGTATTGAAATAATTGATCCGGCTTTTAAAAAGATGATCAATGAAGATGCTTCTATAGACGTGTTGGGAGAAGGGTTTATGTGGACAGAAGGGCCAGTCTGGATACCAGAAGAAGATTATTTGCTTTTTTGCGACATTCCTAAAAATACCATTCATAAATGGAAAGAGGGGGAAGGTATAAGTGTGTATCTGACTCCATCCGGTTATACTGGCGAAAAAGAAAGAGGAGGGGAGACGGGATCAAACGGGTTGATGCTAAATGCTGAAAAACAATTGTTTTTGTGCCAACATGGCAATCGGCAAATAGCGGTTATGAATGCTGAATTGTCAGATCCAAAGCCTGACTTCATTACATTGTCGGACGGGTATGATGGCAAAAAACTGAACAGCCCAAATGACCTTGCGGTTCACTCTGGTGGGGATATCTATTTTACTGATCCGCCTTATGGGTTGGAGTTTAACGTTAAAGACCCACTAAAGGAGATAGACTTTCAGGGTGTTTATCGCTGGTCTGCTAAAGACAGTACCACAACGTTGATGTTTCAGGATTTGACCCGGCCAAACGGGATTGCACTTTCTCCTGACGAAAAGTACGTATATGTAGCCAATTCAGACCCTAAAAAAGCATATTGGATCGTGTTTGACTTAACCGAAGAAGGAAGCTTCGCCAATGGTCGTATATTTTATGATGCTACTACCAGTGTAGCAGAATCACCCGGATTGCCTGATGGAATGGCTGTCGATAAATCTGGGAACCTGTTTGCTACCGGGCCTGGAGGAGTTTGGATATTTTCACCACAAGGTAAGTTGCTGGGGAAAATAAAAACGGGTCAGGCTACTGCTAACTGTACATTTTCAGCAGATTACAAGTACTTGTATATGACTGCTCATAGCTATTTGTTGAGAGTTAAATTATAATCCATAAAGATAAAATTTAAGCATAAAAAAGGGTTGAAAAGTTTTCAACCCTTTTTTTAATAATGCTATAGTATTTTTTTATGCTGCTTTTTTGACCTGATCTCTGGCTACAGCCATTTGAGGTTTCAACTTAATTACTCCAATTTTATCTAGCAAGAGGATTATGATATAGGTAGGATCAATTTCGTGCCATCTCACACCACCAAAGTTTGGACGTGTACCATGTTTGTGGTGGTTGTTGTGATAGCTTTCTCCCATCATCAAAAAATCGAATGGCAGCAGGTTCTTAGAAGTGTCTCCTACTTTATAATTAACATATCCGTAAATATGAGCAAACCAATTGATTATTACTCCATGAATAGGAGCCATCAACCAGGCCACTGGCAACAAAAGGTATTGCCACCATGCAGTTGCAAAATGATTGATAAAGAAAAAATAAGAAGCACCCCAGGCCAATCTTGATACCCATGATCTCGCAAACTTGTCGAATGCAGGCCATTCCGGTACATCTTGAGTAAATCTCTTGTCAACCTCTATAGTTTTGCTGGTAATCCCGGAATATATTGTTTTGGTCTTCCACATCATTTTCATGATACTCTCGTCATATTTTGGAGAGTGAGGGTCTTCAGGAGTATCTGCAAATGCATGGTGCATTCTGTGCATGATGCCATAACCGTATGCACTCAGATAGTTTGATCCTTGAAATATCCATGTTAAAACGAAAAACACTTTTTCCGTAGTTTTTGACATTGTAAACGCTTGATGCGCTGCGTACCTGTGCAGAAAGAAAGTCTGAAAGAACAGTCCGCCATACCACAGCACGAACATAAAAATTGCTATTTCCATAATTTTTTTACGATTCTATTTATAACTAAGACAGGTGCGATTGCCTTTTGTGACAAAAACAGTCAATTATTTATAATTTATTTTTTTACAATCCTGACTCGTTTGCAAAGATCGGTAAAATATGCTTAATAAAACAGCATATGCCATAAATGCATCTTCTGATTAAGTGTTTTTACTTATAATTCTTCCCCAAATAGGCCCTAAGTTTGGGAGGGAATGACCGCTGGATTAAGGCATTTTGTAATTTCCATTCTGTCTTTTTGTCAAATTGCTTGAGAAATTTGACCTCTTTATTTTCCAAAACCGCAATAGGAATGCCATCTAAAAACAGTATCCTGTTGTTTGTGATATTGCTGACTTTTCCTGTAGGTAGTATCAGGCCAAGTAGATTAACAGGGTCTGTTGCACTTAAAACCACCAACTGATCTGTTTTGGGTTTGTTCTTGATTTTGCGAAGTTCCTTTACCACTTCCGGGGTTGCAAATTGTTCTCCTGATACACCCGAAATAAATCTACCTCCCCGAAGCTTTCCTTGCAATTCCAGCCGTCTTAATACCCTGATCAAAACCCTCCACGGTGGAGCAAAACCCTCTTTCTCCAACACTTTTCTAAAAATCACTCCATATCTTTTTACATAAATGAATATGAGTTTTTCCAGGTATTCAAAATTTAGCTTGTCCTGATCCGTGCCGGTAAATGGAGGAATTACTGCCCACCTTCCGGCATGTTCTATCGAAAAAGTTGTTTGTTTTTTCCGACGGTTTGATTCTGAGGGTTTATTGTAATTTGGTGTAAGTAAGGCTCTTAGTCCGATAAAACTATCAGAGTTGACCAGCCCATGGGCTACCAATTCAGAAATGCCATTTTCTACCTGATTGTTGAGCAACTTGGTTTCGGTAGAAATATCTGCAAAAAAAGAAGCACCTTTGTCTCTTAATACCTGATAGATTTTTTCGGCAGTCGAAGAGAGCTCTGGGTCAGTAGGATAATGTGTGGACATAATTCGCCACATATCTGTGTTGTTTCTTTCTATAAGGCAGATAGGAGAACTTTTTATAGTTCCCGATGTTTTTTTATTGCTATTTTTTGGTTGATTAAATCTTCCCCAAATCAACTTGCCAGACAGGCATAAAACATCCAGCCATATTGGGTCATAGTTTTCAATTCTGGCAGGAATGATGTCCGTTTCCCAAGCAGCGGCAGGTGCTTCAAAACCTTCCAGCTTTTCCAGCATTTTTTCCAGGGCTTGTGCACTTTCTTTCTTTTCGTTCAAACCATGGTGGTCAAACAAGAAGCGCATGTAGTCTTCTTTTGAAGCAGGCTCTATGCTTTTGCGAAGGCTTTCGATTGTATATTTATGTATCCTGTGCAGCAATCGCCTTTCACACCATTCTTCGGTTTCTGTGTTGGGAGTAAACTTTCCTCTAAAGACAAACCCCTCGACCTCAAGAGCGATCAGTGCCAATTCTATTTGATTTACAGGAATTTGAATTTCTTCAGAAAGTCGTTTGGAAGTAACTATTGACAATGCTTCCAGTCTTCCTCTCACAACTTCTTTTAAGGCATTTTCAAAAGTCCATTCCTCTTTTTTGAAAACTTCAGGAAGTTGAATGTTAGGCTCGTATTTTCCATTTGGAAAAATGACATTGAAATACGGTGTTCGCTCTGCTGCAATCCATAATTTCTGAGCTGGGATAAATGTTGCCCGGTTTTCTATCCGCAATAGGTCAAAGTATTTTTCCCAGCTGTTTTTCTTGCCCTCTATCGCTGTTACAAAACCATGAATGCTCAATACATCGTGTAATTCATCCGGGGAATCGGCATGAGGCCAAGCTTCCTCTTTCACCCGTTGGATGGCATCCGGGTCAAGCCGGCTCAGATCATTGGCTTCTGTTGGATCGAGCCAACTTCTGTTTCTTATTGCTTGTACACGCCTTTCGGCAAATTCTGTGTCATCCAGAAAAGCATAAGGTTTGGCATTGATAATCTCTTGGGCAAAAGGTGAAGGTTCCCGTGAGTCACGGGTTTCTAGTCTCAGTTCTTTGCGCTCGATTTTCCCCATCAATTCTTCCAGCTCATCTATGTCCATTGCTTCAGTGAGGCAATCATGGATGGCTTGGTTCACCAAAGGATGATCCGGGACTTCTCTTTCCCCATCAATATTTTCAAAACAGGCGATTTGATCCGGAAACACCTGTGCAATTAAATCTTCGGCATTCATGCGCTGGAATTGTGGTGGCACACGCTTGCCGTTTCTATTGCGTTGGATTGCCAAAGCTCTGGTGGCATTCCACCTCCAGCGTACTTCAAACATTGGCGCATCAAGCATCGCCTGAATTAAGGTTTCCCGTATAATTTTACTGTTCAAATATTTGTAAACGCCTTCAAGAGGAAAACTATGTGAGCTACTCAAGGAAAGAATGATGGCATCTTCGTTGGCGGCAGCTTGTAGTTCGAAGTTGAAGCTTTGGCAGAATTTTTTCCTCAAACTTAAGCCCCATCCTCTGTTCAGCCGGCTTCCATACGGAGAATGAACGACCAAATGCATATCACCCACATCGTCAAAAAACCGCTCTAATACGATTGTGTCTCTTGTGGGCATCACCCCAAGACCAACTTTTCCGGCATAATAATAATTTACCAGTTGTTCAGCAGGAGCCTCTCCAATTCCAACCTCATCGATCAACCAGCGCAATGCCAGGTTCTCGCTAATATCGAGAGTCTGTTGTTCTTTCATTCGTGGCAAAGGGTCTTGCTCCAGCAATTCATCCAGCTTTGTCCTCAGTCTTGAGACAGATTCGCTCAACTCCAATGTTCTCCCTGGTCCTTCGCCAAGCCAGAATGGAATAGTTGGCGGCATGCCTGTGGCATCCTTTACCTTCATGGTCAGTCCTTCGATTCCTAATATTTGCCACGTATGGGTTCCTAATGTTATAGTGTCTCCAGGAAGGGATTCAAGTGCATAATCTTCTCCGATAGTGCCTACTTTTATATTTTGTGGATCAAGCATTACGTCGTATTCAAACATATCCGGTATGGATCCGCCATTGGTCAAAGCCATCAGTCTTGCTCCTTTTCTGCCACGTACTATACCATTGATAGCATCAAAATGGATATGAGAACCCCTTCTGCCTCTTCTGGTTGAAAACCCTTCCGATTGCATTTTGATGATTTCCATAAAGGTATTTTTCGTCAAACTGCGGTAGGGATAGGCATTTTTGAAGAGTTCGAAAAGCTCATTTACTTCCCAGTCGGCATTGCCTACTTCAGCCACTATTTGTTGGCTGAGGATATCCAGTGGAGCAACAGGCATAATGATTTTATCCAGTTCATTTCTACGAATGCTGTCAAACAATGCCACACTTTCTGCTAGCTCATCTCGGGTCAAGGGAAACATAATACCCTTTGGAATACCGCCTACGTGGTGATTGCTCCGTCCTACTCTTTGGATAAAAGCTGCTATACTTTTAGGAGATGCAATTTGGATGATCAGGCTAACCGAACCAATATCAATTCCCAACTCCATGCTGGCGGTGGCGACCAATACTTTCAGTAATCCGGCTTTGAGTTTTTGTTCTGCCTGGTGCCTGTGTTCCTTGCTCATGCTGCCGTGGTGTGAAGTCACATGTTCTTCTCCCAGCATTTCACCTAACGCAACGGCAAGCCGTTCTGCCAGACGCCTATTGTTGACAAATATGAGTGTGGTAGTATGGTTTTTTACCAACTTAACCAACCGCTCATAGAGTTGCCCCCAAACCTCATTTTCCATTACAGCGGAAAGTGGCGATTCCGGTACTTCAATGGTTAAATCCAGATTTCTTTTGTTTCCGGTATTGATGATGGTACAATTGGGCACACCGTTTTTGATGTTGTTGTTTCCTACTAAATATTTTGCTACCATATCTATTGGCTTTTGTGTGGCACTCAGTCCTATACGCTGTAGCTTACCACCTACCAATGACTGTAACCGCTCTATGGAAAGAGAAAGATGAGATCCTCGCTTATCACCCAACATGGCGTGGATTTCGTCAATGATAATAGTTTTCGTAGTGCTGAGCATTTTTCTTCCTCCGTCGCTGGTTAGCAGCAAATACAATGATTCGGGTGTAGTGACTAAAATATGAGGAGGTTTTTTTACCATAGCCGTTCGGGCAGAAGCAGGGGTATCACCAGTACGTACAGCAACTTTTATTTCTGGTACACTTTTGCCCTGCATCACAAAATTTTGTTGAATTTCCCGTAATGGAACTTCCAGATTTCTGTGGATATCGTTGCTCAGGGCTTTAAGTGGTGATATGTAAAGCACCCTGTTTTCTTGAGGAAGTCCACCATTTTCGGATTCCTTTATCAACTCATCAATTGCCGAGAAAAAAGCAGCAAGGGTTTTTCCTGATCCTGTTGGGGCAGAAATAAGTGCATGTCTTCCTTCCTTGATTGCGGGCCAGGCTTCATTCTGTACTTCTGTAGGTTTACCAAATGTATCAATAAACCATTTGGAAACTATGGGATGAAATGACTGATATAATATGTCTTTTGATGATTTCAAATTGGAGTAATAACGGCCTTAAATATAGTGAATAACTGAAAGTGAATTAGCCTTGTTTGCTGTAAATCGTTATGTAGTGTGATACTCAATTGTGCTTTGCAAGGTTCTAATTTAAAATCAAAATATGTTATGCGCGCATAACATATTTATGTATATTTGAAAACCAATACTATTCTATATGAAAAAGGAAGAGACTGTTGACTATCACATTAAATCCGTATGGCATGCAATTTCAAGAATGTACAACCAGGGAGCATCTGCAAGAGGGATAACCGCTTCTATTGGATTTGTCCTTTTGAATATTGACATGGAAAACGGTACGCCTGCAACTAAAATAGCACCAATGCTTGGCATGGAAGCCAGAAGCCTGACCAGAATGTTGAAAAATCTGGAAGCCAACGGGTTCATATATAAAGTACAAGATAAGTCGGATAAAAGATCAGTTCTCATACACCTGACGGAAGAAGGTAAAAAAAAGAGAAGGTTTTCTCGCAATGCCGTTATATATTTTAATGAGAAAGTAAGAGAAAATGTATCCGAACAGGAGCTGGATATCTTTTTTAAAGTAATGAATACTATCAACAATACAATTGAAGAAAATAAAGTTTTGGATCAAATCGAAATTATAGAAAATGAACAGACCCATTAAAAAAATTGCAGTACTTGGTTCGGGGATTATGGGTTCCCGGATAGCATGTCATTTCGCAAATATTGGAGTTGAAGTTTTGCTCTTAGATATAGTGCCAAATGAGTTGACGGAGGAGGAAACTCAGAAAGGATTAACTCTTAATGACAAGGCCGTAAGAAACAGAATTGTGAACAACGCATTTCAAACGACATTGAAACAAAAGCCGGCATCACTTTACAATAGCAAAGATTCAGCATTAATTACCCTCGGTAATTTTGACGATGATTTCCCGAAAATTGCAGATTATGATTGGGTAATCGAAGTGGTGGTCGAAAATCTGAAAATCAAAAAATTGGTTTATGATAAAGTAGAGCAGTTTAGAAAACCTGGAACATTGGTTACTTCAAATACCTCTGGAATTCCTATTCATCTTATGGCCGAAGGAAGAAGTGAGGACTTTAAAAAACACTTTTGTGGCACCCACTTTTTTAATCCTCCAAGGTATTTGCGCTTATTGGAAATAATTCCTACGGAATCTACTGATCCGAAAATAGTGGAATTTCTAATGTACTATGGTGACCTTTTTCTGGGTAAAGAAACAGTGCTTTGTAAAGATACTCCGGCATTTATTGCCAATAGGATAGGTATTTATTCCATTCTTTCTACAATGCATACCGTAGAAAAAATGGGATTGACTGTCGGAGAAGTTGATAAACTAACAGGCCCAATCGTTGGGCACGCAAAGTCCGCAACTTTTCGGACAATGGATGTTGTTGGCTTGGATACAACAGTGAACGTTGCTAACAATCTTTATGAAGGTTTGCCAGATGATGAGTCCAGAGAAGGATTTAAACTGCCGGGAATTGTAAAAGAAATGTATGACAGGAAATGGCTTGGTGATAAAACCAAACAGGGTTATTTCAAAAAAACGGTTTCACCTGAAGGGAAAAAAGACATTCTGGAGATAGATTTGAAAACCTATGAATATGGCTCAAGATCAAAGGCAAATTTTGATTCTGTAGGTGCAGTTAAAGACATAGAGAATCTAAAAGAAAGAATTTCCATTCTGGTTAACTATGATGACAAAGCGGGCGAGTTTTACCGAGCCACATTCTATGACATGTTCCGGTATTGCACTAACCGTATCCCGGAAATAGCAGATGAACTGTTTCGAATCGATCAGGCGGTAGCTGCTGGGTTCGCATGGGAAATGGGACCTTTTGAAACATGGGATGCTTTGGGTGTACGAGAGACGGCACAGAAAATGAAAGATGCCGGATTAGCACCAGCTCCTTGGGTAGATGAAATGCTTTCCGGAGGTAACGAGAGCTTTTATAAATTCGAAAAGGGGAAACAGCTTTATTATGACATTCCGTCAAAAACGTATAAAGTAGTTCCGGGAACCGAAGGGTTGATTATTCTGGATGCATTCAAAGAAAACAATAAAGTTTGGGAAAATTCTGGAGCTACATTGTATGATGTTGGAGATGGCATTTTGAACTTGGAATTTCACTCAAAAATGAACTCTCTTGGTCAGGAAGTTCTTGAAGGAATAAATACTGGTATCAGTACTGCAGAGAAAGATTTTCGTGGATTGGTAATTGGAAATGAAGGGCAAAACTTTTCTGCCGGAGCAAATCTGGCAATGCTCTTTATGTACGCCGGAGATCAGGAATTTGATGAGATCAATATGATGATTGCTCAGTTTCAAAACACGATGATGCGGGCAAGATACTCATCAATTCCGGTAGTGGTGGCCACTTCAGGCATGGCACTTGGGGGAGGCTGTGAACTGTCATTACATTCGGATGCTATACAAGCACATACAGAAACGTATATGGGTCTGGTAGAAGTTGGTGTTGGGTTAATACCAGGTGGAGGTGGAACCAAAGAAATGACACTTCGTGCATCAGACTCATATTTTCCCGGTGATTCGGAGTTGAATAAACTTCAGGATCATTTTATGACCATAGCTACAGCTAAAGTGAGTACTTCAGCACAAGAGGCAAAAAATATTGGTTTTATCAGACCGTCTGACGAATTTACTTTAAACAGGTCAAGACTCTTAGCAGATGCCAAAGCGAAAGCATTGGAGTTGGCAAATTCCGGTTATACTGAACAGACACAGAGAACGGATATCAAAGTTCAAGGAAAAGTAGGCCTTGCAATGTTTGAAGCTGGTCTGGTTGGCATGAAATACGGAAATTATATTTCCGAACATGATATGAAAATAGCCAGAAAAATATCCTGGGTAATGAATGGAGGTGATTTATCTTATCCGACTTTGGTTTCTGAAAAATATCTACTTGACCTGGAGCGGGAGTGCTTTTTGAGTTTGTGCGGAGAACCAAAAACTTTGGAAAGAATTCACAGTATATTATTCAAGGGCAAACCACTCAGAAACTAGGTTTTTTTCAATTAAAATATTTTGAATACTGATTTTTTAAAATCATTAATCTACAAAAAAATGGAAGCATATATAGTAAAAGGATATAGGTCAGCAGTAGGTAAATCTAAAAAAGGAGGTTTTCGGTTTACAAGACCGGATGACCTGGCTGCTGATGTTATCAAACATTTGGTAAGCGATATTCCCGAATTGGATCCTAAAAGGATAGACGATTTGATCGTGGGAAATGCAATTCCTGAAGCAGAACAAGGAATGCAAATGGGACGAATGATCTCACTATTGGCATTGCCGATGGAAGTTCCTGGTCTAATTGTCAACCGATATTGTGGCTCTGGCCTTGAAACGATAGCAATGGCTACCGCAAAAATCAAAGCCGGAATGGCTGAGTGTATTATAGCTGGAGGAACAGAATCAATGTCATTGGTTCCTATGATGGGTTATAAAACTGCCCTCAACTGGAAAATAGCAGAGCAAAACCCAGAGTATTATTTGTCTATGGGTATTACTGCGGAGGAAATAGCTAACGATTATGGTATCACCCGTGAACAGGCAGATCAGTTTTCGGTGGATTCTCACAACAAGGCGATTGCAGCCATAAAGGAAGGTAAATTCAAAGATGAAATCGTACCAATAACGGTGAGTGAAACATTTGTGAATTCTAAGGGTAAGAAGGAAGTACGAGAATATCTGGTGGATACGGATGAAGGGCCAAGACCGGGTACTTCTATGGAAGGTCTCTCTCAATTAAGACCTGCTTTTAAAATGGGAGGTATGGTTACAGCTGGTAATTCTTCGCAAACATCGGACGGAGCGGCATTTGTAATGGTAATGTCAGAAAAAATGGTAAAAGAATTGAATCTGGAACCAATAGCAAGATTAGTTACTTATGCTGCAGCTGGTGTGAGTCCCCGAATTATGGGAATCGGTCCTGTGGCTGCTATTCCAAAAGCACTGAAGCAAGCCGGATTGAAACTTGATGACATAGAACAATTCGAATTGAATGAAGCATTTGCTACACAAGCCTTGGCAGTGATAAAAGAAGCAGGTCTTAATCCTGATATAGTAAATGTGAATGGAGGTGCTGTAGCACTGGGTCATCCACTTGGATGTACAGGTGCAAAGCTTTCCATTCAGTTGATCAATGAAATGAGAAGGCGAAAACAAAAATATGGTGTAGTGACTGCATGTGTTGGTGGAGGTCAGGGAGTAGCAGGAGTATATGAATTTTTGAAGTAATTGTTTGCTGAAAGGCAAAATTCAATAATTGGAAGAGGCTGATCTATGATCAGCCTCTTTTGTTTTCATTTTTTGCATCTAATTATAGACTGAACCTCTTATTTATATTTCACCAACTTATCTTTGCTTCCCAATATAAAAATCCATTTATGATGTTGAAAAATGATCTATTGCTAAAAGCAGCCAGAGGAGAAAAGACAGAAAGAGTGCCCGTATGGGTAATGAGGCAGGCAGGTAGAATTTTACCTGAGTATCGTGCTGTAAGAAATAAATTGAGTGGATTTATTGAGCTGTGTACGACACCAGAGTTGGCAGCAGAAGTAACCTTGCAGCCTGTTGACATACTTGGTGTAGATGCTGCCATAATATTCTCGGATATTTTGGTGATACCTGAAGCCATGGGACTACCTTATCAGATGATTGAGCAAAAAGGGCCCTGGTTTGAAAATACAATAAATTCTGAGGCGGATTTAAAGAAAATCAAAATAGCTGACCCTGAATCTGATCTTGCATATGTTAATGATGCTATAAAAATCACAAAAAGGGAATTGAATGGAAGAGTGCCATTGATAGGATTTGCCGGAGCTCCATGGACTATATTTTCATACATGGTTGAAGGATCTGGGAGCAAAACTTTCTCCAAAGCTAGAAGAATGCTATATACACAACCAGAGTTATCTCATAAGTTGCTGGATATGATCACGGAGAGCACCATCAAATATCTGAAAATGCAGATTAAGGCTGGAGCCGATTTGGTGCAGGTATTTGACTCCTGGGCTGGGATATTACCCCCCAACCAATATGATGAGTTTGGATTGAAATATATTTCTAAAATCTGTGATGCCATCAACGAAGTACCAGTCACTGTATTTGCTAAAGGTGCATTTTTTGCAAGAAGGGGAATGGGTCAGTTGAATTGTGAAACCATTGGGTTGGACTGGAATATGAGTATTGAGGCATCACGAAGGTTGATTGGAAATACCAAAACACTTCAGGGAAACCTCGATCCTTGTTCGCTTTATGGCTCTTTTAGCCAAATAGAAAAAGCAACGAAAGAAATGCTCACAAAATTTGGTGGGTACAAACATATTGCTAACCTAGGCCATGGCGTATATCCGGATATAGAACCTGATAAAGTCAAGTGCTTTATTGATACGGTAAAAAATTGGAGAGCGGATTAGTTGGTAATTAAGACTGCTTTTTGTTCTTATCTCTTTTTTCTGATTTCGTTTCTTTTACCTCATCTTCAAAGAGCATCCTGATCGAAGGGGAATAGGTATCGTCGTATTGTCCGTCTTTCATTGCCCAGATAAATGATATAAGGAAAGCTGAGGCAACTAAAATGCTGATTCCAATTAATATGATGATTACGGACATAGTTATCAGATTTTTCTTCCCATCAAATTTACAGCTATTGTGGTAAAGCCAACTACAGTAATGCTACTTAATGGCATAAGAATCGCAGCATATACTGGCTCCAGGTTGCCCGTTACTGCCAAAGACAAGCCAACAAGATTGTACAAAAATGAAATGCCAAAAGCACCTATCACTACTTTTTTAGAATCATTGGCAAATTTCAGAAGCTCTGGTAACCGGTTGAAATTGCTTCCAGCCAATATGCCATCACTGGAAGGTGTAAATGTTGCAATGTCGTCTGTAATAGCAATGCCTACATTTGCCTGCTTCAAAGCACCGGCATCATTGAGCCCGTCTCCTACCATCATTACACTCATTCCGGAATTTTGCAATGACCGGATGTAATTGAGTTTATCCTCCGGAGACTGGTTAAATAATAATTCCGTTTTAGGTGGAAATAATTCTTCCCAGCTTTTTTTCTGATCGTCATTGTCACCGGATAAGAGAGATAAACTGTACTTTTTACTCAAATTTGAAATCACTGCCGTGAGCTCAGAGCGGAATTGTTGGTCAATGGTAAAATATCCTTTTAACTGTCCGTTGATCTTAACAAATACCTTTGTTCCAATATGATGTAATTGTTCGCTGGTATCAACATTTAGAAATGAAGCCGAACCAATTTTTACATCATGCCCACCAATTTTTCCTTGAATTCCTTTTCCTTCTTTTTCTTCAAACTCATTGATTTTCATAAGTTCTGGATGACTTTGACTTAGGTAATCGTAAATTTTCACACTCAAAATGTGCGTGGAATTCCCCAAACAAGACCAAACCATGGCTTTTTCCTTCTCTGTCAATTCTCCTGAGAATCGAATGCCGGTATTTTCTTTATTGGTTAGGGTTCCGGTTTTGTCAAATACAATGTGTTGTAGGGGCATAATCTTCTCAACTACGCTGGCATTTTTGAGGTACATACTGGAACGACCCAATACACGTAATACCGAACCGTAAGTAAAAGGAGAAGCAAGTGCCAGGGCACAAGGGCATGCCACGATCAATACAGATGCAAATACTTTTACGGCTAGATCAGATCCGGCAAGCATCCAGTAGATACTGGAAATAGCAGCAATCACCAAAATAGTAGGTGTAAAGTACCTGGAAATATTATCGACAAAATGAAAGGAAACACTTTCATTTTGCTGAAAAGCATCTTGATTCCATAACTTGACCAGTTTGCTTTGAGAAACTTCTTCCTCTACCAATACAATAATGGAACCACCAATCTGTTTACCTCCGGCATATAAAGTGTCTCCACTTTTTTTCTTCTCCAGTGTAGCTTCACCCGTTACGAAGCTATAATCAATATCGGCATTTTCTGAAATCAAAAGACAATCCACTGGGATTAGTTCCTTGTTTCTAATAAGTAATTGATCCCCTTTTTGGGCTTCTTTTATGGGAATTGGAATCCTTTCATCATTGACGAGTTTAATTATGCCTAGTGGAAAATATGATTTGTAATCACGGTTGAAAGCAAGGTTCTCATACGTTTTGGATTGAAACCATTTGCCAATCAATAAAAAGAAAATTAATCCTGACAGGGAATCCAGGTAGCCAGCTCCGGTTTTGGTGAATATTTCGTAAAGGCTTTGTACAAACAAGGCGAAAATACCCAATGTAATGGGTACGTCTATATTGAGGTATTTTTGTTGGATGCTTTTGAATGCTGAGGTGATATAATCCAGTCCACTATAAAAAATGACAGGCAATACTAACAGCAGGTTTAGCCAGTTGAAGAGGAAAATGAATGTTTCGTCGGAAGATGCTTCTATTCCAAAATATTCGGGAAAACTCAGTAGCATAATATTTCCAAAACAAAATCCGGCTACTCCCAACTTGATAATTACCGTGTTTGACTTATTCGGTGCAGCCTGATCTTTGGACTTAAGTGTGATCTGAGGTTCATATCCCAGCGTAGAAAGTAATTCTACAATTTTCCGTAAGCTGATACGGTCTCCATTATAAATAAGGCTGATTTCCTTTTTGGCAAAATTTACCCTTGATGAATTTATTTCTTCTTGTATTTTGTGCAGATTTTCAAGTAACCAAATACATGAACTACAGTGAATGGAGGGGATAGTTAATGTCACTTTTTGGAACTTTTCATTTTTGAATTCCAAAAGTTGATCCACAATCTGCACATTGTCCAAGAAACTATATTTATCACCGAAATCTTTGGATTTTAGGGATATTCCGGCGGATTCATCTAAGTGATAATAATTGCAAAGTCCGTTTTCATCCAAAATTTGAAAGACTGTTTTGCAACCATGACAGCAAAAATCTTTTTCTTCAAAACGGATGACATCAGAATCGCATGGGTCGCCACAATGGTAGCAAACTGTTTTTTCCTGTGTTTTGATCAATTCTTCTGTCATTATTTCAATTTTCAATAGAATATACAAAAATCATACGAAGTAAACTTTCATTCAATGACCAGACAGCCTAAAGAAAGTGATGTTGATCAGTAATTATATTAAATAATACGTTTGTTTCCAGTTTTTTTTAACAATAGATGTAACAACCCTGATGCAGGATTCAGTGATTTTGAAAAAAATTAATTGCATATACAACTAATTTTTATGCTATCCGTATTGTTCAAAGTTTATTAATAAAAATAAATGAAAGATGTATTAGCAGATTTAGAGAATACAATGCTGCCATGGCTGGGTAGGGCTATGAAAAGCATTGATTTTTTCGTCTTGGATTATTTTCATGCCTGTGGATTGGAATTGACTAAAACTCAATTGATCATTCTGCGAATACTTTCAAAAAACGACGGACAACCTCAACAAAATCTGGCTTTTTTAGCCAAAAGAGACAAAACATCTCTGACCCGGCTGATCAATACTATGGAGAGGAAAAAATTAGTCACACGGGTGCAATCCAAAGACGACAAGAGAATTAATCATATCTATATTACCCAAAACGGACAGGGTTTGCTGAAAGCTGCTGTTCCAATAGTTAAAAAAGCGGTGGAAGAAATACAAAAAGGAATTACAAAAGAAGAAATAGAACAAACTATCAGCGTGTTGAAAAAAATAAGTAAAAACGTAAATGCAGACGAGCTTACTGCTCCATTGAACCATTAAATATACATGAGAAATTACATTACGATCGTATTGGGAGTGCTGTTGTTGGCAGGAGGAGTTTTCATCGCCAAGTCAGTAATTGAAAGCAATGAAAAGAAGAAACCCGTGAAAGAAAAGATTGTCCAGGCAGTTTTTGTTGAACCCGTGAAAAACAAAGATATACCTATCAGAATCTATGAAAGTGGACGGCTGGTTGCCAAAAACAGAATGGAAATATATTCTGAAGTTCAGGGGGTTATGGAACGTACTGCAAAAGAATTTAAGCCAGGTTCAAGATATAAAAAAGGAGAAACAATGGTCAGGGTTCGAAGTAATGATTATTATGCCAATCTTCAGGCACAAAAAAGTGTACTACAGAATCTGATCACGAGTGTTATCCCTGATTTGAGGCTCGATTATCCGGATGCCTATAAAAAATGGGATCGTTATTTACAAGACTTTGACATGAGCAAACCAATAGCAGATTTGCCTAAAACATCTTCTGATAAAGAAAAATATTTTATCACTGGTAAGAATATTTACACCACGTATTACAACACCAAAAACCTGGAGATCATATATCAAAAATACAATTTGACTGCACCGTTTGATGGAATACTAACAGATGCAGTGGTAAATCCGGGGACTGTAGTAAGGCCCGGACAGAAGCTGGGTGAATTCATAGATCCTACCAATTTTGAATTGGAAGTAGCCATTAGCAAATCAACATTACCGTCCATATCTGTTGGAAAAGATGTTGAAGTGGTTGATGCCAAAGACATGACCAAAATATGGAAAGGAACGATTGCGAGAATTAACGGAAAAGTCAATACTACAACTCAGACAGTTCAAATATTTATCGATTTGAAAGGAAAAGAACTGAAAGAAGGAATGTATCTGGAAGCAAAAATTGAAGGAAAACCAGAAACAAATGCGATAGAAATATCCAGAAGTCTGGTTGTAGGTGAGTCACAGGTTTATGTGGTGAAAGGAGGAGTATTGGAGTTGATACCTATAAAAATTTTACATGAAAATCAAAAAACGGTAATTGTCTCTGGTTTGAAAGATGGTACACAGCTGGTTTCCAAAATAGTTCCGAATGCTTTTTCCGGGATGGCTGTTTCAATAATAAATGGGTAATTCAATATGAAAAATATAATTGCGCATTTTATTAAGTACCCGGTATTAGCAAACATAGTCATTCTTGGATTTTTTGTGTTTGGTGTCATAGGAATGTATTCCTTGAAATCATCGTATTTTCCACTGAATGAATCTCGGAATGTTAGTATTAATGTATCCTATCCGGGGGCTTCTCCTCAAGAAATGGAGGAAGGTATTGTCCTGAAAATAGAGGACAATTTAAGAGGCCTGATTGGAATTGATCGTTTCACATCTACATCCAGCGAAAATTCCGCAACGATATTAGTAGAAATATTGAAAGGCGAGGACATTGATGCTGTTTTGGCTGACATCAAAAATGCTGTTGATAAAGTGCCTTCTTTTCCCGTTGGTATGGAGCCTCCTGTCATATCTAAGGAAATCTTCAGGACAGAAGCCGTAAGCTTTGTGGTAAGTGGGGATAATGTTCCCCTCCTGTCTTTGAAGGGTATTGCTCGGGAAGTTGAAACTGATTTGAGAGCCATTGATGGTATTTCACAGGTAGAAGTTTCCGGATATCCGGCAGAGGAGATAGAAATAGCAGTAGATGAAGAAAAGCTTAAGGCGTATAATCTCACTTTTCAGGAGGTTGCCAATGCAGTCGCCTCTACCAACATTCTTGTAACCGGAGGATCTATTAAAACAGCGCATGAAGAGTACCTGATTCGTGTCAACAACAGGGTTTATCATGGCAGTGAATTGGATCATATTATTGTAAAAGCGGAAGAGTCCGGTAACAAAATCCGATTGAGAGATCTGGCTGTGGTAAGAGACAGATGGTCAGAAACCCCCGACCGATCATATTTTAATGGAAAACCTTCAGTCAGAATTCAGGTAAATACGACCAATTCCGAAGACCTTATTGATGTAGCAGACAAAACAAAAGAGTACATAGAAACATATAATGCAACACATGACAATGTGCAGCTAAGCATAACCAGGGATGCTTCAATAGTAATTGTTCAGCGAACGGAATTATTAATCAGAAATGGTATTCAGGGTATGGCCCTGGTAATGTTTTTTCTTGCACTTTTTCTGAAACCAAGACTTGCATTTTGGGTTGCTTTTGGTCTTCCAATATCATTTTTGGGCATGTTTATTTTTGCAGGACAACTGGGAGTCACTATCAATGTGCTGTCTCTGTTTGGCATGATCATAGTGATTGGAATTCTGGTTGATGATGGGATTGTAATAGCTGAAAATATTTACGATCAGCACCAAAAAGGGAAGAGTCCCGTGAGAGCAGCGATAGATGGAACAATGGAAGTGCTACCAGCAATCACCTCTGCTATATTGACTACTCTGGTGGCATTCTCTACTTTCTTTTTTCTTGATGGCAGGATAGGTGAGTTTTTTAGCGAGGTGGCCATTATAGTAATTCTGACATTGAGTATTTCACTGATAGAAGCATTGATCATACTGCCGGCTCATGTGGCACATTCCAAAGCCATTACCAGTAAACAAAAATCGTATTGGTTTAATATCTATGCAGACCGATTAATGGGATGGATGAGAGATCGTGTTTATGCACCATTTCTAAAGTTTTTCATCAAAAACAAATTTCTGGGTTTTGCTATACCCATCACTTTGTTGGTGTTAACCATTGGGGCAATAGGCGGAGGAACAATCCGCTTTACATTTTTTCCTAATGTAGCTAGTGACAGGGTATCTATTATTTTGAGAATGCCACAAGGTACGCATGAGACGATCACAGATTCTATTATTTCGGAAATAGAAAAAGCAGCCTGGAAGGTAAATGAAGATTTTACTGCCCGACAGTCAGGTAATAAAAGTGTGATTGAAAACATAACCAAGAGAATAGGCCCGGGATCCTCTGCAGCCTCATTATTTATCAATTTATTACCCGGTGAAGAAAGAGATTTTCCTTCATTTGCCATTTCTACAGCCATCAACGAAGAAGCAGGTAATATTCCCGGAGCTGAGAGCATTGAGTTTGGGTCGGGGAGCAACTTTGGAGGCAACCCTATATCGGTTTCACTATTGAGCAACGACATCAGCGAACTAAAAGCTGCCAAACAGTTTCTCAAAAGTAACCTGATTAAGAATTCTTTGTTGAAGGACATTACCGATAATGACCCTGCGGGAATAAAGGAGATTAAGATTACATTGAAGGAAAGTGCCTATGCTATGGGTTTTCAACTAAACAATGTAATCAGTCAGGTTAGAAGCGGTTTTTTTGGTAATCAGGCGCAAAGGTTTCAAAGAAGACGAGATGAAATCAGGGTATGGGTGCGCTATGAAAAAGAGCAGCGTTCATCGATCAAAAATCTGGACGACATGCGAATAGTCAGTCCTACCGGGGAAAGGGTTCCCCTCCGGGAAATCGCAGATTATGAAATCCAAAGGGGAGAAATTGCCATCAACCATTTAGATGGAAAAAGAGAGATAAGAGTAGATGGTGATCTCAAAGATCCAAACAATAGTGCCACTGAGATAATGACTGACATAAAAACGGAAATGTTACCCCTAATGAGAGAGCAATTTCCCAATGTTACTGCTGTTTTTGAAGGGCAAAACAGAGAAGCAAATAAAACTACGGATTCTGCCAAAGCAGTACTGCCGATAATCGTATTTATGATCTTTGTCATCATAGCATTTACCTTTAGGTCATTTAGTCAACCACTATTGTTATTGCTCATGGTGCCGTTTAGTTTGATCGGTGTGGCATGGGGTCATTGGATACACGGTTTTTCAATTAATGTGCTTTCTTTTCTCGGTATTATTGCTCTTATAGGAATTGTAGTTAACGACGGATTGGTTTTGATCAGCAAGTTCAATGGATATTTGAAAGAAGGAATGAAATATGATGATGCCCTGTTTGCAGCAGGGAAGTCCAGGTTCAGAGCCATATTTCTCACAAGTGTAACCACTGTTGCGGGTCTCGCTCCACTGATATTTGAGACCAGTCGTCAGGCACAGTTTCTTATCCCAATGGCTATTTCTATCGCTTATGGAATCGTATTGGCTACTATTCTCACATTGGTAATGCTACCTTTAATGTTGTCCACCGGAAATATCATCAAGGTGTATTGGAAGTGGTTGGTTAACGGAGAAAAACCGACCAGAGAAGAAGTAGAACGCGCTATTATTGAACAAAAAGCAGAACTGGAAGAGTCACATTTTTAACCTTTCTATTCTGAGAAAAATATAAAAGAGTAACGAATGAAATGTAAAGTTGTAATAATATTAATAATATTAATAAGTGGTAACCAACTATTGGCACAGGAGATATTAAGAAAAACAGATGCCATTACATTAGCGCTGGAACACAATTTTGATATCAGAGAGGCTGGTAATAACAGCGAGATAGCTTTAAACAATGCTGACATTAAAAATAGTGGTTTTTTGCCGACTGTCGCTGCTTCAGGAAGTGCCAATTTTTCCTCAACCAATTCAGAAAATATTTTAAACACCGGAGAGGTACAGTCAGTGACGGGTGTTCAGACGGAGAGGTACAGTGCATCTTTAGGGGTGAATTATACCATTTATAATGGTCAAAGTAGAAAATTCAATTTTAAAAAGCTACAGGAAAGCCTGAATTTAAGCGAACTTCAATCTCGTTCGATTATAGAAAATGTTGTCTTAAATATTTTCAATGTGTATTATGAAGTAGCTCGTTTGACCCAAAACGAAATCAATCAAAAAGAGACTTTGGATATTTCCAGAGAAAGATTGCTACGGGCAAAATACAGTTTCGATTACGGGCAAAATACTCAACTGGATGTACTCAACGCAGAAGTGGACTATAACAATGACAGCATCAATTACCTCAACATCATTCAGGAGCTGGACAATCAAAAACGTAACCTGAACCTGTTTTTGGGAAGAGATGTCAACACCCCTTTTTCAGTTGACACCACATTGACCTATGATGAAAACTTATCTTTAGAAGAAATATTGGCCAATACAATGTCCAACAACGTAGCTATTCTTCAACAAAATGGTGCTTACAGAAATGCCGAATACGATATTAAAATAAATAGTGCTTCAAACTTGCCGACAGTAGGTTTAAATACTTCTTACGGATGGAATCAAAACAATCTGGGTAAAACATCGATCTTTGATTCCCAAAATCAAACGGCTTTGACCTATGGTGCATCTGTAAGTTGGAATATTTTTGATGGAGGCCTGACCAGCACAAGAAAACAAAACAGCCGAATTTCACTTGAGAATCAAAAACTGAGTATGGATCGGCTTAAACTGAATTTAAACAGAGATGTGAACAACGCCTGGTCTGTTTATCAAACGGCATTGTTTGTGTTAAAAGCAGAAGAAAAAAACCTTTCAACCAACGAGCGTAATTTTAGCCGAACTTCCGAACAACAATCGTTAGGACAAATAACATCGCTGGAATTTCGTCAGGCTCAGTTAAATTTACTTAATGCCAAGCTCAACTATAATCAGGCCAGATACAACGCCAAAAATGCTGAGCTTGCTTTGCTTCAGCTCAGTGGCGAATTGATGAATGGGGAATATTAAGTTGTTTCAAAGGGGTACAAAATTCCCAGATTCCTGACTGCCTAAAGTGCAGTCAGGAATCCGGCACCCCTTTGAAAACACATCAATAGTTGTTTCTCGTACAGATCCCAGAATGAATCTGGGAATTACTTACCTTTTGAAACAGCCTCATTTGTTTAATCTATAATAGTAATGTCAATTGCCGGTAGAGTCTCTATGTCGGTTTCTCCGGCAGCATTTGTGATGTCTCCGTCTGAAACTCCAGCAGCTGATTTGTCCGGCTCATGGCGTAAAATCACTTTCAATGTTCCACTACTTGCAGCACCTGTTGTGAAGGTGTTTTTCAATCCTATTGGGTTTTCGTTTCCATCCTGATCGTTATAAGATGTGTGTGTCAGATTCAGGCTACTTGAAACTTCAAAGAAGAATTGATGGTCTTCACCTTCTTCCTCTATTTCTTCCGTAATATCTTCTGTGGGATTTTCAGATTCATTGAGGAGTTCCAATGTTACGGTATATGCCGTATTGGAAACCAAACTACCTCCGGTTACCACAGGAGTAGCAGCTCCGTTTCCACCATCTTCATCATAATACTTCATGGTAACAACAGTACCAGAAGTGGGAGTAAACACTATATTGACTGTGGTAATCAACTCCTCTTCATTAGGTGGAGTTATGGGATCATCATCTCCGCAATTGGATAATATAATGAGACCGAAAAAAGGGAAGAAGATGTTTTTTAATGCTTTATTTAAAATGTTCATTGTCTTTATTTTTAAAAATTATAAAAAAGTCTAAGTGAATAATTAATACCGATATCATCGGTAAAGTATCGGAATCGGTTCATGTAATCCCGATAAGAAATGTTTAATAAATTCTCAACAGAGAATCCTAATTTAAGTTTGTCGAACTCCACTCCGGAATGAAAATTCAACAGTGTATAACCGTCAGGAGCAGTTTTGAAATCATAGATACTGGATGGAGGCTCAGAATTTTCAAAATCCAAAAATGCCTGAGGAGCCCGACCCTGATGCATTACAGTTAAGACATCTAATGTAAAATAAACCTTGTTGACATCAGGTATATTAATCATTTGATAAGTAATCCCATTTTCAAAACTATTTGCAGGTATGTTGATCAGCACATCGTCGGCAGATACGTCCTTTGCCCTTAGTAATGACACCTTGGCATTATAAGACCATTGGTTCGACAGCTTATACTTTACCACAGCATCCATGCCCACAAATCGGGCATTAGTACGCATGTATTGAAACACTGGGAAGGCACCTCGAATGGACAACCTGATACCATCTGGACGAAGGTAAATGTAATTGTTGATCGTATTATGATAAATGCTACCTTCCACCAACAAATTGTTACTCTTGTACTCCATCGTCGCTATGGCCTTAATTGCCTGCTCCGATTGTATGTCCGCATCCAATAGGTTCTCCGAAAGAAATCCTCCGGGGTACAACAACCCCTGCTCAATAGCAGCCGCTCCATGATGCAGTCCATTGCTAAACAACTCGCTGACCTGCGGAGGCCTCCATGCACTAGCAATGTTGGCTTTGAGTGTCAGCTTTTCATTCAAACTGAAATCACCACCAACAGAAGCCGTCACATTATTGAAGGTGTATTTCGGACTCAACAGTTTATTGGAAGAATCAAAAACAAACGGATTGAGTTGCCGGAAATCATAACGAATTCCCGCTTCCAGCTCCCATTTTTGCTGCACATACTTTTCAATGGCAAATGCTCCCAATCCATAATTTTTGTAATCGGGAATTAGAAAATTAGCATTGGTACCTGTATTGTTTTTGTTTCTTTGATATATACTGCTGGCACCAAACTCGCCTTTCAACTTTCCAAGGGCATGTTGTTCAAAGACCAAATCCAACGTGTGGGTGAAAATATCCAGTGAAATGGATGGCCTGTTGAAATTAGCACCTCGCCTCCTGTCATATTCATTGCGATGATTGGATTGAAAGCCATATTGCAAACGAACTGTTCCTAAATCCGCCAATTTCAAAAAGCCATTCAATTTCATCAGGTCATGCCTGACTTCCTGCCTTGGGTTGTCTATGGTGTAGGTAAAATCCTCAACATACAAAGGCACATCGCTGTTGATGGCATTTGTAAGGTCAGTGAGATTTCCTATGTGTGCGCTTCTGAGTATGGCTATATCAGAATCAAAATGACTCAAATAACCCTCAAAACCATAATGTTCTTTGGTTAACCCAAAGGCTCCTGAAAAATTGATTTCCTGCACTCCGGTATTGGAAAGGTTATAGTTTGATGCTTTGGCGTCACCGCCCTTTTTGGCTGATCCTTGCACCCTCCAGCCGATACCATTATCGTATCCTTTTTCCATCATAGCAGAAACCACACCCTGACGGTTGTTGGACTGACCAATCATACTGATACTTCCTTTAAATTCCCTGTTGCTCAAAAGCGATGGAGGCTCTACCAACACTATGCCCCCAATGGCATCCGCTCCATACCTCACTGTGGCAGCTCCTTTGATTACTTTGAAACCAGTAGCCGAAAAAGGGTCTATCTCGGGGGCGTGTTCCTGTCCCCATTGTTGCCCTTCTTGCCGGATTCCGTTGTTCATAATCAGGATTCGGTTGCTGTGTAATCCGTTGATTACAGGTTTAGAAATGGTAGGTCCGCTTTGCAGGGAATTTACCCCGCTCAGCGATTTCAGCGATTCTCCCAGAGTTTTTCCTCTGGACTGATCCAGCTGTATTTCGGACAACTCGCTTGTAGTCAGAGACACATCTGCTTCTTCCAGCTCGCCTTCCACGATCACTTCGTTCAGTTCTGTGGGGTGATGTTCCAGAGAAAATTCTTTTACTGTGTTTTTCTTTATGGTAATGAATTCTTCTTTGGGTTTACACCCAACATGCCTGATCAAAACACTATAAGTACCTGCGCACAAATTGCTGAGCATATAGTTTCCCCTTTCATCCGCAGTTACACCTCGTTCTAATTCTTTGATGTAAATACTGGAATATTCCAATGGAGATTGGTCATGTTCATCAGTAATCTGACCTGACAAGGTATAGCTGCAATCTTTGGTTTGAGCCATAATACTCAAAACCGAAACAGACTGAATAAACACCAGAGTCAGCATATAACAATATACTCTAGCCATGCTTTGATTTAAAGGAGTTCTGTGAAATCATTGTTCACAGAAATGTCAATAAAATAATAGTATGTTGGATAGTTTCAGGTCAATATCATTTTTAGCCTAGAATGTCACCACAAGAAATGAGCGTAAAACAGTAGCATAACAGAAAGCTACTGTGGTTCACTCCTTGTGACGGAATGTTGGCTAAAACAACATTGTAGCATCAGGCTATTGGGGATCCCTTATTCAGAACAGAATAAATGGATATAAAACTATAGCAATTGCTATAAAGAGTATTTTGTTTGAGAGATGGAGATGTCGATAATTCTTCTAGAACAGCCAGAGAGCTGGTTTTATATACAGGGACAAAAGAAAAATGGCATAAAAAACATATTTCTTGCTCCTCTGCAAGGTGCACCTGATGATCGCATGCATGGTGATTTTCTATTTCATTAGTGCCTTCAAGTTGTGCGACAGGCTCTTTTTCTGCATGACTATGAAAAAGATTGAAGGGTACCACAGTCGCTAATACCATAGCCATCAGCAACCAGGCACTAACCTGAGCTTTCAAATTGATGGATATATGATTTGGTCTGACCATTTGAATAAAAAATACTTGGCAAAAATAAGTAATAATTCCTATTTGTTTTACAGTTGTGAAATATGGTGAAGGATTTTATTATAAGATAATTTTACTTCCATCATTCAATTACCATTTCAATTCTGTTTTTTTTAAAACATAGGAGAGATATAACGTACTGTGAGTTTGCGTAAATGTTGGAAGTAATTCTATCTTTTGTAACCTTTTGATAGTTTGTAGTATCTAATCAGTAACAAATCAAAATTATTATGAATACAATCGATCCATTACTCTTCGTTACAGTTCTTCTAGTTCTTCTTTTTGTTTTCATTTTTTTGACATGGTATTTCAGCCATAAAGCCAAGACAAAAGAGAGATTATTGCTCATTGACAAAGGGATAGATATTGAAAAGTTTCTGCTAAATGATAAGCCTTCAAATATCTTCTTAAAGTTCGCTATTATCGTTATAGGTCTTGCGGTTGCTTTTGCCATCCAGGCACTGATGCTTCGATTTGAAGTTGAAGATGAACCACCCTATTTGGCTGTTCTATTTTTATGTGGAGGTATTTCTTTGTTAATCGTCCATCTTATAAATAGGGTTAAAAGATAGGATACACGAATGGATGATCTTTACATAGGTAAAATACTAGCTGGAAACTCAGATGCCTTCCGGTATTTTGTTAATAAGTACAAAAACTTGGTGTATTCCATCACACTATCCATTGTTAAAGACCATTTAATTGCCGAGGAAGTAACTCAAGATGTATTCGTTAATGCTTTCAAAGCTTTGAAAAATTTTAATAGGAATTCCAAATTTAGTACGTGGATTTACAAGATTGCTTATAATGAAGCTTTGAAAAAATTAAAGAAAACCAAAGTAGAAATTCTCACGCTCGATGAAAACCTTCAGGATGATTTAGAAGATGAGAGTATTCTATCTTCACTACATCAGAAAGAACAACAATTTGTCATTAACAAAGCTCTTGAAATGCTAACTTCAGACGAAAGCCTAGTGCTAAGGTTGTTTTATCTTGAAGAAGAAAATATTAATGAAGTAATTAATATCACTGGATGGTCAAGATCCAAAGTAAAAGTGACTCTGTTTAGAGCACGGAAAAATATGTATAAAGCTTTTAATAACGTTTTAAATAATAATCAGATATGAAACGATTTCAAGAGGACAGCATATTTCATGATTTAATGAAAAAAAACATCTTGCAAAGCCCATCAGTGCATTTTGAAAATGATGTAATGCGTGAAATCAAGAACCATGTCAGTAAAAAATCAATCAGAGCTAACTATTTAATCTCTCTTGTTTTTGCCCTAATTGCCACTTTAGCAGGTATCTTAAGTGGCATTTTTATCTACGAAATAAGAACAATTGTTACTGAAACATTCGGAAAGGATATCTTCTTAGTTACTCAAGCGATGCTTGTTTTAATCGTTTTGATTCTAATAGATTTTGTAATCAATTCATATTTAAAATTTATGGAAAAGAATAGAGCGACTCCCAAAACGGAATATAGAATATAGCGGTTTTAACCACGCTCAAAGCCACGGTAAAAAACCAAAAAAAGTTAAAATTTACCCTTGGACACTTACAATCTAAGTATCGGCAGCAATAATACTTTGATGCCAAAATATAGTTTTGTATTTTTGATGAAATAAATGAGCTATTATCGCAGAAAACAAACTCCATATTGACAGTATTAAGGATCGGTTCAGGTCAATTCAGACATTTTCAAATACTGATTTGATAGAATTCTATCGAACTATTGATCATGAAGTCACTAAAACCACGGTCAATTGGCGAATCTATAATCTTGTCCAAGAAGGTATTTTAAATAGAATTGGTAGGGGGAAATTTACACTTGGTAAAGGGGATGCCTATATCCCCGAATTATCGAGCAAGTTGGTTTCTGTATATAAAAAGATTAAGTCAGACTTTCCTTTTTTAGCTGTATGTCTTTGGAACACATCAGTGATTAACGAATTCATGCTCCATCAACCTGGAAAGTATTATCAATTACTTGAGGTTGATAAAGATGCCGTGGAAAGCATTTTCTATTACTTGAAGGATCGAAACTATTCTGTTTATATGGAGCCTTCTGAGGAGTTGATAAGAAGATATATGATTGATGAAAAGGAATCATGGATTGTGAAATCACTTGTGTCTGAAGCTCCAATTCAAAAAGTAAATGGTGTTCCAACAGTTACAATAGAAAAGTTACTTGTCGATATATTTTGTGATCCAGTGATATTTAACGCACAGCAGGGTTCTGAAATGAATCAGATATTTCATGGGGCATTTGAAAAATATACAATCAGTGAGAGTAAGATGTTACGCTATGCGAGCAGAAGAAGGAAAAAAAAGGAACTGGATAATTATTTAAATGAGGTCTCTAAATATCGGCAGCACTACCAGATTGCTGCCACTAATTTGAAATGATAAGTAAAGATTCATTACATATCGATTGGATCACCAAAGTATCTTCAGCTAATAGAAAGGCTGATAAGATTCTTGTAGAAAAGGTTATTAGAGCACTTATGCTCTTGGAAGGATTGGTTAAGCAAAATTTAGATTTTGTATTTAAAGGAGGTACAGCTTTAATGCTCATTCTTGATTCTTCTAAAAGGCTTTCAATAGACATTGATATCATTATTGAAAATAAGCCGAAAAATCTAGAAAATACTTTTATGGCATTGCTGGAAGAGCAAGATTTTAGCCG
Organism: Reichenbachiella sp. MALMAid0571; assembly: GCF_040151475.1. Lineage (NCBI taxonomy): Bacteria > Pseudomonadati > Bacteroidota > Cytophagia > Cytophagales > Reichenbachiellaceae > Reichenbachiella > Reichenbachiella sp. MALMAid0571. Next base: position 51,187 of record NZ_JBDKWG010000146.1, on the reverse strand, counting down.
GTTTGAACTTCAGGAACGCAAAACTTCAACTAATATTCATAAGGCTCACTACAAGTTTTTTTACCAGCCTATACATAAAACACAAGTTGGTGAAGAAAGTATTTTGCTGGATATTTTATTCGAAAAAGTGGGTTACTCGAAAGTCAATCAGATTCCAATAATCTCCAAATTTGTCATTACCGAGGGTGATTCGATTCAAGTTAACGTACCTTCTATAGAAGACATTCTCGGTGATAAATTAACAGCTTATGCTCCTAACTCCACAGGAATTCCTTATTTCAAAGGTGAAACCAGTATGAGTATGGAAATCATGAAACAACTCTATGATATAGGAAATCTCCTAGACATTGCTAAAGATGGAGCCCTTGTCAGAAAAACATTCGAAAACTTTGCATCTACTGAACTTGAATACAGAAATCAATCAAAATTAACAGTCAGTAATGTACTAGAAGATATCCAGCAAACTTCACTTTGTTTGGTAAGCAGAGGTGTCGAAGGAAAAGGTGATTTTGATCATCTTCAAAATGGTATTCAACGTGTTTCCAGATTTATTTTCTCTGAGTCATTTCATATCGACAGGGCAATCACCTTCGCATCAAAAGCAGCTTATATAGCTGCGTTGATCAAAGCTGGGAAAGCAGAGATTGAAAAATTTAAAAACCCTGTTATCATGAAAGATTGGACAATTGGAGAACCTTTTTGGCCAAGGCTAAACCGATTAAAAAAGTCCAACCCCGAAGCATTTTTCTACTGGTATAAAATATTTGAATTAGTGATACATAAACTTTAACAGTTATCAACATACACAAAAACATACTTGTAATCCGGCTTTCTGCCATGGGCGATGTGGCTATGACTGTCCCTGTGGTAGCAGCAGTACTCCGGCAAAACCCATCTGTGAAAATCACTGTGGTTACCAGAAAGGCATTTATACCATTGTTTAATGGATTGGAAGTGGAATTTGTTACGCCTGATTTGTATGGAGAGCACAAAGGAATTAGAGGTCTTTACCGTCTATTTAAAGAAATCAACTCCATTACAACATGGGATGCAGTTCTTGATTTGCATGACGTGTTGAGGTCAAAAATCCTGAGAACATTTTTTAAACTTTTCGGCATCCCTACATTCCATATTGAAAAAGGAAGAAAGGAAAAGAAGGCGTTGACTTCAAAAGTAGAAAAGGAGTTTAAGCAACTGAAACATACCACAGAAAGGTATGCAGATGTTTTTAGGTCGGCTGGGTTTGAAGTAGATCTTTCAATAGCTGATGTGAAAAAAGACAGGTTTTCAATTCCTAAAGACTTAGCTAATACTTTGGGTGATAAAACCAAACCATGGATTGGTATTGCGCCATTTGCCCAGCACCAGCAAAAGATGTATCCGATAGAAAAGATGCAATCCGTCATCAATTTGTTGAGCGAAAAAGGATTTCGGATTTTTGTTTTCGGAGGAGGAGATCAGGAGAAAATTTTGGCAGATAGCCTTTGCAAAAACAATGAGAGTATAACAAACCTAATCGGACAATATTCTCTGATCGAAGAACTGGGTTTGCTCAATGAAATGGATGCAGTGTTGAGCATGGACTCAGCCAACATGCACATGGCTGCTTTGACAAAGACTAAGGTCATTTCCATTTGGGGAGCGACTCATCCTTATGCCGGATTTGCAGGGTTTGGTCAAAATCAGGATGATCATTTTATTCAAATCCCTGAAACGGAATTGTCTTGCCGACCCTGCTCTGTTTTTGGAAACAAACCTTGTTTTCGAGATGATTTTGCCTGCATGAATAATATCACACCGGAATCAATAGTGCATAAGATTGAATTCATGTTTTGAGCTGGCCTTTATGGTTATTTACTATCCAAAAATTCCCTGATTAAATAGCCATAAGTATATTCCTGTGAAAGACTGGTACTATGCAAATTGTCTTTGACCGTTTGGTTTATATTTTCTGAGTGATCATTCAGAAAATCAAGATAAAACCTAAGTTGGTTTTTGGTCATTTCTGAAAGGTGTTTTGACAATAATTCAACGGCTTCCGGATAGGCGGCAGCTACTTTTTTGATTAACTGGGTTCTGGTATTGATGTCAACCATAGAGAAAGCACCGTAAAATTGTTGGGTTACATTTTGTTCTTTCAATAACCTATCAGGCATTTTTTTAAGAATATATGCCCTGGTCATGGGTTGAGTCTCTTTGTATATTTTAGCAATTTGGGTGATATGGGTGGTAAAACCCAAGGAATCAAGTTGCTTTAAAGCGTGGTTTTGATAGTCTCTGTATGGCGAATACAAAAAATAATTGTTGAGAGAATCTGAATAAATGGAGTCGAGGAAAGCGGTCATTTTTTTCCTGACATCACCATGCACCAAATGCCAAAAGGTATAGCAGGAATACAAACCCCCAGCAACAACCGATTCTTTTATCTCTTTTTTTGTGGCGCTAGAAACCCCATCAACATCACCATGAGTGTTTTTGGACGATTTGGCAGGTACTTTCTCTGTCAGGTCGGATATTTCTTTTCTTTCCAGAATGGAATGGCTGTCGGAAAGCAATTGATTGAGTTTGGCAAAATCATCTTCGTCAAAAGGGTCATGTTCGAATTTGGTGAGGGGAAATTTTGGGTGTGTACCATAACCCACATAGTTGCCAAGTAGATTCCAATAGACTTGGATGTTTGCTAGTCTGCATTCTCCGTCTGCACATACGGATGTTTCCAGGTCGGAAAAAAACAACCTGGGCTCGCTTTTTTCATTGGACAACAAGCTCATCTTGTGGACAAATGAAGTGTCTGCGTAGGTGAAGGTGAAAATTTGTTTTTCCTGAGTGATTTCTTTGAACTCCTCAGACATCAGAAAAAACATGGGATTATATTCGGTTTTTTCTGATGTCTGAAAACCCCATAAAGTAGATATTAATATAAATAGCTTTAACCCTGAGTCCACTGCTGATTTTCTATTAATTCCATGTATTCTTTGAGGTATTTGGTATAAATCTCACGAGGCTCGACATTGTATTTTTTACATAAATAGGCTGCAAATCCAACGGCAGCTCCCATTTGTCCGGTTGTTAACATTACCCTTGGTCCACCAAGCCCAACATGGGAACAGCTAAAATTACGCCCAGCCATAAATAGGTTGGAAATGTTTTTAGAGTACAAGCTTCTGTAAGGAATATAGTACTTGTCTGTATGATAAAAAAGGGCTTTGGAAAGAAAGTCCGGTTTAGAAGCATCCTGTAGGTTTTGCTGAAAATGCACATCTACTTCTCTTTTTTCCATCACCACCGAATCAGGAAATTTTGTATAGTTGGTCACATCATTGAATGTAAACACATGGTCACCTACCAGACGCCTTGATTCACGTTTCCCGACAAGATAGGACACCCATTCCAGTTTGTACTTCTCATTTTCACTTAACCTTTTGGCGTTGGAAAAAGATCCATATATTGCCCTTAGCATGTGATCCCTGATTTCCTCTGCATCATGAATCTGGTGCAAGTCATTTCTTGAAAACTCCCAATACCATTCTCCAGCAATAGCAACATGGTCATTCGATACATCTTTTGCCCAAGGCAAAACGGGAAATGATTGAGGTGTATCCTTCTTCTCTGTTTGCCACAATACTGACGATCCCATTACAAAGTTGTCCGCCTCTTCTGGACTCCACAATTCGCCCCATTTTTCCCATTCTTCACCATAAGTATCTACACTTTCTCTACCATAAGAAAACTCAGCACCAGCCCAGAATCCTATCCAACCGTCCCCGGTTGAGTCCACAAAACGGGGAGCTCTAAAACGCATTCTTTCTCCCGTGGTAGTGTTTCTGGCATCCACATATTCTATTCTGTCGTTGGTTGCTTTGGCATCATAAGCCCTCCAGTTTAAAAACAAAGTGACGTTTTTGATGTTTTTCATATTCCTATCCCTTTTCTCCTGATCAAGCTTGGCTTCAGAAGAACCATTGGGATAATGTTTGGTATCGATCAATTTTAGAATCCGTTCAAATTTTCCGTAAATCCCTAAAGTATGTACACGTATTTCACTGCTTGCATTCCCACCTAACAGAGGCCTGTCATGAATCAATGCGACATTAAGGCCTTGCTCTGCGGCAGCTATTGCTGCCGCACACCCTGCCAAACCACCACCTGTGATTACGAGATCATAAGTTTTTTCAGTTTCTGGTGCAGGTGTTTCACTTAATTTTCCTTTTCGCCACATAGAAAGAACTTCTCCTGAAGCGGGAGGTTGCTCTTTGGTTTGACTGAAATAGATCGCATCACATCTGCCATTAAACCCAGTCAAATCTACCAGCTGTATTTCTGCTTTTTTAGACTTGATATCAACTGTTCCGCCATATTCCCATGTCCATCCGGGAGTTATGCCAAATGTAGTTTTTAGTGCTACCCCTTCTACCATCAATTGAAACTGACCTGGTGCGGCCCATTTTCCCGGTACCCAGTTTTTGGTTCTTACCCATACGTGGTATTCACCCGTATCCTTAAACTTGACCTTGGTTGTAGCATTCGCCACTTTTTCGCCCATTCCATGCGCCATCAAATAAGGAGAACCCATTTGCTCTACAAATTGGGGATCGGTAACCCAACCTCCTTTGTCTATGAAAGATTCCGCTTCTACCAGCAGTTGGTTTTGAGCTTGAAGCGTCCATGTCAATGAGAAAAGAATGATGGTTTGAAATAGTTGTTTCATGATAAGTGAATTTGTACTTTTTGTTTAGAATTATAATGCTAGTTTAGGGTTCTTTTCCGGAGATTCAAAAGATAAACTTAAGCATAGATGGAGCAAAAGATATGCTTAAGTTATATATTTGATTATTTGATAGTTATATCATTTATATTTCGACATTACAGCTAGCAAATGAGCCACTCCAATGAGCTGAAATACCTGACAAACATAGCTTTAGAGGTTGAAGATAAGCTATGCTGGGGAAATCCTGTTGACTGGAAAAACAGCAATTTTATTGATCTTAGCAATGAGATAAAGAGGTCTTCTAATGTGCGAATAAGTGCCGATACCCTGAAGAGGGTTTTTGGAAAAGTGAAAACGGCGGAGCAGTACAGTCCTCAATTGGCTACAAAAGATGCGTTGGCCGTTTTTCTGGGTTATACGAGTTGGTCTCATTATAAATATGAAAATCCATTGCCTTCTAATGAGCTGGTAGTAATAGAAAACAAGCCAGTTCATATTATTCCCATTCAACAAAGAAAGTTTACTGTAGTTAAAATCATAATACCAATAGTACTGGTTTTATTGGTCTTTGTTTTTTGGCCGGAGAGCAAGCACAAAGACCCACATGTTTTTTCTATAAAAGGCAAATACCTGACTGGCAATGCTTACCATACTGCCATCTTCGACTATGATATATCTCAAATTCGGACAGATAGTGTTTTCCTGGATTTTGGTGATGAAACACCTCGCCAAAGGCTTGACAAAAAAAAGAATACCATATCGCATTATTACAGAGGGCCGGGGTATTACCATGTTAATATGATGATTGATAAAGAATCGGTTTATGATACAGCTGTTTATTTGACTACTGATGGATGGGAGGCATATACTTTTTTCTGGCGGGATGGTCATACGGAATACCTTCCGGTTTATGATTTTCAGGATTCAACCTCTGGAGTTATGAGTATTGAAGACAACATGCCCGGAAACAAAGGTATTGACACAACGAAAATGTATTGGGTGCAATATGCTAATTTTCAGAGATCTGAAATAGATGGCGATAATTTCCAGTTAGTATCAGAACTTCTCAATGATCATGAAATAATATCTGCAAGATGTAATCATGTTAAGATTAATATTATTGGGGAATATGGAGAAATCAGACTGTATTTTCTTCGTGAGGGTTGTTCCAAGTGGGTGGACTTACAGTTTAGTGAAGTCTCTTTAAATGGAGCCGATCAGGATTTATCTGCTTTTGGAAAGGACTTTTTAGACTTCCAAAAAGTGACAATTAACAACCAAAATAGGAATGTTTCTGTTTTCTATGAAGATTCTTTACTTCTGGAGCAGAAGTATCAGAAGTCTTTAGGTAGGATTAAAGGTATAGCATACATCTTTTCCGGGGTAGGGGGAGCTGTTAAGAGTTCGGAGTTGGAAGGGCTTTAAACAATGCTGCGATAATTCTTTTTATCAATCAGAAACAAAAAAGACCATATCACGTCTAATTTTAACCTCCTGAGGAGTCTCTGTTCTAAAAATATTTTAGATAAATTAGTGCTCTGGGTATGATATTTCTGTTTTTGACTTAGTTTTGCAAACCGGATTACTTTTTACTATGCACAAAAATTTCAAAGCCATAAGCCTTTCTTTTAAGAATGCTCCTTTGGGAGTACGGGAATTGGTGGCATTTGACGAGCAGGCATGTAAAAGAATTTTGCGCTATTTTGACGAGTTCACTGATATTTCGGAGGCACTTGTAGTTTCTACCTGCAACAGAACAGAAATATATTATACTTCTCCCAACAACCTTTCTGAAGACATAATTAAGCTCATTGGGCTGGAAAGAAACATAAAGAATATTGCTGATTTTAGCGATTACTTTATAGAATACAACGACTATTCAGAAGCAGTTGAGCACTTATTTTACGTGTCTATTGGCCTGGAAGCTCAGGTGGTAGGAGATTTGCAAATCATCAATCAGGTAAAAAATGCCTATCAATGGTCTGCTGATGAAAATATGGCAGGGCCTTTTTTGCACAGGCTGATGCACACCATTTTTTATACAAATAAAAGGGTGGTTCAGGAGACGGCATTCAGAGATGGTGCTGCTTCAGTATCTTATGTCACAGTAGATTTGGTCAACGAATTAACCGTTAATCTGGAATGTCCCAATATTTTGGTATTAGGGCTTGGAGAAATAGGTGAAGATGTTTGTCGTAATCTCGAAAACATTAAGAATAAGAACGTACTTGTGTGCAACAGAACATTTGAAACAGCTAAAGCTTTGGCTGACGAATGTGGATATGGTACTATAGCGTTTTCGGAATTCAAAGAAAAAGCAACTGAATTTGATGTTATCATATCGTCTATAGCAGCGAATGACCCTATCATTACCAAATCATTGTTTAAAAACAATGAGGTACTTAGCCACAAGTATTTGTTTGATTTGTCAGTACCAAGGAGTATTGAACAAAATGTTGAAGATATTCCAGGTGTGCTTTTATACAATATAGACAACATCCAAAGTAAAGCGTCGGTTGCGTTGGAAAAAAGACTAGCTGCCATACCAGATGTAAAAGCCATTATAAATCTGGCCATCGACGATTTTAACGAGTGGTCGAAAGAAATGGAAGTGTCTCCTGTAATCAATAAACTAAGCAATGCGCTGGAAGAGATCAGGCAAAGTGAAGTGGCCCGACACATAAAAGGATTGAATGATAAAGAATCCGAAATGCTTGAAAAGGTGACAAAAAGTATGATGCAAAAAATAATCAAACTTCCTATTCTACAATTGAAGGCAGCATGTAAAAGAGGAGAAGCTGAATCTCTTATTGACGTGCTCAATGACCTGTTTAATCTGGAGGCTCAACCAGACAAGGTTAAGAAATAAACGGTTGGTGTGGCAATACGGCACAAAAATTGCGCTCTGGCATTTTTCAAAATATTATCTCCATACCAATTGAATCGTTTTACTGAATACCTGAGAAATTTTATTTTACTTTTCTTTTTTTGTGCATTTTTCTGCTCATTGGAACTAAAGGCTCAGACTGATCCTAAAGTATTTAAGGAGAACAATCTTTCCGGAGTGAAAGATTCTAACGGAGAGGTTCTTGTTCCTGCGGAATATGAACAGCTAGGTTGGAGTGATAGTCTCGATATGTTCGTGGACAATGTGATCGGGTACTATGACAACAACTGGGGCATCATTACTGCAAAAAATAAAGTGATTACTTCTCCTGATTATTACGAACTCAGGCCTGTTCATAAGGATCTTATCATAGCATCGAAAAAAGGAGCATATTCCAATCACTTATACTACGGAGCTCTTAATTCAAAAGGCAATGCCGTAGTAGATTTTAAATATTCATCTATTGATAAAATAGCAAATACTTTAATTGTTACTGAGATAAAAGATGGTAAAACCAATTATGGCCTTTTGAATGAAAAAAACCAATTTTTGCTAAAAACAGAATATAGCAAAATCAGTCATTTTGCGAATGACTTGTATGTCTTTTACGACTATGATTTTAGAGCTGGCATTATCAATAAGAATGGACAGATTGTTGTTCCGGTTTCATTAGACAGTATAGGCTATATAAGAGACGGAAAAGCACAAATTTTTGAATCGGGGAAAGCCGGGCTGATAGATGAAAGTGGTAACCTTCTATTGAAACCAAGCTTTAAGAATATTTCAGTTGATGGAGACCGGGCACAGGTTTTAGAATTTAATGAACATACAATTGTAGATAAGTTGAATACCAAAGACCGTCAGTTCAACTGTGATTCTTTGGTGAATATTTCCGATTCATTTTATGCCATTTATCTCAACAAGTACCTGACAATTGCAGATAGAAATTTCAATAAACTGATATCAGGTAATGACATTGTCATAAGGCAATGTATAGATGATAAGGTTGTTTTTTCAAAGGGTAAGAATTTTGGAGTATTGAATGAAAAAGGGGAGTATTTCATTGCTTTAGAGTACGATTCTATTTCTGCGGACGATGGCTATTTTTATCTCATGGAAAATGGAAAGTGGTCTGTTGCCAACCAGTTTGGGAGAAATATTACAAAGTACAAATACGATGATATAAAACCTGAATCAGAGAGCCTGATTGCTGTGAAAAGAAGGGGTTTCTGGGGTTTTATTGATTTTCAGGGAGATGAAGTAATTGCCAACAAATTTGATAGCGTAACTTCTTTCAAATACCTGACCTCAAAAGTTAGTTTTTTGGACGGATTTGGTACCATCAATCAGTTTGGAGAATGGATTTGTGAACCGGTTTACGATGAGATAATAATTCATAAAGAAGGCATAACCGAGGCTCGCTTAAAATCCAGAATTGATCTGGTCAATCATGATGGAAATGTAATATTTCAAACTTATAATACATTAAAACCTTATGATGGTGGCTTTATAGAAACAACAGAAGAAGGTAAAACAGGGTTTGTGATGAGAGATGGTAGGATCGTGAAGCAACCAATCTTTGACGAAATTTCTTTTACCTCTCAGGATAGCATATTGATAGCGAGAGAACAAGACTATCTAAGTCTGGCTACAAAAGATGGTGATCGGTTTTATTCCTTGTCGGGAAGGTTTGAAGAAGTGCTGGGAATCAGTGAAGAATTTGTTGGCATCAGGCTCGATGGAAAATATGGATTTGTTGACTTGCAAGGCAGGCTCAGGGTAGCCAATCGTTATGATTCGATAAGGTTATTTTCTGATGGTATGGCGGCATTTTATCTTCGTGGAAATTGGGGCTACATTGATAAGGAAGAGAATCTACGAGTACAACCAGTTTATGAATCATCGTTTGACTACATCAACGGTACTGCGATTGTGATTGAAAACGGTAAATATGGAGTGATTGATAAAGACGGAAAGTACCTTTTGGATTCAAAATATGATCATATAAGCAGGAATGACTTTGGTTCATTTCATATAACCCTTGACGGTAAGTATGGTTTGTACGACTCTTCAGTAAAAAAAATTACATCTCCGGACTACAACGAGGTACTCGAAGTAGCCAAAGGCCAGGTTGTGGTGAAACGCAGGGGAATGTTCGGGGTAATGAATGAACAGGGAAGGTTTACCATTCCCATGGTGTACAGTAATATTACCTATTTAAGTCAGGGTAAGTACATGGTTGTAGAGGTGATGAACGCTCCGAAAGACGTAAAACTGAAATAACAACCTCCGGTAAAGTTAGAATATCAAAAACAGCACAATCATAATAACCAACAGCAAGGCAATCAACTGAAACAAACGGTTTTTCCTTGGAAACTCATACCCACAGATTGGACAGTCAATACTTTTAGCATCCACTTCCATAGCGCAGGAAGGGCATTCTTTTTTCTTCATATTACTTCAAAAACTGCACGCTGGTTGGTTGAGCGATTTCTAGTGTATTTTCGGTGGTAGTGAGTTTGCCATCTTTTCCAATTAGAAAAGTTCTGATTTCGTTTTTATTTCTGTTACCCAAAACCATGTATTTCCCTTTGGATTCTATGTTGAAATCTCTGGGCCACTCTATTCCTTCCTGATAGGATTGGATCAGTTTGATATTGCCATCTTTCAATATTTCAAAAACTGCGATACTATCGTGTCCACGGTTTGATCCATAAAGATATTTTCCAGAAGGATGAATTCTGATAGCTGCCGCTTTAGAGAATTCTGTGAAGTCTTTCGGTAACATCGGGTGAGTTTCTATCACCTTAAATGCACCTGTTTTGGCATCATAGGTACAGGCGGATACAGATGACATCAATTCATTCAAAATGTAAGCAAATTTTCCATTTGGGTGAAAAACCATGTGCCTTGGCCCTACTCCCGGATCAACTTGTAAAAAAGCCTGATTTGGATTTTCTGAAAGTTTTCCAGTGGAAGGATCGAGTTGGTAATTCATCACTTTGTCCAGACCCAAGTCCACAGCAAAAACGTATTTGTTATCCGCAGAAGACTGTATATAGTGGGCATGAGGCCCTTCTTGCCTTTCTTTGTCTGGCCCACTTCCGGCATGTTGGATGTTAGACGAAACAGGTTCCAGGCTACCGTCTTCATTTATTGGTAAAACCGCAATATTTCCACTGCTATAATTGGCAACCATCAAAAATTTGTTGTCAGAAGTAACAGACAAATGACAAGCTCCTCTTCCTTGTACCGATTGTTTGTTGATTAAAGTGAGCCCTTTGGTCTTTTTGTCAATTTTGAATGAAGCAACAGAATGACTTTTCGAATTGCCTTCTAAATTTTCACTATTTACCGCATACAAATAATCTTCCTTGGGTGAAACATATAAGTAGCTGGATGATTTTGTGCCTTCAAAAGATTTTATTTTGGTCAGCTTTCCGTTTGACAGATCTAATGAACAAAGAGATATAGGTGTTGGTGTTTCTTCAGTGGCAGATCCCACATAGAAATAGGTCGTTTGGGCTTTTAAAGAAGTGGCTAAAACAACCAAACAAGTGAGGAGATAGTATTTCATTTTCGTTTTTTATTTGAACAGTTAAAAATAATACCAAATGGGAAGAAGTGTTTTAAAAATTGGTTTTTTATCCTTTTAAAACTTGAAAAACATATAGAGCTGAAATACGAATAATCCTGTCATCACTATAGCCAGAGTGAATTTGTGGTCTAAGGTTTTTAAAATAAAACGGTACAGCAGAGCAATAAAAAATATGGCTGGTATGAAATATCCAAAAACCACATAAATACCATAACTCTGGTGTACCTGAATCTTTTGCTTGTTGACCTCCACATTAGCAAATCTGCCTGTGCCAAATATGGGAGTAGTATAGACTGTAGCTATGGGAGAAACGTCCCCAACCAGCTGCCCCATATCAACCCTCATTTTTGTTTTTTCAAATACAATATCGTCGTATCGGTATTTGGATACGCCACTTCTTAGAGCTTCCTTTACGCCAAGAATAGAAATAATTTTTTCTTGATTTTGACTTACAGGTAGAAAGTAATCTGCTGAAAGCAAAAAATTGAAAGCCAATATGATGTAAGCCATAGAATCAAATATTCCGAGGGCGTATTTTATGGATTCTTCCTGCCTTCTTTGTGCTTCTTCTGCCTTTTTATTGGCATAAGCTCTTGCTCTTTTGCGCCTTTCTTCATATTCCTTTTTGTAGGGGTCATAATCATAGGGTACTGCTTCCTGATGCGGTGTTGGGCCTACCTCAGTCAAAAAATTATAGGCCTCATTAATGGCTATAAATTGCTCTTGTGCATCAGGGCTTTTGTTGATGTCAGGATGATACTTTTTGGAAAGTCGTCTATAGGCAGATTTTATTTCACTTTTTGTTGCTCCCGGAGCTAGCTCTAGTCTCTCAAGATATACGTTGCTCATTTTTCCTTTATTAGTAATGACAACTCATTGACAGCAACAGCTCCAATAGCAACAAGTGAAAAGAGTATTTGGTAAAATGTATTTATCCTTTCTTCTAATATGCCAGAATGGTCATAAATAAATGCCGCTATAGCCAGTAGTCCGGCAAATACCAGTAGAAAACGGAAAATGAGATTGCAGTATTTAGAAATAGTACTTTCTGACAAATTCACTTTGAAAGACAGCATGTTGAGTAATGAAATGAATAATATATAAATATGATTTGCTCGGAGTTCCATTCGGACAGTAGAGTCCAATAAATGCTCAGATTTTAAAACTTCTTTCATATACCATCCTGTAATCAGGAAAACTATCAGCAATGAAACTCCGAATATGAGATTGATAATTTTCATGACTTAGCTCTGATATCAATCAAATAAAGTTCCTGTTCTTGAAGGTGGCACTACATTCAAATGCTTGTAGGCAAGTTCGGTTGCTTCTCTGCCACGACTTGTTCGTTTGATGTATCCCTCCATAATTAGGAAAGGTTCATAAACTTCCTCAATGGTATCGGCTTCTTCTCCACAAGCAGTGGCGATAGTAGATAGGCCTACTGGCCCACCTTTGAATTTTGAAATTATGGTTGACAAAATGCGGTTATCCATTTGATCCAAACCATTTTCATCTACATCCAGAGCTTGAAGAGTCATTTTGGATATTTCTCTGGTGATCGTACCATTGCCTTTTATTTGGGCAAAGTCTCTTGTCCTTCTCAGCAGGTTGTTGGCTATCCTAGGAGTTCCCCTGCTCCTACGCGCTATTTCGCTGGAAGCGTCCTTTTCTATTGGAGTATTTAATATGGCAGAAGAACGATTTATTATTTTAGACAGCAATTGTGCATCATAATATTCCAAACGGGCATTGATACCAAATCTGGCTCTAAGCGGAGAGGTCAACAATCCTGAACGTGTAGTTGCTCCAATTAAAGTAAAAGGATTAAGCGCAATTTGTACCGATCTCGCATTTGGTCCTGAATCGAGCATGATATCAATTTTGTAATCCTCCATTGCAGAATACAAATATTCTTCTACAACCGAATTTAACCGATGTATCTCGTCAATAAAAAGCACATCATTTGGTTCCAGGTTGGTAAGAAGCCCGGCAAGATCACCGGGTTTATCCAGTACCGGACCTGATGAGACCTTGATGCTGGATCCAAGCTCATTGGCAATGATAAAAGAAAGGGTCGTTTTACCCAATCCGGGAGGGCCATGAAGCAACACATGATCCAGAGGTTCTTCTCTTTGTTTGGCAGCTTGTACAAAAACTTTTATGTTGTCAACTACCTTAGCCTGGCCCGTGAAATCATCAAAACTAAGAGGACGAAGGGCTTTTTCAAACTCTTTTTCTTCAGGGATCATTTCATCATCATCGGGATTGAGGTAGTCTTCTCTCATGCAATGTAAATTTGTTTTGGAATTGCCCTCAAAAATAGCGTTTTCCTTCAAAATCAAGGTCTGGCAATTTGTATTTCTAAAATACCAAATACGTTCTTTTGATTTTTAAGACTAAATTGCGGCGAAATAAAGGAATATGGACAAAAAAAGGATTATTAAAATATTGGTTCTGGTTGCAATTTTTGCGATTTGGAGATTAGTTGTTTCCAATGAAGATGATTCATTACAGATGGTTCATATTACCGGTACAACAATGGGGCCGATTCCCTATTCCATCAAATACCTCGACACAGAGGGCAAAAACTTCCAACCCGAGATAGACTCGCTACTTGACGCATTCAACAATTCTTTATCTACATACATTCCCTCTTCAGAGATCTCCAGATTCAATCAGGAAAATTCGATAACATTCGAATCTCCATTTTTTTACCCGGTGCTTTTAGCAAGTAAGGAAGTATTTGAAAATACCGGAGGAGCCTTTGACCCTACCATTGGTCCTTTGGTCAATGCCTGGGGGTTTGGTCCAAACAAAAAATCCGGCATGGATAGTACCAAGGTGGATTCTCTTCTAAGAATAATTGGTTTTGACAAAGTAATATTTGACAGCAGAAAAGCAACTAAAGAAAATGGAATGTATCTGGATTTTAGTGCTATTGCCAAGGGAAATGGCATAGACGTAGTAGCTGATCTGTTAGGTACGAAAGGTGTAGAGAATTATATGGTAGAAATTGGCGGAGAAGTAGTCTGCAAGGGAAACTCGGATGCCAACAAACCCTGGATGATCGGTGTACAAAGGCCGACACTGGATAGAGGGTCTGTAGAATTGATGGCTAAGATTTCGATAAAAGATATGGCAATAGCCACATCGGGCAACTACCGGAATTACTACATTGAAAATGGAAAAATGATAGCTCATACCATAAGTCCTTTCACCGGATATACAACGTTTCACAATTTACTGAGCGCATCTGTTTTTGCAGAAAATTGTACTTTGGCGGATGCTTATGCTACGGCCTGTATGGTTATCGGATTTGAAAAATCGAAGGAATTAGTGAATAAAATAGATGGACTGGAAGGCTTCTTTATTTACACAGATGAAGAAGGAAATTATAAGACTTACGCTTCTCCCGGGATCGAGTCTTATGTTGAACTTATCAATTGACATTGTCCTTTACTTACACTCTCAACAACTTACATATATTAACTTAATGCAAAAGAAAGAATGGTTTGACGAATGGTTTGATTCTATCTACTATCACATTCTTTATCAGCATCGTGATAACGAAGAGGCTGCTATTTTCATAGATCGACTTATTGAATACCTGGACATTCATCAGGGAGATAAAATCCTTGATTTGGCATGTGGCAAAGGCAGACATTCCATTTACCTCAATAAAAAAGGGTTTGATGTGACTGGTGTGGATCTTTCTTCTCAAAATATTGAACTGGCAAAAAGAAGTGAAAATGCTACCTTGCATTTCGAAGAACACGACATGCGGGAGGTATATAAACCGGATACATTTCAGTATATATTCAATTTATTTACCAGTTTTGGCTATTTGGATACCAAAGAGGCCAATTTAAACGTGATCAAAACTACTGCTGAATCTTTGAAAACCGGAGGAAAGCTCTTGATTGATTTTATGAATCCTTATGTGGTCATCAATCATTTGGTGGAAGCAGAAGAAATAATAATTGATAATGTAAAGTTTACGATCACCCGGGAATACACTGAGGATGAGTATTTGATCAAAAAGATTGACATTGAAGACCATGGACAGCAGTATCATTTTTTTGAAAAAGTAAAAGCAATTCGCAGAGTGGAATTTTTAGAGTACTTTGAGCGAACTAATTTAAAGGTTGTGGATGTTTTTGGTGATTATAGCTTAAACCCATACCAAATGGACAAATCGTTGAGATTGATAATGTTAGTAGAAAAGCAATCATGATATTTAATTCTATCGTATTATTTATTTGCGCCATGGTCGGTGGCCTCTTAGTTTATGGGCTTGACAAGAAAGAAGGCATCAATATAAAACTGATTTTAATTTTTGGTGGGTCTTACCTGTTTTCCATTACCATTATCCATATTCTCCCTGAGTTGTATCAGTCCGAGGCTTCTGGCATGTCCATAGGGCTTTTTGTGTTGTTGGGTTTCTTTTTTCAAAACTTTCTGGAATACTTTACTTCAGGCGTGGAGCATGGCCACATGCATGCACACAAACACTCTCATACTTCTGTAGCAGGTTATTCCCTTATGATAGCACTTTGTCTTCATGCATTTTTGGAAGGCACATTTTTGGCATACCCCAATATATTCCATGATCATGGGAGCAAATCGGGATCGCTCTTGATTGGTGTGGTGTTGCACAAAATTCCGGCTGCATTGGCATTGATGTCTGTCCTTACTTGCCAGTTCGACAACAAAAAATTCCAAATATTTCTTTTGGTGTTGTTTTCATTGGCATCACCATTTGGGCTAATTGCCGGGAGTTACATTAAAACGATAGGTTTTATGGAAGACGCTGGCTTGCTCTTCCTGTTTGCATTTGTTGGAGGAAATTTCCTTCATATCTCAACAACCATCTTTATAGAATCCAGTCCTGAACACAATTGGAATTTCAAAAGATTACTGGTAAGCATTGGCGGGGCAGCAGTAGCTGTTTTGGCTGAGATGTATGTTTGATTCTGATCTATTGAGTACAGAATCAAACCATAATAGTTGCAATTGATGCTTTTAATAGCTGTTTAGTCTGTGATTATATCATGGATTCCATGTAAATTTGACAAAAGCACCAAGAAATGAATACCAAAGAATTGCAAAATATTTTAATTGGCCAGATTTCTCAAATTGAAGATCCGTCATTTCTTCAAGCCATAAAAATCATACTTGATTCAAAATCTGAAAAAAAGCAAATTCTGAAACTTTCTCTGGAAACAAGAAATGAAATTGTAGCTTCTCAAGAGGAAGTGAAAAAAGGGTTGTTTATTGAAAATGATCAGCTTTCTGGAGAAATAGAAAAATGGCTAAGCGAAGAATAATTTGGTCTCACAGAGCTAAAATAAAACTCTATAGCATTCTGGAATTCTATTCTAAAAGAAACAAAAGCAATACATATTCCACTAAACTTTACCATAATTTCGATGAGGAAGTCAAAAAGCTAATCGATTATCCTGAGTTAGGAATAAAAACATAGAGGATTGATAATCAAAAATTATGTCTTCTATTATGAAGTAAACCAGGATAGCATCATAATTCATACCATTTGGGATAGCCGACAAAATCCTGAAGACCTTGTAATCACATAAGACTGGCTTCAATAGATTAATCTTAGATTTTTCAATACCCTAAAATTTTATAATTAGAATTATGATTCTATATTTGCCAGCATAAAATAAGACAATGAAAAGAATCCAAAAACATCATCATCATTTTTCATGTAGCGCTCAGCCGTGGAGGTGATGTTTTATCTATAAAAAAATATTATTAATCCCGTCTGAGTCAATCAGGCGGGATTTTTTGTTCCAAAGGATTACTCAGGTACAACACTATAAACAATGAACAAACTAAAGATTGCAATTCAAAAATCGGGAAGACTCAATGAAGATTCTATTGGGATTCTCAAAAGCTGTGGGATTTATATTGACAATGGCATAGACCAGTTGAAAGCCAGCGCCACCAATTTTCCCATTGATGTACTCTACCTGAGAAATTCTGATATTCCTCAGTACCTGGAAGATGGCGTGGTGGATATCGCCATTGTAGGTGAAAACCTGTTGATTGAAAAAGATAAAAATGTTGAAATTGTTGAGCACCTTGGTTTTTCGAAATGCCGTCTTTCATTGGCAGTGCCAAAAGAGGTAGAATATACTGGGCCACAGTTTTTGCAAGGAAAAAAAATTGCAACTTCCTATCCCAACACATTGACCCAATACCTCAAAAAAAACAATGTGGAAGCTGAAATCCATGTCATTTCTGGATCTGTAGAAATAGCACCAAATATCGGTCTGGCAGATGTTATCTGCGATTTGGTAAGCTCTGGAAGCACCCTTTTTAAAAACGGACTAAAAGAAGTAGAAGAAATCCTGAGTTCAGATGCTTGCTTAGTAAAAAGTGTCCTTCTAAGTCCTGAAAAGCAAGAACTGTTGGATATACTCTTGTTCAGGTTGCGGTCTGTGATGCGGGCCAAATCATCAAAATATGTTTTGATGAATGTGCCAAATGACAAAATACAAGAAGTGAGTGATTTGCTTCCGGTACTAAAAAGCCCGACTGTAATGCCGTTGGCAATTGAAGGATGGAGTTCTTTGCACTCTGTGATAGATGAGAAAAAATTTTGGGAAGTCATAGACAAACTCAAAGAAGCAGGTGCAGAAGGAATTCTTATTATCCCGATTGAAAAAATGGTGTTATAATCGTTATTGCGGATATAGTAGAGCTATCTCTCCATTTTATAGATTGCCTGGTTCTTCGCAATGATGTCAAAACAAAATCAAATGGAAAAACTTATAAATCCGGGACGGTCGAGTTGGTCAGAAATAACCAAAAGGCCGGAAGTTGATAACAGCAACTTAAGAGAAACCGTCGAAGGTGTTTTTACGGAAGTAAAAGCAGCAGGAGACAGTGCGGTTAAAAAATATACGAAGCAATTCGACAAAGTAGAGCTCTCTTTGGCAGAAGCCTCGATTCAAGAAATTGAGTTGGCAGTTTCAAGAGTTTCATCAGAATTGAAGTCTGCAATCGAATTGGCTAAAAACAACATTGAAAAGTTTCATGCTTCACAGGCATTGAAAATAAATGAAGTGGAAACTACCCCAGGTGTAAAATGCTGGCAGGAAGCAAGGCCTATTGAAAAAGTAGGTATTTACATACCGGGTGGTACCGCCCCATTGTTTTCCACTGTGCTGATGTTGGCAATACCATCCAAAATAGCAGGATGTAAAGAAATCGTATTGTGTACGCCTCCCAATCAGGAAGGAAAAGTAGCAGATGAGATATTGTATGCGGCTCAGCTCACCGGAGTTGATAAAATCTTCAAAGTAGGAGGAATTCAGGCCATTGCGGCTCTTACGTTCGGTACGGAATCTATTCCTAAGGTGGATAAAATTTTTGGACCTGGCAACCAATATGTAACGGCTGCCAAACAACTGGCCACCCAATATGGTTTGGCGATTGATATGCCTGCAGGCCCATCGGAATTATTGGTGATGTCGGATAAGACAGGAAATCCAGCATTCATTGCTTCTGACCTCCTTTCTCAGGCAGAGCATGGTGGCGACAGTCAGGTGATTTTTGTAACCAATGAAGTAACTATGCTTCAGGCAGTAGAGGAGGAAGTTTCCAAACAAATTGAATTGCTTCCAAGAAAAGACATAGCCACCAAAGCAATTGAAAATTCAAAGCTGATTAGCTTTGATTCTGATCAGGACATCATTGACTTTATCAATGCCTATGGTCCGGAGCATTTTATTTTGATTGCTGAAAACGAAGATTTTTATATGGAAAACCTGATTAGTGCAGGATCCGTTTTTGTGGGCAGTTATACCCCCGAAAGCGCTGGCGACTATGCTTCAGGCACCAACCATACATTGCCGACCAATGGATATGCAAAAGCCTACAGTGGGGTAAACCTGGATTCGTTTACGAAGAAAATTACTTTTCAGAAAATCACTAGGGAAGGCATTCAGTCTATTGGGCCTGCTATAGAACTGATGGCAGAAGCTGAAGGACTGCAAGCGCACAAAAATGCGGTCACATTGAGATTAGCTGAATTGAAGAGATAATGGATGTTTCAAAACTTATACGGGAAAATGTAAAGGCATTGTTGCCTTATTCCTCTGCACGAGATGAATTCAGCAGTGTCGCCGATGTGTACTTGGACGCCAATGAAAATCCATTCGAGAATGGAGTGAACAGGTATCCAGATCCTTACCAAAATAAGGTGAAATCCAAGCTGTCACAGCTCAAGGGAGTTTCTGAAAAGAATATCCTTCTTGGCAATGGCAGTGACGAAGTATTGGATTTGATTTACAGGGCTTTTTGTGAACCGTTGCAAGACAATATCATTACGTCTCCACCGACTTACGGTATGTACAAAGTGTTGGCCGGTATCAACAATGTTGAAAATAGGATTGCTCCACTAAATAAGGATTTCAGTCTCGATTTTGAAGGCATCAAGTCAAAAGTAGATGCCCAAACAAAACTGATATTTGTGTGTTCACCCAACAATCCGTCAGGCAATAGCTTGGATGATGCGATCATCGAGAAAATGCTGAATGAGTTGAATTGCATTGTCGTGATTGATGAAGCATATATTGATTTTACGAATAAAAAAAGCTGGGCAACTCGTTTGAATGAATTTCCAAACCTTATCGTTTGTCAGACTTTGTCAAAGGCATGGGGATTGGCTGGAATCAGGTTGGGAATCTGTTTCGCTTCAGAATACATCATTGGTATTTTGAATAAAATAAAGCCTCCATATAATATCAATCAGCTGACACAAAACAAAGCATTGGAAGTTTTAGAAGATGAAATTCAATTTTCTAACAACCTCAAGGTAATTTTGTTTGAGAAGAAAAATCTGGAAGCATCGATGATCGAACTGCCGTTGGTAATAAAGATTATTCCATCGGATTCTAATTTTTTTCTTGCACAATTTGAAAACCCTAAATTGGTATTTGATACTTTAATGAATCAGGGTATTGTGGTCAGAGACCGTTCCAAAGAGTTGCATTGTGAGGGTTGTTTGAGGATAACGGTTGGATCACCGGAGGAAAATAAAAAATTGATTGAAGCACTTAGAAAGATATGAAAAAAGCACTTTTTATAGATCGGGATGGCACTATTGTCATTGAGCCACCGGAAGATTATCAATTGGATAGTCTGGAAAAGCTGGAATTTTATCCGGGCGTGTTTCAATACCTATCCAGGATTGCTTCTGAATTGGACTATGAGTTGGTGATGGTTACCAATCAGGATGGTTTGGGTACGGACTCATTTCCAGAAGACACTTTCTGGCCAGCCCACAATAAAGTGCTTAAAGCATTTGAAAACGAAGGAGTAGTTTTTTCTGACATTTTGATTGACAAGAGTTTTCCTGAAGAAAACCTACCAACCAGAAAGCCGGGAGTAGGGCTAATGGGAAAATACATGACCGATGAATATGATCTTGCCAATTCTTTTGTCATTGGAGATCGACTGACAGACATTCAATTGGCCAAAAATTTAGGAGCAAAGGGGATTTTTATAGCCTCGGATACTGAACCGTCATTTGACAAAGAGGTGCAGGTATTGCAAACTCAGAGCTGGCAAAAAATTTATGAATTTCTAAAAGGTGGAAAAAGGACGGGAACGATAAAAAGGAAAACCCACGAGACGGACATAGAAATATCTGTGAACCTGGATGGTACTGGTAAAACTAATATTGATACCGGAATCAAGTTTTTCGACCACATGCTCGACCAATTGGGAAAACATGGCCTGATCGATTTGGATATTAAAGTGATCGGTGATCTGGAAGTAGATGAGCACCATACGATAGAGGACACAGCCATTGCTTTAGGTGAAGCATTTACGCAAGCTGTAGGAAATAAAATGGGCATGGAGCGCTATGGTTTCTGTCTGCCAATGGATGATTGTCTGGCGCAGGTAGGTATAGACTTTGGTGGTCGCAATTGGATCGAGTGGGATGCGGAATTTAAACGTGAAATGGTAGGCAAAATGCCAACTGAAATGTTTTTTCACTTTTTTAAATCATTCTCTGATGCCTCAAAATCCAATTTGAATATCAAGGCTGAAGGCGTCAATGAACACCACAAAATTGAAGCGATATTTAAAGCCTGGGCAAAAGCGATAAAAATGTCAGTAAAACGGGATGTGGAAAAAATGATTTTACCGTCAACAAAAGGGATGTTGTAGAACAATACCCAGTTGACCATGAACCAATAAAAATGAGCAAAGTAGTAATAATAGATTATGGGGCTGGCAATGTGCAATCTGTCAAGTTTGCATTGGAAAGATTGGGTATTGCTCCTGTGCTGTCAAAAGACCATGAGGTAATAGCCTCAGCCGATAAAATCATATTTCCGGGAGTCGGGGAAGCCAGGAGTGCGATGAAAGCCATAAACTCTAATGGATTACAAGACCTGATTCCGACATTGAAACAACCGGTTTTGGGCGTTTGCCTTGGAATGCAATTGCTATGTGCGCATTCTGTTGAAAGAAATACTGACGGAATTGGCATTTTTCCACTGACCGTGGAAAAAATGACCGGAGACATCAAGGTGCCCCACATGGGATGGAATCAAATCACCAATTTGAAAAGCCCTCTTTTTGATGGGTTGAAAGAGGGAGAATACATGTATTTTGTACATGGGTACTTTGTGCCTGAGTCAACCTATTCTATAGCCACCACCGACTATGGAATTCCGTATGCTTCGGCCATACAAAAAGACAATTTTTTCGGTTGCCAGTTTCACCCCGAGAAGAGTAGTGACGCTGGACAAAGGATATTAAAAAACTTTTTAGAATTATAAATGAGGACTAAATCTCAAAACCATCAGCGTATTGCCAGACCTATTCGGATATTTTTTGGAAAAAGATAAAATGCTGACCAAAGTGGAAGATTCTGGAGTATGTCTGGAAAATTACTATTTTGAGATTTTAAAATACTACAAACATGATCAGAATAATCCCGGCCATAGACATTATAGATGGTAAGTGTGTTAGACTAACCAAAGGTGACTACAACCAAAAGAAAATCTACAACGAGGATCCGCTTGAAGTAGCCAAAGAATTTGAAGAAAATGGAATCAAATACCTGCATTTGGTAGATTTGGATGGTGCTAAATCCGCAGGTATAGTAAACTGGAAGGTACTGGAAAAAATAGCCTCAAACACTTCTCTTACTATTGATTTTGGTGGTGGGATCAAAACGGATGAAGACATCAATATTGCGTTCGAAAATGGTGCAGCTCAAATCAATGTGGGAAGTACTGCCATTAAAAACAGACCTCTTTTTATCAAGTGGTTGTTAAAATATGGATCGGATAAAGTGATCCTGAGTGCAGATGCAAAGAATGAAAAAATTGCAATAGGCGGCTGGCAGGATGCCACCGAAACGGATATTTATGATTTTATTGGCAGCTTTCAGAATGTAGGCTTGCAATACCTAGTGAGTACCGATATCGATAAAGATGGTATGTTGCAGGGAGCTTCGCTTGACCTATACAAAAATATATTGGAGAAATATCCTGAAATGAAAGTAGTAGCCAGTGGAGGCATTACGGAACTGTCTGAAATTGATCCATTGGTGGAAATAGGAGCAGATGGTGTCATCATTGGTAAAGCCATTTATGAAAATAGAATTACTTTAAAAGACCTGAGAAAATATGCTAACTAAAAGGATCATACCTTGTCTGGATGTAAAGGATGGCAGAACAGTGAAAGGTGTCAACTTCGTCAATCTGATTGACGCAGGTGATCCGGTAGAACTTGCCGCTATTTACTCGGAAAACGGTGCTGACGAACTGGTCTTTTTGGACATTACCGCCACGGGGGAAAAACGCAAAACTTTGGCCAACATGGTACAAAATGTAGCCAGAAAAATCAGTATCCCTTTTACTGTAGGAGGAGGAATATCAAGTAAAGAAGATGTCAATATTTTGCTTCATTCCGGAGCTGACAAGGTTTCGGTCAATTCTGCTGCGGTGCGCAATCCGAAGCTGCTCAATCAGCTTTCCAATGAATTTGGAGCGCAATGCATAGTGCTGGCAGTGGATGCTAAGCAAATAGATGGAAAATGGATCGTGCATTTGGTAGGGGGAAAAGTGCCTACTGAAATTGAGCTTTTTGATTGGGTGGCAGAAGCAGAAGAAAGGGGTGTTGGCGAAATCCTGTTTACTTCCATGGATCATGACGGCACGAAAAATGGATTTGCCAATGAAGCCCTTGCTAAAATGTCGGACATGCTCAATATTCCGATTATCGCTTCAGGCGGAGCGGGAAACATGCAACATTTTGCTGATACTTTTAAGGAGGGAAAATCAGATGCTGCTTTGGCGGCCAGCGTTTTCCATTTCAAAGAAATTGATATCAGGGATTTAAAAAATAATTTGGCGGGTCAGGGAATCCCGATGAGGGTTTGAAAGAGTCAATGGTCGATAGGCCATAGTCGAAGAATAAAGAATAAATTAGACAAGAAGAATACCATGGACAATTGACCATGGACTATAGACTAAAGTATTATGACAATAAATTTCGATAAAGGAAACGGGCTGGTACCGGCAATTGTACAAGATGCAGTGACACAGAAGGTATTGATGTTGGGTTATATGAATCAGGATGCGTATGATAAAACCGTTGAATCGGGCAAAGTAACTTTCTATAGCCGCACTAAAAATCGTCTCTGGACAAAGGGAGAGGAAAGTGGAAACTTCTTGGAATTGGTCGGAATCAAAAACGACTGTGATAATGATACGCTACTTGTACAGGCCAATCCAATTGGACCAACTTGCCACAAAGGAACCGACACTTGCTGGGCTGAGGACAATGAGCAGTCATTTGGCTTTCTGTCAAAACTGGAGTCAGTAATCACCGACCGTAAAAACAATCCATCGGATGAGTCTTATACTTCTTCGTTGTTCAAAAAGGGCATCAACAAAGTAGCTCAAAAAGTGGGCGAAGAGGCTGTGGAAGTGGTCATTGAAGCAAAAGACGACAATGACGAATTGTTCCTTGATGAGTCTGCAGACTTGCTTTATCATTACCTGATTTTACTTCAAGCCAAAGGATTTACTTTAAAAGATGTGGTGAAAGTGTTGGAGGGGAGGAATTGATTAAATTTTTCTTCATTGGTTGATTAGTTTTACAATAACTGAATCAGTTGAAGTTTTTGGTGTTTTGTTAAATGAGAATATTTCGATTTTCTTTAGTTCATCCTTATTGATAACATGGGTTGACGCATTACTGAAGTTTGTGAAGATAAAATAATCACCTGCTTTGCCTAAGTATTTAGAGTATTCTTTTCCCAACAAGACGTAATCAAATCTTTTGTTTTCATTTATTTCAAGTGAATTTCTTTTTGCAATCGAGAATGCGCTTATTAAGATAAACACAATTAATGGCGTAAGCATAACATCTATTCCATCAACGTGAATAACTTCCTTTCTTATTAAGAAGTTTGTAATAAACACTGAATAAATTGAAATAGCTGAAGCTAGTAGAAGGTAATACATTTCTTTGTCAAAAAAGAAAAGTATAAGCAAAAAGGTCGGCTGTAATATGAAAGCTATAATTGTTATTATTCTTCTGATTATTTTGCGATATTTAGTATTTTTTTCTTGATCAGATAACTTCTGATACCCACCATATGGGTATACTTTATTGAGTAACATAAAGGAAACTATCCAGAAGAAAAGGATCATCATAGTACCATCCACTAACGGACTAAGTCCAGAAATGATTACTTGATTTAAAGCTAAATACTGGAATATTTCAATTTGGTAGCCACCCCAATATGTAGCTAAATAAATTACTGAAGCAAGAAAGAAAATTGCTACAAGGGAAGATATTTTAAGAATTACGCTATTCATTGGTATTCTTATCTCTAACTCTCTTTTCAAGAGTTTAAAATATTAACATTCAAATTAACCTCTTTTTTCAAGGAAACAAAATTCCTTTAGATATTCTACCAATGCCTCCTTGTCATTTCGAGGTACGAGAAATCTCGCAATAAGCAAGCAAGATTCTTCCTTCGTCAGAATGACAACAGGAGAAGTGTTCGTTCAAATTGAAACTTTGCTTCCAAAATCATATAGAAGGTTCATGGTTTTGTAACAATAATGATCTTCAGGTGATAATTGAAGTGGTTAACTTACACCCCATAGGTTTTTTCCCAGATTATTGAATGAAAATGGTGGCTCTATCTAACTAATTGCTCCACTATTATCTCACTGCCCTTTGTCAAAGCTTTGGCTAGCTCATATTCTTTTTGCATGCCAATCCACAATTCAGGAGTGGTATTGAATGCTTTAGACAATCTAATGGCCATTTCTGCACTGATCCCGGTTTTTTCGTTAATTATCTCAGAAAGATTTTTGCGAGAAACTCCCAGAGATTTTGCCAATTGTGTAATGGTTAATTCCAATGGAATCAAATAATCCTCTTTCAAGATTTCTCCCGGATGTGGTGGGTTAAACATTATCATTGCCAGTTAATTTTTAATGGTAGTCATCATAATCTACATCATACGAATCGCCTTTTTCAAAACTGAATATCACTCTAAAATTTCCACTAACATCAATTGCAAAACAACCTTTCAAATTTCCCTTCAACTTGTGAAGCCGCCAACCTGGCACGTTTAAATCTCTTAGCTCTTTGGCATTATTGAGTCTGAATAAGATTCGCCTCAATTTGTTAATATGGCTTGGATTTAGTTTAGATATATCTCCCTCAATAAAGAACTTTTTTAGTCCTTTATGTTTAAATGAAATTATCATTTTAAAAGTTAAAAAATTTATTTTGGATTCTGAAGAATCCCAGCGTAACACGTGTAACGTTATGCGTTACAAATATAGCACAGGCCTATGAAATATCAAGTGGTTTGGGGACTATTTTGGAAAACACCTAATCACTTAGTTCCAGTTAGAATAATCTTCCCTGTCAATGAGGCACGAGAAATCCCCCAGAAACCCAGCAAAATTCTTCCTTCGTCAGAAAGAATCACAACCAGAACAATGGTTTTTTGAAAAGCAACTTTCTTATCTTTGCCACAATTAAATAGCTATGTCAGAAAACCTTATTATTTCCCAGTCCTCAGATAAAGTCTCAAGATATGAGTCTTTAATTCCCCAGATCGAAGCATTGATTGCGGGCGAACCTGACTTGGTTGCTAATCTTGCCAATGTTTCTGCTGCCCTGAAGCAAACCTTTGATTTTTTCTGGGTTGGTTTCTATTTGGTAAAGAATGACGAATTGGTACTTGGGCCGTTTCAGGGGCCAATAGCTTGCACCAGAATTCAACGGGGAAAAGGAGTATGTGGCACTGCATGGCAAAGAGGAGAAACTGTCATTGTGGAAGATGTCGATGAGTTTCCCGGACATATTGCATGCAACTTTAAATCGAGATCAGAGATTGTCGTACCGGCTTTTAAAAGCGGAAAAGTATTTCTGGTATTGGATATAGACAATGAGCAGCTTAATTATTTCGATAAAACCGATCAGGTATGGTTGGAAAAGCTGACGACACTACTCTGTAGTGGGATCAGATAGTTGTCATCTGGTAAAAAAAAAATTACGCAGGAGAAGGTACACTTTCCGTTTCTATAACTACCGGAATATTGATGGAGAAAAGAGTTCCTCTTTGATTGACTGTAGTATCTACTTCTAAATCCCCATGAATCAGGTTGGTCCTTGATCTTATGTTTTTCCAGCCGTTTCCTTTGCTTTCGGTCAGCTTCGAGATCTCAAATCCCATTCCATCATCTTCTATGGTGAGTGTAATTTCCCCCTCATCTTTGGTCAGTTGGATGGTTACTTTTTGGGCATCACTGTACTTTATTATATTGTTGACCCATTCTTGTACTATCCGGTAAATGGATATTTCCTGTAAACCGGTTAACCGTTCATTCAAATCGAAAACCATTACATCTACCATCAATTTTTCGGAAGCGTTGATTTTATCAGCAAATTCTTTGAGCGATGCTTCCAATCCTAATTTCAACAGACTTTGAGGCATCAGATTGAAACATATATTTTTTAACTCTCCATACATCTCATTCAAAATAGAGATAGATTTATCGTAAATAGAGCTTCTTTTTTCCATGTCTTTTTGACTGGCTATACTTTCTACATTCAATTTTAAAATAGAAATGAGCTGGCCAAATCCATCGTGTAAATCGGAAGCGAAACGGCTTCTCTCCTTTTCCTGGCTATCGATGATGGCATTCAATTGTTGCTCCTGATATTCCAAATCCTTTTGCTGTAAGGCAAGTTGCTGTTTTTTTCTCATTCTATTCCTTTGGAAAAGAACCAAAACCACTATCAATACCAAACACAAGATCAAACCGAATATAATAGCCAGATTTCTTTGATTAACCGCTTTTTCCTCAGCTATAATTAAGTCTTGGGCTATAATTTGTTGTTCTTTTTTTTCTGTTTCAAATTTTGTCTGAGCTTCTGCCAGTTCTTGCGTTTTTTCTCTGGTGAACAAGGTGTCAGCAAGTACAGTCGTTAGTTTCTGGTATTCATACGCCTCTTTGAACTGTTTTAGAGAATCATAACAGGCAGAGAGTCCTTCATAGCTACTTTTTAATAGGAGTACATAATTAATGGGAATCGCATTTTCCACTGATTTTTTATAATTCTCAATGGCTTTTTTATAATCTCCCAATTCCTGATAGTTGAGGCCGATAAAATTATATCCGAAACAGACTCCCCTTGGTTCCTTGTATTTGATTCGGATATCCAATCCTTTTTGTAAATATTCTATACTCTTATGATGTTGCTTTCGGTCGTTATATACCAGAGCCATGTTGTTGTATGGGTAGCTTTGAGCCAAAGTGTCTTTTTCCAGTATAAATTGATCCAGAGCACTGTTGAGATAATACAGCGCAGAATCATACTGTTTTAATTGGTGAAAGGCATTACCAATGTTGACAGAAGCGGTTGCAGCATCTCTCATGTCATTGTCTTCGATGTGCAACTTTCTGGTGAGTTTTTGGTACCTCAGTGCATCTTCAAAGTTTTTTTGACTATAAAACAAATGACCCAGATACCCATAACAAACTGCTATAGTTCTACTATCATCAGTTTTTTCGGCTATTTGTACTGCATCAAAAAAATGCTTTGATGCCAAATCATAATTTCCCGATTTGTAATACATCAAGCCAATTCGGGAAACTCCTTTTGCGATTCCCACCTGTTCACCAATCAATCTGTTGAGGTTTACACTTTTGTTATAGAAAAAAATGGCAGAATCCTGATTGGCTATTCGATCATAATAGTCACCATAGTAATGATAAATCTTGGCTAGTACTATTTTATCGTTTTCAGTATCTACTTCCACAATTGCCGAGTCAAGGTATATTTTGACCTTTTCTATATCACTATAATAATAAGCATTTGCTATTTCTGCCAATATTGCAGCTCTACCAGAAGCATTTGAGGTGCTCAATTCATTAAAAAGGCTGTCAAGTTTTGCAAGCGAAAATACATGAGAAGATATGGCTAATACTGCTAAGATTGTAATTAGTAGCGTTTTGATGTGGATAAAACCCATTAGGCTATTGTTTAAATTTTACCAACTAAGATAATATTAAATATAGTAAATCACATTCAACTACTTTTCTCATAAGAGATGGCACTTTTTCATAGGTATGATGTGTTTGTTGGCTACTTTCATTACTCCTGCGTAGGACGAGGTTGCACCAGAGTAGTCGCAAACCTATTAACTGGGATCAATTTGGTCGCTAATGCTATTATTTTCTATATTAAATATTTTTATTTCAGTTTCCAGGCTTGAAAGGATATTTTTAGTTCTTTCTTTTCTGGCATCTGTAAGAAAAATTTGCTTGAACTTATTTTGGGTGATCATTTCAATCAACTTCCGGATGCGTTCATCATCTAGTTTGTCAAAAATGTCGTCTAGCAGTAATATTGGTGTAATGCCTTTTTCTTTTTTTACATATTCAAACTGCGAAAGCTTCAGGCTGATCAGAAATGATTTTTGCTGACCCTGAGACCCAAACTTTTTTAATGGGTTGTCATTGATGGTAAAAGAGTAATCATCTCTATGAATTCCCATGGTGGTTCTTTGTAAGATGATGTCTCTTTCTATGCTTTTAGCAAAATTTTTCTTAAAGTCCTTTTCATCAACTTTGGTCGCATATTGTATGTCTGCAATTTCTTTTCCTCCGGATATATTTTGGTAGTGCGAAAGAAATATTGGCAGTAGTGATTCTACAAATTCTTTCCGGTGTTTAGACAAAATAATGCTAAGGTTAATGATTTCATCATCGTATTGACGCAACAAGTCAAGATCTCTTTTGCCAGTTTCGTTTATCCTTTTCAGGAGTGAATTTCTTTGTTTCAGAAAATGATTGTAGCGGATCAGTTGTTCTAAATAGCTTTTGTTGGTTTGCGAAACAATGCTATCAAAAAACTTCCTCCTTACTTCACTACTCTCCCTGATCAGGTCGTCATCATTGGGAGCTATCAGTACCACCGGAAACTTACCGATGTGTTCGCTCAGTTTTTCATAGGGAGAATCGTTCACTTTAAAATTTTTTTTCTCTCCTTGTTTGAGGCTGCACTGTAGTTTGTGTTGTTTTTCTTTCATTTCAAATTCAGCTCGAATCGAAAAGAAATTACTTTCGTGTTTGATGTTTTGGCTGTCAACAGAATTGAAGGCACTTTTAGTCAAAGACAAATAGTATATGGCATCCAGCAAATTGGTTTTTCCGCTTCCATTGAGTCCGGTCAGGCAATTGAGTCCGGAGCAAAAAGTAATGTCCGAATTTTCATAATTTTTGAAATTGAAAAGGGTGATTCTTTGGAGTATCATATATTTTGCCGAATATGCGAAATTAGTTAATTTCGCTCTTCGTTTCCGGCGTAGAATAGAAATGTCTTGTCGGGCGATAAAATTTAAAACTTATAGAATGGCAACTGTAAAAGATAAAAAAACAAAGAAGGCGACTTCCAAAAATGAGTTTCCAAAAGCAACATTTATGTTTTGGTATGAAAACATGATGATGATGAGGAAATTTGAGGAAAAAGCGGGGCAGCTTTATGGACAGCAAAAAATCAGAGGTTTTTGTCACTTATACATTGGACAAGAAGCATGTGTTGCAGGAGCCATCTCAGCATTGAAAGAAGGAGACAAATACATTACTGCCTATAGAGATCACGCACACCCAATTGCTTTGGGCTCTGATCCGAATAAAATTATGGCCGAATTGTACGGAAAAGAAACAGGTATCTCTAAAGGTAAAGGTGGATCGATGCACATGTTTGACAAAGAGCATGGCTTTTTTGGTGGTCATGGAATTGTAGGAGGCCAGGTTCCTTTGGGTACAGGTATTGCTTTTGCAGAAAAATATAAAGGAACAGACAACTTGTGTATGACTTACATGGGTGACGGTGCTGTGAGACAGGGTGCATTTCATGAGGCTATGAACATTGCGATGACCATGAAAATCCCGGTGATCTTCTGCATAGAAAACAACGGATATGCAATGGGTACTTCCGTAAAAAGAACTTCTAACGTAACCAGTCTAGCAGACCTGGCAAATGCTTACGAAATGCCTTCCAAGTCTGTTGACGGAATGTCTGTGGTGGATGTGCACCATGCGGTAGCAGAAGCAGCTGACAGGGCACGAAAAGGAGATGGGCCAACCCTATTGGAATTCAGAACATACAGGTACAAGGGACACTCTATGTCAGATCCTGCCAAGTATAGAACAAAAGAAGAAGTGGAAGCTTATAAGTCGAGAGATCCGATAGAGCAGGTAAGACATTTAATCCTTGATGGGAAAATAGCTACAGAAAAAGATTTGGAAGCTATCGACAATCAGATCAAAGAAAAAGTGGAAGAGTCTGTGAAATTCGCTGAAGAATCAGCATTCCCTGATCCATCTGAAGCCTACAAAGATGTATATGCTCAGAGTGATTATCCTTATTTAGAGGATGCCTGATTAAGAGCGTGAAAATATTATGATTAGAACCTTCTCATTATTGAGAAGGTTTTTTTGTGCTCTTATTTCCAATAGGTTTGATGAATTTACTAATTGACGGGTTCTTGTAAGAATACAGGATCACAGCTTTACTACCCTTCGGGGGGCAGCCTTTTTTAAAAGTTCTGGTATCAGTATATCGTTCACCATCTACAAAGAATTTATAATAGGCTTTTCTTTTTTCTGTAATTCCTCCTTTTTTATTTTTTACTGGAATACATCTGTAAAAACTACCAACTGTTTCTGAAGGAAACTGATCAAAATGATAATTGATATACCTCTCCCTCAAATCAAAAACAGGAAAGGCAAGAAAAAGCATGTAAGTAGTAATTGCAATTACAGTAAAAAGAAAATAGGGTGTTGAGGGCTTGTTTAAAACGAGGGTATTAATTGAGTCCTCGTCATTTTGCTTATATAAATATCCTTGAGTGTCATATAAATATTTGTATTGACCCCACCCTTTCAAATTCCAATTGAAGACTCGCTCTTCATGTCCCAAAAATTTGATTCCTAAATAATCCAGTTGCTCAACAATATTTTTCAGGTTATCCACTTGAACAGAACGCAGCATGAAATTTTCATTTTCGTGATAAATTTTAACAATACCCGCTAACTTTTTATACATTGTAGTGGAACCAAAAGAATATCCCCTTATCCCTCTAAGTGGATATTTTCTTGTCTGAAACACAAAAGGTCTTTTGACGATAATTTCCCTTTTGGAGATGGTCACTTCAATAGGAGTATTGAGTATCATCAATGGAAATAAAATGGTTGCAAAGATGAACGCTAGGACAAGACTAATAACTGCAACAGGAGACCGCAAATTTTCCCAATGAAACTTCATCCCTGAATATGGAATGTCCAAATACGGTTCTATCAGTAAGAATATAAGGTATAAATCAAAAAGTAGAATGGGTGAAACTAGAACTAGCTGATAGATGGAAAACTTATGAAAAAGCTTACTTTGATATAGAATTCCCTGTTTCAATATTTATTTTGACATTTCTTCAGCCAATTTCATTGCCGTATAAGCATTAACAATTCCTCCGCTACTGGAAAGCTGATTGAACTTTCCTTTAGGCCTTTTTTCAGACTCCAGATCAGGAATCTGCACTTTTCCTTTTTTAATCTTAAAAGAGGATTCAGTCAATACTTCTTTGAGTTGAAGTGCACTCAATTGTGGATGGTGAGACCATACCAAGGCTGCCACTCCTGTCACAATCGGGCTGGCAAGGCTGGTACCATCACTCATGTTGTAGAGGTCTTCAGGCTCAAGAGATATTATATCCTTTCCGGGAGCAAATACATCAACACCCTTCTTGCCATAGTTGGAAAACTCTGCAGCAATAGAAGAAGTTTTGTATTTTGTGGAAGCTCCTACATCTAACCACGACCGTACGGTCGTTCCATCCAGACAGGTAGCATTTGGAAAACGAGGCTCAACATCCACGTTGATACCGCTATTACCGGATGCATGCACCATCAATATATTCTTACTTTCAGCATATTTGATGGCAGCATCTACAAATTCCTTGTTGGGAGACATTTCTTTACCAAAGCTCATATTGATAATGTTTGCTCCATTGTCAGCAGCATACCTGATGGCCAAAGCCACATCTTTGTCATATTCATCTCCTTGAGGAATGGTTCTCAACACCATCAGCTTTACATTTTCGGCGATCCCATTTATGCCCAGGCCATTATTCCTGTTGGCAGCAATCACACCAGCAACTGAAGTACCATGATCCGATCTTTGACCTTTCACATCGTTGTTGCCATAGTTGACATCTTCTATATCAGTTGGGTTGTCACCAATGATGTCTCTTGGGTTGAAGTCCACATTCAAGTGCATATTCAGACACTCTTCATTGTGGCTTTTGTACTCATTCAATTTGTCTTCTGTCAGCCCCATTTTGTATTTGTCAATCAAAAATGAGATGGCTTTTGAAGTTCGTTTTGATTTGGTGCGAATAGATTTTAATTCCTTTAAAGAGTTGGGACTAACACCCGTTTCGTTTTTAATGATCTCTTTGGCTGTTTCAAAGATTTCTTCAAACATGGATATTCCCTCTTTTTCCTTTTGGTACTTTGAGAGGTTCTCTTCATAAAGTGCCTTGCTTTTTTTATAGACTACAAAATCTCTTTCTTCACTTTTAGAGACATCCGAAAGGGATGAGACATTTTCAAATTTTGAATTGAATTTTTTGTACATGCGGGTGTATTCAAAATTCTCCAGGTCGATGTTCTCTCCATGTTTGTTTCCAATGAAATTCCAGCCATGGATGTCATCTATATAACCGTTTCCATCATCGTCGATGTTATTGTCCGCTATCTCACCCTCATTTTCCCATATTTTCCCTTGCAAATCTTCATGATTGATGTCCACTCCGCTATCTATAATGGCAACAACAATAGTTTTTTTAGCTTTAGAATTTTTGATCAATTCACTATAAGCCCTTTCGGTACTGATTCCGGGTACACGATCAAGTTCAGGGTCTTGATTGTACCAGTTTAAAAACCCTGATTCTAATTCATCAACACTATTTACCTGAGCGGTTGTTGATGTTTTGATTATTAAGGAAAGGAATAAAAAGGTAAGAGAGGATAAAAAATATTTGATCATTTATGCATATAATTAATTGCTAAACTTTGAGCTCAGCTGTTCGAGGCTTTCATTAGAACCTACAAAAGTAACAACATCTCCTGATCTGAGACGAGTATATCCATGAGAAATAATCATGTGCCCGCCTCTTTTTATTGATAAAATAATGACATCAGGAGGCAGGCGTAAATTCCTTAGTGCAATGCCGTGCAAGTCTTTATTTAGCAATTCAAGATCTCTGGTGTCCTGACCTGTTTCCATTCCTAATAGAAGTGAGGTAGCCTGAGGAGAACGCACAAAATGATCGAGTAAGTTGACAATCGCCATAGATGGATCTACCACTTTTACACCGAGAGCAAGAAAACGATCGGTATAATAGCGGTCGGTTAGGCGTACTATCATATCCGGAGTGCCAAAGTGATGGTAAGACAATTCGCATATTTCATAATTCTTTTTGTCAGAAAGCATGCAAACTATTGCCTCTGCTTTATCGGCATCCAGGCTATTCAAACTTTCTAAAGAAAGGTCTTTGATGTATCTGATGTCTAATCCTTCAGGCTCTTCAAAAGCACCTTTTTTCTGCCTGGAAGCTATAATTACACTCCATCCTTTGCTCATCAGTTGGTTGGCCAGTGCTACAGACTGACTTTCATATCCATAAATAATGGCATCACGGGATCCATCTGCTCCAAAATCTCCCCTGCTACGGTCTTCTCCTACTTTCCCCAATGCCCATTTAAAAAGAGGTGGCCCCACTACCTGATTGATCACAATGATAGCGATCACTACGGTATAAAAGTCTCCTCCCCATTCAGGAAATTCATTGGCAATGACTGTGGACAATCCCAGTGCTACACCAGCCTGAGTGATGTAGGGCATCCATCCCAAATGACAAAACCGCATTGGATCGCCAGCCATCATGCCTCCAAAGTAGGATCCACCGATCAATGACACAAGCCTTACCGCAAACAATACCAGTGCAACCGGCCATACGTCTAGCAATGTTTCAATAGACAATGATGCTCCGGTTAAAGTGAAAAATGCAGCATATACCATCGGGCCTGTTTCACTTAATATTCTCAAAAATTCAGGTCTGAATTTGGTGTAATTTGTGACATACAGACTCCCAACAATACAAATAAGAAGGGGTTCCAATGCTATTTCTCTTATAAAATGAGTTTCTGTAAAATGATGAACAAAATAGGACATCTCATAAATTGAATATCCTAATAATATGATGATCCCGGCTTTGACTCTTACTTTGATTTTTAAGGACAAAGCGAGTTTTAAGAAATGTCCAAGAAGTCTTCCTATCAGCAGAGAAATAAATATTTCGCCAATTAAAAATACAATACTGAGTATGTTGAATGCTTCGCCTACAGTCATGGTTTTCGCTAGCGAAAGACAAACAGCAAACAAGACGATTACTATAAAATCTTTTAGCACCGTAACGCCCATCACTGTTTGGGTAAAAGGACCTTTCGCCCGAAGTTCGTTGATAATGGCAATGGCAGAGGCAGGAGATCTGGCTACAAAAATGATTCCTGAAAGCATAGATATGGCTACCTTGGATTCTGTATTCATTTCTGTCATAAAAGGAATATAATCCGACATAAAAAAAACAGCTACACTACCAATGACGAAGGTTGAAGTAAGTTGTCCAATGGTATTCCACTTGATACTGTTGAAACGAGACCTCAACTCTCGCAGATACAATTCAGATCCTGCTGCAAACGCAATAAATGCCAAAGCCATTTCATTAATAAAATTGAGCTTAACCCTGGAAGCCTCCGGTATTAAACCCAAAAAATATGCACCACAGATGATCCCTGTGAATAAAAAACCTGTAATAAATGGAAGCCTGATTTTTTTAAATAGTAGAGCTATTCTGCTGGAAGCGACAGTAATAATTACAAAGCCCAATACCAATATTAATAACTCTTTATTATCAGGGGAAAACAATTCCATTCAATAGCAGACTTTATAGAGTGACCATTAGATTAATTTGTAAAATAATGAATATCTTCAACTGAGCATAATGACTTAATAATAAATTAGCTTGAAATTTTTAACATAGAGGTCTTAATAATATGAATATATTGATAACAGGAGGAAGAGGGTTGGTTGGCTCTGATTTGACACAAAACCTGTTGAATGGAGATCATAAGGTACGACATCTGAGTAGATCCAAAAGAGCGATTGACAATATTGAAGTGTTTGAGTGGGATATTGAGAAAGGAAAAATGGATCAATCCGCTGTTGAAAATTTGGATGCGATTATTCATCTTGCCGGTGAGAGTGTTGCTGACAAAAAATGGTCAGCTAAGCAAAAAGCAAAAATCATCTCAAGCCGAACGGACTCAGCCAGATTGCTTTTTGATGCGGTTTCAAAATTAAAAAAAAAACCATCCGTTTTTATTTCAGCCTCGGGAGTGGGTTATTATGGAATTGATACCAAAGAGGAGTTGATGACGGAAGAAAGTGAAAAGGGAGATGGGTTCTTATCTGATGTAGTGGAGGAATGGGAAAAAAGTGTGGATAAATTTTCAGCATTGGGAATTCGTACTGTTAAGCTTCGAATTGGTTTAGTTCTCGCAAAAAATGGAGGTGCATTACCAAAAATGGCTCTGCCTGTTAAGTTTTTTATCGGTTCACCGTTAGGCACAGGCAAGCAGCAGATCAGCTGGATTCACATTAACGACTTGGTTGAGTTGATCAATTATGCAGTTTACAATAAAGATATTGAGGGAGTATATAATGCTGTGTCATCCGATCCGGTAACAAATAGCGAGATGACCCGTTCAATTGCCAACGCTCTGGGTAAGCCCCTCTTTATGCCAAATGTCCCTTCATTTGTATTGAAACTGCTGCTAGGCGAAATGTCAGTGATAGTTACAGGGGGCAATAAAGTGTCCAATAGAAAAATAAAATCTACTGGGTTTAATTTTCAAAATGAAAACCTCGATGAAACCTTAAGTCAAATATTAAATGACAATTGAGTGTTGGATGTTAATTCGATAACTTTGCCAGCTAAATTTTTTGAGTTGACCCACTAAATTCAAATATACTTATGAAAGATCATCAATTAAACGACGAAGAAAAGGGCAAAATTATAGAGGCCTTTAAAGACAAAGACTGGAATCAGATTAAAAGTACTGATTCGTGGGTGATATTCAAAGTAATGGCCGAAATGGTAGAAGGCTTTGAAAAGCTGGCTAAAATTGGCCCTTGTGTGTCGGTTTTTGGTTCAGCTCGTACCAAGCCTGATCATAAGTATTACCACATGGCCGTGGAGATCGGAGCGGAACTGGTAAAGCATGGTTATGGTGTGATAACTGGCGGAGGACCTGGAATAATGGAAGCAGCTAATAAAGGAGCTAATAGCAAACACGGCAAGTCTGTAGGCTTGAATATTGACCTCCCTTTTGAGCAAAAAAATAATCCTTACATAGATCAGGACAAGTTGATGAATTTCGATTATTTCTTTGTAAGAAAAGTAATGTTCGTAAGGTATTCTCAGGGGTTTATTGTGATGCCCGGAGGTTTTGGTACTTTGGATGAACTATTTGAAGCGATCACATTGATTCAAACTTTGAAAATCGGAAAGTTTCCTATTGTTTTGGTAGGGAAAGAATATTGGAGTGGGTTGTTTGATTGGGTCAGAGATGTCATGCTCAAGGAAAAAAACGTGAGTGAAGAGGATTTGAAGCTTTTTAGTATAGTGGACAATGCTGCTGATGCAGTTGGAGTGATAGACGAATTTTACAGTAAATTCCTGCTTTCACCAAATTTTTAATTTTACAATTGATCATAGTAACTATTGGATCAACCAATATAAATAATACATGGAAGTAGAGGAGATCACATCAAAAAGCAGCCCAATAGTTGAGGATGAAGCCACAGAGTATATTGAAATATATGGTGCACGTGAGCACAACCTGAAAAATATAGACCTTAAGTTTAAGAGGAACCAATTGGTGGTTATTACAGGAATAAGTGGTAGTGGTAAGTCTTCTCTTGCTTTTGACACACTGTATGCTGAAGGCCAAAGGAGGTATATGGAAAGCTTCTCCGCCTATGCCCGGTCTTTTATTGGAGATATGGAACGTCCCGATGTGGACAAAATCAATGGATTGAGTCCGGTTATTTCTATCGAACAAAAAACTACCAGCCGAAATCCCAGATCAACGGTGGGTACTGTTACCGAAGTATATGATTTTATGCGACTTTTATTTGCTCGGGCAGGAGAGGCATTTTCTTATCTTACGGGAGAGCGAATGCAGAAACAAACCGAAGAGCAAATTTTATTGCATATCCTTTCTTATTTTGATGGGAAGAAAATAGCGATTTTAGCTCCAGTGGTAAAAGGAAGAAAAGGGCATTATCGTGAGCTTTTTGTTCAGGTGAGTAAACTTGGGTTTGGCAAAGTACGGGTGAATGGAGAAATGATGGATTTGGTTCCCAAAATGCAGGTTGATCGGTACAAAACTCATGATATTGAAATAGTAGTTGATAGAGTCCTCGTACGGGACAAAGACAAGACGAGAATCAATCAATCCTTAAAAACTGCCCTACAACACAGTAAAGGAATCATTATGATTCTGGATGAGAACAATCAGGAGCATCATTTTTCCAAGTACCTGATGGATCCTAAAACTGGTCTGGCCTATGACGAACCAGCTCCCAATACATTTTCTTTTAACTCACCTTATGGTGCTTGTCCGGAATGCAATGGATTGGGGCAGATTGAAGAAATAAGCAGGAAATCTATCATTCCGGATGAATCTATAAGTATCAGTCGTGGAGGCATTCTGCCGCTTGGTGAATTTCGGGATATTTGGATTTTTAAGAAAATAGAAGCCCTCCTGAAGCGCCACAAGGTAAACCTGACTACTCCTATCAAGGACATTCCGGAGGAGGTGATGCAGGTTTTGCTTTATGGAGACAGTGAGCCTGTAGCGGTAAAATCTGTAAAATATCCGGGTACGGATTGGCAAACCAAGTTTGAGGGCATTGTCTTGTTCCTTGAAAAACAAAAAGATACCGGATCAGAAAAAATACAAAAATGGATCAAGGATTTCACTAATGTTACCACTTGTCCTGAATGTAATGGCCAAAGATTAAAAAAAGAGTCGCTGCATTTTAAGATTGATAATAAGAATATATCGGAACTTGCTTCTCTAAATATTGAAGCTTTGACAGAGTGGTTTGAAAATCTGGAACAGAGGTTGACCGAACGTCAAAACATTATTGCTACAGAGATATTAAAAGAAATAAGAAAGCGTTTGGGCTTTTTACTTGATGTCGGGTTAAACTATCTGGAATTGAACAGGCCATTGAAAACCCTCTCAGGTGGAGAAGCTCAACGTATTCGT
This sequence comes from Reichenbachiella sp. MALMAid0571, assembly GCF_040151475.1. Classification (NCBI taxonomy): domain Bacteria; kingdom Pseudomonadati; phylum Bacteroidota; class Cytophagia; order Cytophagales; family Reichenbachiellaceae; genus Reichenbachiella; species Reichenbachiella sp. MALMAid0571. The sequence continues at coordinate 11,999 of NZ_JBDKWG010000146.1, read as the reverse complement.
CTGGCAACACAAATTGGTACCCAGTTGGTAGGCGTTTTATACATCCTGGATGAACCAAGTATCGGGCTTCATCAGCGAGACAATATGAAATTGATCAAGGCACTGCAGGATTTGCGTGATTTGGGAAATACTGTCATTGTGGTGGAGCATGACAAGGACATGATGCTCAATGCTGATTTTGTGATAGATATAGGGCCGGGAGCAGGAAGGCATGGTGGACAAATTGTATCTGCAGCCAGCCCTCAGGATTTTGTGAAATCAGATACCATGACAGCCGCCTATTTGAATGGTGTCAAAAGTATTGAAGTACCAGCCTCAAGAAGGCCAGGTAATGGCAATGCTCTAATCCTAAAGGGTGCAACAGGCCACAACCTCAAAGAGGTAACCTTAGAGCTTCCTTTGGGAAAAATGATTTGCATCACGGGGGTTTCCGGTAGCGGGAAATCATCGTTGATTCATGAAACGTTGGTGCCAATCCTTAATAGAAAATTTTACAGGTCGAGAAAAGAACCTCTGCCTTATAATGAAATCAAGGGGATTGAATATTTGGACAAAACCATAGAAGTAGATCAATCTCCTATTGGAAGAACACCACGGTCTAACCCTGCCACTTACACAGGTGTGTTTTCTGAAATCAGGACATTGTTTTGCCAATTGCCGGAGGCAAAAATCCGTGGATACAAACCAGGCAGGTTCTCTTTCAATGTAAAAGGAGGTCGGTGCGAAACATGCGAAGGGGCTGGAATGAAACTCGTAGAAATGGATTTTCTACCAGATGTACATGTGCCTTGCGAAACATGCAAGAGTAAAAGATATAATCGGGAAACGTTGGAAATCAGGTTCAAAGGCAAATCAATTTCAGATGTGCTGGAAATGACTGTAGAGCAAGCTGTTGAGTTTTTCGAAAACCAACCCAAAATTGTACGGAAAATAAAAACGCTGAATGACGTAGGGCTGGGATACATTACCCTTGGGCAACATGCCACTACACTTTCTGGAGGTGAGGCACAGCGGGTAAAACTAGCAACGGAACTATCCAAAAAAGATACAGGTAAAACCTTCTATGTATTAGATGAGCCTACTACAGGCCTGCATTTTCAGGACATCCAACATTTACTCGTAGTACTCAACAAGCTGGTGGAAAAAGGTAATACTGTTTTGGTGATAGAGCACAACATGGACGTGATAAAGGTGGCAGATCATATTGTTGACTTGGGACTGGAAGGAGGTCATGGTGGTGGAAACATTGTGTTTAGTGGTACTCCAGAGGAAATGATCAAAACAGATAAAGGGTTTACTGCAACATTCTTGAAATTGGAGATGTAAGCATTATTTTCTGAACAATAATCAACCACAAAAAAAGAGACTGTTTCATCAGAAACAGCCTCTTTTTTGTAGCCTAAAATCAGGTCAATAAATCAAACCCGTAAAAAGAGCTTTTGTTTGTACATTATGTACAAAAATCCCCATTGTACGGCAAGGAAAGCAAATACCATCACTACGGCATTGTACGGTTCTCCTACAAGTTGTCCCAACCAACCAAACATGGCAGATGCAGTATAAGACCATTTGATAAAATCTCCTGCCATATAGATAAGTATGGAGTTCATCCCAATTATCTTGAAGAAGAATGCCCATTTCACATACCCTAATATATCGATGATATAATAAAATGTAGCCATCAGGATCATGCTGATTCCTCCACACTGTAGTGCAAAAGAACTAGTCCAAAGGTTTTTATTGATAGGGAAAAACAAGTTCCAGATTTGAGCTACTACAATCAGGCTGGCTCCTATAATCACCAAACGCAAGGCAGTTTTTGTTTTGTCGGCTTCAGTAGTATTTTTCAACAGGTTCCCTGTGTATATACCAAGTAGTGCGGTAGCAACAGCAGGAATGGTAGAAACCAATCCTTCAGGATCGTGAATACCAAGGTATAACCTACCTGGCATCAGAATTCTATCCAGATAAGACACAATGTTTCCTTCCATAGTCATATCTCCCATAGGAAATCCCGGAGCAGAACCCAAGGTTAATAACAACCAATAGCCAATAAGAATGGAGAAAAACCAAATAATCTGTCCTCTTTGCTTGGTGTATAAGAAGATAATGTTGGCAAACATATACCCCAAACCGATACGGCCCAGCACACTTCCAAATCGGATTTCTTCAATAGGCATGATTTTCAGCCCATTGTTATATACAACTCCCAGAAGTACCAATATCAACCCCCTTTTGATTACCCTGAATAACAGGCTGTTTGTAGTTTCTCCTTTTTCTATTTGTTTGCCAAGAGAATATGGTGTGGCAACTCCGGCCAAAAACAAAAACAGTGGGAAGATTATGTCATAGGCGGCAAACCCATGCCAATCAGGATGTATAAATTGTACGGCCAGTACATGCCAAAAAGGAGCTTCAGTAATTTCTGCCATCTTGTGAAAAATCTCCTCTGCTCCCATGATCCAGAACATATCAAATCCACGAAGGGCATCCAGTGAATAAAGGCGTTGGGGGTTAATAATTTGTTTCATCTTAAAAATTTAGTTATCAAAAATTAATACTTGCACTTGCTTCTATCGTCTTTGATATAGTATGATTTATAGTTTTTGGCTTTGGGGTCTTTGCACCCGCAGAGATCAAGTAGCTCTATGCTCGCAAATTGTGTGGGATGGCTTTCTGCCTGAATGGTAATATAGCCTTCACCGATCGATTTTCCTTCGATAAGTATTGCCGGATCAGCAAAGTCGAGTGTCCCTCCCATTGTAGGGTTTGTGAAAGTTAATACAGTGTCACCTTCTACTACATGATGAACAATAGAATCACCCAAAACTATAGCTTCAACATTTACCCATTGTTCACCATGATAGGTTTTAGAGGTTGAGTTGACACAGTGAGGAGTGAAAAATTCACCATCTAATATTACATTCGTTCCTGGGGTACATAAGTTTCCGGTAGATCTTTCTCCTTCGCCACTTCCAGCCAGCAATTGCATTTCCAATGAAATAGGAAAGGATTGTTTCAGTCCCATGCTTTCAACAGATTGTGCATGAAGCATTAATCCATTATTCCGGTAAGCCCACCCTGCTCCTCCTTTTACCTGTTCGCCTACAAATCGATATCGGGCTTTTATTCGGTAATGAGAGAATTTATCCTTATAAAACAGATGGCCATATTCATTGGTAAATTCTGTGTAATCATCGTAAGAGGAAGACAAATAACCATCCTGAATCCGAAAAGTATTATTGAAATTTTCACCTACCGGATATCCCGCAATCTTGGGAGTCCAGCCTGCCATGTCTTTTCCGTTGTACAGTTGAATCCATTCTTCTTTTGCTGCATCAGCATTCTGAGTGGTAGAGGTACAACCGTATATAATAGCGAATAAAAGAAGGGTTATTAACGCTTTGGCAGCATTTAATATTGAATTCATAAAAGGTTTGGTTTGGTTAATTTTCATAAAAGTAAACTAATCTTATAAATCCATCGCTTTCCTTCAACTCTTTCTGCTTTGGAAATTCGTTTTTTTAGCTAATTCCTAAATGGAAAATGATTTTTGTGTCCACGAGAACACGCTCTTTTTAGCCATTTTTCTTATAAAAAAATTGTGAACAACAATTAAGCCAGATCATTTCACGGCGTTTAAATATAGGATGATTTTACGGATACCGTTTGTCACAATCATTTCCAAAAGTTCAATTATCAATGGGCTTCCAGCCAGTTGTTGCCTTCTCCCATGCCCACTTCCATAGGCACATCAAAAGGGATTGCGGCTTTCATCAGTTCCTCCACTTTGGATTTCAACAAACTCAATTCATCCACATGAGCATCAAATACCAATTCATCATGTACTTGCATGATCATTTTAGACCGCAGCTTTTCTTTTTTCATCCATTGATGAATGTTGATCATGGCTACTTTGATCATATCGGCAGCACTTCCCTGGATAGGTGCATTGATCGCATTTCTTTCGGCATAGCCCCTAACGGTTGCATTCCTTGAATTGATGTCTCTCAAATACCTTCTTCTTCCAAGAATAGTTTCTACATATTCCAATTCCTTGGCTTTGTTGATAGAATCATCCATGTATTTTTTAATGGCTGGAAATTCAGTAAAGTACGCTTCAATAATTTCAGCAGCCTCTGTCCTGGAGATACCTATATTTTGAGACAGCCCGAAAGCGGAGATCCCATAAATCAAACCAAAATTAACTTCTTTGGCTTTACGCCTTATGTCTGGGGTCATCTCCTCCATGGGTACTTTGAAAACTTTTGACGCTGTGGTAGCATGGATGTCTCTGCCATTTTTAAAAGCATCGATCATGCTTTCATCTCCTGCCAATGCTGCAATTATTCTCAATTCTATTTGAGAATAATCGGCAGAAAATATTTTGTAATCATCTCCTCTGGAAATAAATGCTTTTCGAATCTCCCTACCTTTGGGAGTCCTAATAGGAATATTCTGAAGGTTGGGATTGTTGGAGCTCAAGCGCCCGGTAGCAGCTACCGCCTGACGGTAATCTGTGTGAATCAACCCATCCTTTTTGCTGATCAGTTTGGGCAGAGCATCAACATAGGTGGACTTCAGTTTTTGATATTCTCTGAATTCCAAAATACTGTCGGCTATCTCGTGTTCCTTGGCTAGTCTTGTTAAAATATCTTCTCCGGTAGCGTATTGGCCTGTTTTGGTTTTTTTGGGTTTGTCCACCAGCTTCATTTTGTCGAATAAAATCTCACCCAACTGCTTTGGCGAACTCAAGTTGAATTCCTGACCAGCTAATTCAAAAACTTTGCTCTGAGCGGTTATGCTCAGCTCATTGAGTTCTTTGGACATCACTTCCAAAACGGCAGTATCGATTTTTACTCCATTATACTCCATGTCAGCAAGCACCACTGACAAAGGTTCTTCCACGTCATGCAGTAATTTTGAAAACCCCTGCTCTTCTATTTGTGGTGCCAGCAGATGTTTCAACTGGAGCGTAATATCAGCATCTTCGGCGGCATATTCTGTGACGGTTTGCACATCTATATCCCGCATGTTTTTCTGGTTTTTTCCACTACCTATTAAATCCTCAATGGGTACTGGTGTGTAATACAACATGTTTTCAGCCAGTGCATCCATTTTGTGTTTGGTCTCAGGATCCAAAATATAATGGGCAAGCATGGTGTCAAACATTTTTCCCTGCACCTCAATACTATAGTTTCTCATCACCTGAATGTCGTACTTCAGGTTGTGTGCGATTTTGATGATGTCTTTGTTTTCTAAAACCCCCCTGAATTCGTCAGCTATTTTTTGTGCCTCAGCCTGATCCTCCGGAACGGACACATAATAGGCTTCTCCCGGTACATAAGAAAATGCAATTCCTACCAGTTCGGCTTCTTCCGGATTTACGCTGGTAGTTTCTGTATCAAAGCAAAACTCCTTTTGTAAAGACAAATACTTAGCTAAGGATTTTCTTGATTCGGCAGTATCTACGAGGTAATAGTCATGTTCAGTATTTAGGATTGACTTTTTTTCTGTTACAACTACAGGAGCAGGGGCTTCCTCAGGTGATCCGAAAAGTCCCAACTGAGAATCGGGAGTCTTCGTTTTTTTTGAAGGTTTTGCGGTAGGAGCAGGTTCATCATTTCCATCTCCGAATACTCTTTTCAGTGTGGTTTTAAATTCCAGTTCATCGAAGATTTGCCTGACTTTTGGTTCATCAGGATCAACCAACACTAATTTTTCTTCTTCAAATTCTATAGGAACATCTATTTTTATTGTAGCCAGTTGTTTAGATAAAATTCCCTGTTGACCAAACTCCTCTACCTTTTCTTTCATTTTACCCTTTAGTTCATGGGTATTTTCCAGAAGACCTTCTACAGTGCCATATGCCTGCAAAAATTTGATTGCCGTTTTTGCACCCACTCCCGGAATCCCCGGAATATTGTCCACTGCATCACCCTGAAGTCCAAGAATGTCTCTGACCTGATCTACATTTTCAATCTCAAATTTTTCCAGTACTTCCGGTATGCCGAGTATGTCAACACCATTGCCCATGAAGGCAGGTTTGTACAGATAAATATGCTCCTCCACTAGCTGGGCATAATCTTTATCGGGAGTCATCATAAAAACCTCAAAATCCTTTTTTGCCGCAATTTTTGCAAAAGTTCCAATGATATCATCCGCTTCAAACCCATCCAGTTGGAGTACCGGAATGTTGAACGCTTTAACCACATCTTTGATAATGGGAATCGCTATCCTGATGTCTTCAGGTGTTTCTTCCCGTTGTGCCTTGTATGCCGGAAACTCAATGTGTCGGAAAGTCGGAGCACTGGTATCAAAGGCTACTGCTATATGCGTAGGTTTTTCTTTTTTTAATATTTCCAATAAAGAATTGACGAAACCAAACACTGCACTGGTATTCATTCCTTTGGAATTGATTCTTGGATTTTTTGAAAATGCAAAGTGAGCTCTGTAAATTAGAGCCATAGCATCTAGTAAGAATAGTTTTTTCTCTGGTTTACTCATGGAGTAAAAATAAGTATTTAGTCGTTGGTTACTTAAGAAATAGTAAGAAAAACCGCTCGAAAAAATCATAATATGAAGAGGCCAATGGCTCTATCTCATCCCTCGACATAGTGGTGATTTCACCAAGTCATCGTTTTAATTTTGCTTTTCTGTCCGTATTTTTGGCATATGCTAAAACTAGGAGATACTTACACATCCAAATTTACCATTACTCAGGAGCAGGTAAATGCATTTGCCCAATTGAGTGGTGACGACAATCCCATCCATATTGATCAGGAGTTTGCTGCCAATACGCCGTTCAAACAAACCATTGTTCATGGAATCTTTTCAGCTTCCGTATTTTCAAAAGTGCTGGGCACGGAATTTCCCGGACATGGGTCGATCTATCTGGGTCAGAAGCTGGAATTCAAGCGTCCGGTTTTTCCAGGCAAAGAATATGAAGCCCGTTTCGAGATCACAGAAACACGTGAAGGCAAACACACCGCTGTGGTTTCCACTCAGGTATTCGAATTGGAAAGAGGAAAAATCGTGATTGACGGCTGGGCAGAGATGATGAACAAGGAGCAGTTGCCTTAAGGAGTGGCTTTAGTAAACTATGTTTATTATGCAGAAAAACTAACCGCACATTTCAGCGCATTTGGTTTTTTGCAAAATAATTCAACTCAAAAAAATCTGAAGGGCTTAAGTTTTGCTATTCGCCTTTGCGGTTTTTAAATTTGTACATGGACGTTCTAACACCTGAACAGAGAACGAAAAACATGAAAGCCATAAAAAGCAAGAACACCAAAATGGAGGTGAAACTTGCAAAGGAATTATGGACACGAGTTTACAGGTTTAGAAGTAATTCAAAATTTGTGTTTGGTAAGCCTGATTTCAGCCTCAAGAAACACAAAATTGCTATTTTTGTAGATAGTGAAGACTTTCATGGAAAGGACTGGCAAACAGAAAAACACAGAATCAAAACCAATCGTGAATTCTAGTGGAATAAGGTTGAATCCAATATCAATAGAGGCAAAACAGTTAATCTGAAATTAGAATAATCCGGTTGGAAAGTTCTGCGGTTCTGGTCTGGTGAAGTCAAAAAAATGTCGATTTTAGTTGATATGCAAAAAGGTCAAAGACTTTGGACGAGAGAGGAATTAATTCTTGCAATAAACCTTTATTGTAAGCTGCCTTTTGGCAAACTCCATAAAGGAAATCTTGAGATTATTCATCTATCTAATCTTATTGAAAGAACCCCAAGTTCTGTGGCATATAAGTTAGTAAATTTTGCCAGTCTTGATCCGAGTCTCCAAGTTCGGGGAATCAAAGGTGCTTCAAATTCAAGTAAGCTCGATAAAGAAATCTGGGACGAATTTTATTTAAATTGGGATGAAGCTGCATATGAAAGTGAAAGGCTTTTGGCTTACTTTGAAAAAAAGAGTTTTGATGACTTAGAAACGGAGATACTCTTATCACAAACAGAGGGAAAAGAAAGAGAAAGCCGGATTAAGGTAAGAGTTAACCAATCGTTTTTCAGAAAGACAATACTTGCATCCTATAACTATAAATGCTGTATTACCGGAATTGATCAACCAGAATTACTTGTTGCAGGACACATCAAACCATGGAGTCTTGATGAAAAAAACAGACTGAATCCAAGAAACGGTTTTGCGATGAATAATTTGCATGATAAGGCTTTTGAAAACGGATTGTTCACGATTTCTCCTGACTACAGGATTATAGTATCAAAAGAGCTAAAGAAAAGTAAAGACAAAGCAATAGGTGAATACTTTCTACAATATGACCAGAAAGAAATAATACTACCTTCCAAATTCTTACCCGATCCGGAATTTCTTAAATATCATAACAATGAACGATTTAGAAAATAACCTAAAGTTTGAGTATTTGTATCGTGATGCAGGTAACTACAAACAGTTTGGTAGTGCTGTATTTAAAAATCCAACACTAATAGAACCAGATGTTGCCACAGAAAAAATCAAGCCTTGCTTAATAGATGGTGAGTTTTTTTATCCTGACAAAGTAAAAGTGCCTCGTTTGGAAAATTATGAATTTGATCCTGAAATGGATCACGATTGGTATGAATTCGAAAAATTCTCATTAACTAATGAAAAGCCAACAGAGGTAATTAGCGCACAAAATTTTCTAGATTGCTTTGCGAGAGGGATAGAAGCGGCACAAAATATAGTGGATAGACCGACTCGTAGGGAGGTGTAGGCGCTAGAGATGAATATCGTCAACGAGATTTGGCAAAGGATTTCCTTTTTTGACGGACGATAACGTAGGTGATCTACTCGTCTTGGTAAAAAAGTCTGCTGATTTTTTCGAAGGCTATGTTTTAAGTAGCGATGAGGATATTGAGGATTTCTTCGCCGCTCTAAATATCTCATCGACGGAAACAAATGCCATAATTCCGAAGCAGCAAGAACAAACCTCGGAAGATCGGCTCCTTCAATGTTTTATTGCCTACGTCCACACGTTAGATATTGACTTTCCTCCAACTATTGATTTAGCAACCAACGCCAGAACCTGTTACATCTCATCATACAATGTAACACCAAACCAAATCAAGACTCATCCTGATAAAGAACTTTTGAACTGGTTAGAAGCCGAATATGATCTTTTCAAAACCATTGAAAATGATAGATATTCGGAAATCATCCAAACTCCTTTTCAAACAGTTGAAGACTTGGTTAAAACCGCAAACACAATACTAAACAGAAGGAAAAGTAGAGCAGGAAAATCTCTTGAACATCATTTAGAGGAAGTTTTCAGAGTTTTCGAACTGATATTCCAAACTCAAGTAACAACTGAAAACAACAAAAAACCAGATTTTCTATTTCCCAACATAGAACTTTATAACAACCCAGAATTTGATGAAAACAAACTAATTCTCCTCGCTTCAAAAACAACATGCAAGGATAGATGGAGGCAAATTCTTAACGAAGCAGATCGAATCAGAACAAAGCATCTGTTCACACTGCAACAAGGAATTTCGAAGAATCAGCTTCAAGAGATGAACGAATATGGAGTTCAACTAGTAGTTCCCAGAGCTTATTTGACCAGTTTTTCAGCGGAACATCGTGGTGACATACTAACTCTCGAACAATTTGTAAGATTTGTGAACGCAACTCAGAAAAAACCAACCCCTTAAGCCATATATATTACCAAGTGCCACATATCCAATGAACAAATCAAAACTTGATAAAGAGTATTGACTGCCCTTCCTCATGGTAAAAACCCCAAAATCAACCTCTTTATTTGCCATAGCAGTTTGTTGTCGTTAACTTTTCATTCCCAAAAACAACATACAAATGCTCAAAAAAATAATAGTGACCTTACTGGTTATTCTGTTGCTGGTTGCAGCAGGTGGTTACTTGTACATTCAACAACTCAAGCCAACTTATTCAGGAGAGTTAACACTCAAAGGCCTGTCCGGTGAAGTGGAAATATTTTTTGATGACTATGGCATTCCGCACATCTATGCCCAATCGGAGGAAGATGCTTATATGGCTTTGGGTTATGTGCATGCTCAGGACAGGCTGTTTCAAATGGAAATAGTCAGGAGAATAGCTCCTGGCAGACTGTCTGAGATATTTGGAAAAGACATGGTGAAAACCGATAAGTTTTTCAGGACATTAGGGATCAATGAATACTCCAAAGAGTCTGTAGAAAAGTTTAATGCTGAAGCTGATGAAAAAATAAAAAGGACAGCTAATGCTTACCTGAAAGGGGTTAATCATTTTGTGACCTCAGGACAAACTCCAATTGAGTTTACCATACTTGGCATAGAAAAAGCGCCTTTTACTTTGATCGACATCAACAATGCCATTGGCTACATGGGTTTCAGTTTTGCTTCTGCCCAACGGGTAGAACCCATCCTTACTAAAATCCAGCAGGAACTGGGAGTAGATTATTTAAATGCCCTTGATTTGGGGTTGAGTGAAAAGACATTGCCCATAAAAAACTATCCGAAAATAAATGCTGAAACAGCATTGTCTGAGTATGCCAGTGAGGTAATGAATAATCTTCCGGCTGCAATATGGATGGGAAGCAACAGCTGGGTACTTGGTCCGGAAAAAACAAAATCAGGTAAAGTAATTCTTGAAAATGATCCTCATGTAGGTTTTTCACAACCTGCTGTTTGGTATGAGGCACATTTAGAAGCACCCGGGTTTTCATTCTACGGTTATCATATCGCAGGAGTGCCCTTTGGGGTATTTGGGCATTCTCGCCAATATGCAATCGGTCTTACCATGTTTACCAATGACGACATAGATTTTTTTCAGGAAAAAATCTCACCAAACAATCCTGATCAATATGAACACAAAGGGGAACTCAAAAATATTGAAACCAGAGAGGAGACCATTATGGTAAAAGACAGCTCTGATGTCACCATGACTGTGAGGAGCACCGTGCACGGACCGATTGTCAATGATGTGCTGGACTTAAAGCATGATCCGGTCAGCATGTATTGGACATTTACCCAAACTGCAGGCACTATTTTGGAAATTTTATACAAAACAAATCACTTAAAAAATATTGACCAGGCAAGAGAAGTTGCCAGTACTATTCACGCACCCGGCCTCAATGTAATGTATGGCGATGCAGAGGGGAATATTGGTTGGTGGGCTTCTGCCAAAATAATTCACAGAGCCGATAGTGCCCATAGTGCTCTGTTCAACAATGGGGCTTCCGGAAAATACGACCCTATGGGGTTTTATGATTTTTCTGAAAACCCACAAACCGAAAACCCACCCTGGAACTATGTATATAGTGCCAACAATCAAACCAGGCTGACCTCCGGTCAATTGTATCCGGGACATTATGCTCCGGAAAACCGGGCCAGAAGAATCGTGTCTTTGTTGGAGAAGAAAGAAAAATTTGATGCCGGAGAAATGAAACAAATGGCACTTGACGTGACATCTGAAAATGTGCCTGAAGTAGTTGCTTCCATTATGGATGGAATAGGAGAGGATAAAAGGCTTTCTGATTTTTCTAAAAAGGCTTTAAAAATATTGAACGGCTGGGGTGGCAGCTTCTATGCCATAGACAATGCGCCCGTAATTTATAATAAATGGATTTATAAAATACTGGCAGCAGCAATGGAAGATGAATTGGGGGAAAAGGATTTTAACGAACTGTTTAGCACTCATATGATTCAGCGCAGTTTTCAGCCTTTGTTTGCCAATGACAGCACTGCCTGGTGGGATAATAAAACCACGAAAGAGGTGCAAGAATCCAGAACGGATATCTTTATCGCTGCTATCAATGAAGGCATGGTAGAACTCGAAAATCAACTTGGAAATGACATAGACAATTGGAAATGGGGGAAAGTACATACGCTGGAACACAACCATCCTTTTGGGAAAGTAGAAGCACTAAGGAAATTTTTTAACGTTGGGCCTTTTGAGGTAGATGGGAGCAACATGGTCATCAACAATTTGAAATTTCATTTTAATAAAACAGGAAAATACGAGGTAAATGCCGGG